>CAZBLQ010000031.1:0-34186 GCA_964492635.1 uncultured Oleiharenicola sp.
GGACGGCGAGGGCCATCTCTATTTTGACGTGGCCAACCAGCACCACATCGCCGTGATGGACGCCAAAACCCTCAAAGTGACCGGACATTTCGACCTGGGCGAAAAAGGTGCCCGGCCGGCGGGTCTGGCCATCGATGCCAAGAACCACATTCTTTTCGCGATGTGCCGGGGGGAGAAAGGCGGTACGCCTGCCTGTGTCATTCTCAGCGCGATCGATGGCAAAATCATCACCACCCTGCCTTTGGCCGGCGGCAGCGACGGTGCCGCCTTTAATCCTCACACCATGGAGGCGTTTAGTTCGCACGGCAACGGCACGCTTTCCGTCATCAAGGAAAACAGCCCCACGGAATTTGTTCTGGAGGCAACGGTGCAAACCAAAGCTGGCGGCAAAACCTGCACGCTGGATGCCAAGAGCGATCATATCATTGTGATTGCGCGGGAAGCTGATCCCGCAGCCCTGGCGGGCGCTTCGGCCCCTGCGCCACAGGTTTCGGCGGCGCTCGTGCCGGCCTCAGCCCCGGGGTCTGCGGGTTCCGCAGCACCGGCAGCTTCAGCCCCACAAGGAGGCGAAGGACGTGGTCGCGCGGGTAGCGGCGGTCCGCAGATCCTGGACGTTATGTTTATCGGTCAATGAGTGTTTAAGGGCAAGACCGCGCCGCGTTGTCCACGGGGCGGCGCGTTTTTTCTTTTGCCCAGCTACGCGAGACGCCGCATTGCAACAACCTCAGGAAAGTCATGCTGAATTTGCCTGCCGCGTTTCGCGGACCCGATTTTGAAATGAGATTGAGATGAAAAATCCAATTTTTGGAATCCTTTGCCTGCTCTGCGCCGTGGCGCTGGGCACTTCCTCGGCGGCCGCAGCCACTCCGGTGACGCCCAACGCTTCCCCGGAAGCGAGAGCCCTGCTGAACTTCCTGCACGCGATGTATGGCAGGAAGACCCTTTCCGGCCAGATGTGGGTTCCGTTTGGCTCGGATGAGATTGAAACCGTGCACCGGATTACCGGCAAATACCCCGCGATTCGGGGCCAGGATTACATTCACGAGGCGGAGAACGAACACGAGAGCCAACTGGCGATCGACTGGTGGAAAGCCGGCGGCATTCCCACCATCATGTGGCATTGGGGAGCGCCATCCCAAGGCGAAGGCTACGAGCAAAGCAAGCTGACAATCGACATCGATCGCTGCTTTCAGCCCGGAACCCCGGAGAACGCCGCGATGTGGAGCGATCTCAAACGGATTGCCGATCACCTGACCGTGCTCCGGGACGCCCATGTGCCGGTTTTGTGGCGGCCGATGCATGAGTGTGACGGGAATTGGTTCTGGTACGGCAAAGGCGGCGGCGAACGCTTCGTGAAGCTGTGGCGGACGATGTTTGATTATTTCACCAAGGAACGGAAACTCGACAATCTCATCTGGGTGCTTTGCCACTGTGGAAAGCCCCAGGCGGATTTCGATCCCGGCCGGAATTACTACGACATCGCCGGGGGCGATTCTTATGGCAAGGGCATCCAGCAATCGTTGTTCGACAAGGTAAAATCCATCCACGGCGAGGCCATTCCCCTCTGCTATCATGAATGCGGCACGTTGCCGGATCCGGAGGAATGCTTTAAGAACAACGTGACGTGGTCCTGGTGGATGCTCTGGCATACCCGCCACCTGGAGCGCCACAACAAGGAGGACTTGACCCGCATCTACAACCACGAACGGGTGCTCACCCGCGAGGAGTTGCCCAACATCATGGATTACCTCCAGGGCGAGCCGACCGCGCGCCCGGCGGTCGAGACCAAATGACCGATTTCTCCGCTGATCGTTCACCACCACAATTGGATTAGCCAAACCGTCCCCCGCCATGATCCGCAGGCGGCCGCGCGATGACCAAAGTTTAAAGCATCAGCGACCGGTGGGTTCAGAAAAATTTCTTCGCCTTGTCGAAAAAGTTTTTGGCCATCGGCTCCTCCGTGTCGCCGCTCACCCGGGCGAACTCTTCCAGGAGTTTCCGCTGTTCCGCGGTGAGATGCGACGGCACCTCGACGTGTACGCGGATCAACTGGTCGCCATGGGCACTGCCGCGCAGATGCGGCATGCCCCGGCCCTTGAGCCGGAAGGTCGTGCCCGACTGTGTCCCCGGGGGGATCTTCAACGTGGCCTTGCCCTGCAGCGTCGGCACCTGAATCGTGCCGCCCAATGTCGCGAGAGTGAATTTGATCGGGATCTCGCAGAACAGGTCGTCCCCCTGCCGTTCGAAGACTTCGTGGTCCTTGACGTGAACGACAATATAGAGGTCACCGGCCTCGCCGCCGCCCGCCCCGGCTTCCCCGTTGCCGGTCGAACGCAGCTTGTTTCCGGTATCAACCCCGGGCGGTATTCGAACATTGATCTTGGCTGTCTCGTTGACGCGGCCTTCGCCGCTGCACTTGGAACACACCTTTTCGAAGCGGTTGCCGGAGCCATGACACGTCGGGCAAACCTGCCGTACATGGAAAAAACCGCGCGAGGTCGTCACCTGGCCGGCACCGCGGCAGGTCGGGCAGGTCGTGCGCTTTGACCCCGGTTCGGCACCGCTGCCATGGCAATGCCCGCACTCACCCAGCTTGCGGAAGGAAATTTCCTTTTCCGCACCGTGGGCGGCTTCCTCGAGGGTGATCTCGATATCGTAACGCAAATCCGAGCCGCGGCCCGGGCCGCCTCCGTTGCCTCCGCCAAAAAACTCCTCGAAAACCCCGCCGCCGCCCCCGCCCCCACCCTGGCCGAAGACTTCGCGAAAGATGTCGAATGGGTCGTGAAATCCGCCGGCTCCACCCATGCCGCCACCGCCCCGTGGCCCGGCGCCCTGCTGGAAGGCGGCATGGCCGAATCGGTCGTAGGCCGCGCGTTTTTCCGGATCCTTGAGCGCCTCGTAGGCTTCAGAGACTTTCTTGAACATCTCCTCCGCCTCCTTGTTGCCCGGATTCTTGTCCGGATGATATTGCACGGCCTTCTTGCGGTAGGCCTTCTTCAACTCGTCCTCGGTCGCGTTCTTGGCCACGCCGAGCAATTCGTAATAATCCTGTTTGTGTCCGGCAGCCATGGTGGGGGATCAGGCTTTGGTTGCTTCGGCCGGTCCGCTGGAGACGACCACCGAGGCCGGTCGGAGCAAACGGTTGTTCAAGGTGTAGCCGAGCCGCACCACCTGCATCACATGTTCCTCGGCAATTTCTGCACTTGGCTGATGCGAGATGCACTCGTGAAAATTGGGATCAAAGCGCTGGCCCGCCGGATTGAGTTCCTTCATGCCGTGACGGACGAGCGTGCCCTTGAATTGCTCGAGCACCGACGTTACGCCGGCGACAATCGCCTTGACGTCATTCTTCTGGCACGCCGCCGCGAGACCAAGACCGAGATTGTCGAGGACGGGAATCACGTCCTCCATCAAGCCGGAGACGGCAAACAGCCGCAGCTCCTCCTTCTCGCGCATGGTGCGCTTGCGGAAATTTTCCAGATCGGCCATCGCGCGCGTAAACCGGTCGTAATTGGCTGCAGCCTCCAGCTTCGCGGCCGCCAGTTGTTCCTCCAGCTTCGGCGCGTTTTCGGCCGGCGCGGCAGGTTGGGCGGTGTCTTTGGCTTCAGGCGGTGGGGAGGTTTCACTCATGGGAAACGCGGACCATAGCCTAAGGTCGCTTCTTATCAAGCGAGTCCAGCAATCCTTTCAATTTTTCCCCGGTCCTCCTGCCCGCATCCTGCAGGGCACCCGTGACATCCTTGAGAGTGTCCGGGTTGCTCACAAATATGCCGCCAATGGTCTCCCCCACGGCCGACCCCGTCACGGGGGTGACGATCTTGGCCATGCTGTCGACGTCCCGCAGATCGCGGTTGAGGTTGAGAGTGTATTCCTTGCGCACCGGCTTCCGTCTCGAATGGTCGACGTAGACAAGTTTGCCGGTTTTGAGCACCAGGTGTTTGATCAGGAATTGGCGCCTGGTCCCGCCAGGCCCCGACTGGCCCGCTGTGCCATTGGCGGCAAGACCCTGGTTGAAAACGGCTGCGTTGAGCAGACCCTGCTGGTTCTTGACCAGGGTGACCTGCGCCAGGTCGATCACCGCTTCCTGAACCACCAGACGGCCGGATATCAGTGAAAGCAGATTCGCCTCGGCCCGGAATTCGCGGAGATCGACAAACTCCTCCACCGGCCAGCCGTCGGGATTCTTCAGGACCAGGCCCTTGATCACCACTTCGGCGGTAAATGGATTCACCGACAGAGTGTCCACTTTCACCCCAAAGCCCGTCTTGTCATGGATCCTGGAAGCCACCAGACCCGGGAGCAACGTCACCCACAGGATCGCCCCAAACGCAAAGAGCATTCCGAGCACCAGCAATAGTTTGACCAGCACCCCTCCGCGCCGGGCGCGATAGTCATTGGTCCAGGCTTTCATCAGTGGCGGAAATTTTCCGTTACCAGTACGACCGCCTGGTTTTTCGCGCTGAAGGAAAACTCCCCCGCTTGGGGCAGCAATACATTGTCGCCCAGTTTCAAGGCCTGCCCCGGGCCCGGCCCGCATTCCAATTCCCCCTCGACCACCGACAGGATTCGCGGCTGTTCGCCCGCAGCAAATGAAATCCGGCGCCCCGCCGCCAACCTTTCACGCCGGAGGCTGAACTCGTGGCATTGCACCAGCACATCGGTCTGCTCCGCGCTGCGAATGAGACGCGGCGGCCCGGCGGTGTTGGCACTGAGGCTCTCGAGTGAATCGCGCACATGCAGCGCCCGGGGTTTGCCGTCGAGACCCAGCCGGCCCCAGTCGTAAACGCGGTAGGTCGTGTCGGAGTTTTGCTGGATTTCGAGGATCACATTGCCGGCATCGATCGCGTGCATCGTGCCGCTGTGGATCAGCAACGAATCACCGTCGTGCACCGCCAGCCGTTCGAGGCAGCGGTCGACCGTGCCGGCGGCGATCGCCTGCTCAAAACTTTCGCGCGTCACTCCGGCCCGCAGCCCGGCATAAACGGCGGCTCCTGCATCGCATCGTCCGAAAAACCAGTTCTCCGTCTTCGGCTCACCGCCCAGCTTGGGGGCGATGCCGGCCGGCGGGTGCACCTGCACGCTGAGCCGGTCACGGCAGTCGAGCCATTTGACGAGGATCGGAAACGGCCGCTCTTTGGGCCAGGCTGGCCCCATGATTTCCACCGGGTGTGTTTCAATCAGCTGGCGCAAAGTTTTTCCCGCCCACGGCCCGTCCACGGCCACCGATTGCGCCTCGGCGCGATCCACCAATTCCCAGCTCTCGCCAATCGGCCCGCCCGCGGGCAATTTCCGTCCCAGATAACTCTCGAGTGCCCGGCCGCCCCACACGCGTTCCTGATAAATCGGCTTGAATTGGAGCAATGGCGTCATGTGTTGGAGATAAATAGTTTGGCTGCATTTCCCTCCGGGGGATTTTACGTTGACCCTCCGACCGGTTGGACCTGCAATAATTGGGCTCACACTCAAATGCCCAAAGCGGAGAGTTCAAATCCAAAGGACAAGGATACGCCGTCATTCGAAGGACCGCGCCATCGCCCGCACTGGCTGGCCGCTTTCACGTGCCTCGTGATCGGCATTCTGCTGGCCGTGGCACTCGTGGATTTCAAACCGGAGCAATCCATCCAGAACACGACGAATCCCACGAGTGTGAACCTAGTCGGCGTTATCGGCGCAGAATTCTCCTGGTGGTCCTACCACTTGATGGGGGTGTCGACGTGGCTCCTCCCGGTTTTTCTGTTCTGGATGACCTACATCTACCTGCGGAGCGCCCGGAGCCTCGCCACCACCCGGCTGGTTGCGATGCTGTGCTGCCTCATCTCGTTTTCCGCCCTGGTCGCAATGCAGGAGACGTTCTTCACCAACAAGGCCGTCTTCACGGCCGGCCCCGGCGGTCTGCTGGGTGCTCTCATCTACCTGACCGTGCTCAAGGACAGTCTCGGCGTTTTCGGCGCCGCGCTGATCCTCGGCACCGTTTACCTGCTCGGCATGCTTTTCATCTTCACGCGGGACATTGCCGCTGAGATCGGGCGGTTGATGCACAATTTTACCGAGTGGCGGCAGAAGCGCGCAGCCCTCAAGGCCGCCCAGGCTGACGAATTGCGCCGGCAGCGCGAGGAAGCGGCCAAACAGAAGGCGGCCCCTGTGGCTGCGACCAAGCCGGCCTCGGTCACCACCCCCCCGCTGGCCCCGGGCATGTCCAAGAGGATGGTCGTTCCAAGTTCCGCTGACCCGTTGGGCGAACAGGCCAAATCGGCGAGCGCCCGCTTCATGCCCGGCGCGGCCGAAACCCCCGTGCTCAAGAGCGTGACCCGTCCGCCCCTCAAGGCCGCCGATCCCGCCACCGATCCCAAACCGTTGGCGGCGGCCGCGGGCAAGATCGAGCTCAATATCGTCAAACCCGAGGAACCTAAGAAATCCAAGATCGCCCTGTTGCAAAGTGATGACAAGGATTACGTCCCGTTCCCCCTTACGCTGCTTAAGGAGCAGGTTAAATCAGACATTATAAACAGCGAGGAGGAGCACCAGCAGAATGCTGCGAATCTCATGCGTATTCTCGGTGAATTCGGCGTTGAGGTGACACTCGGCCAAGTCCACGTCGGCCCTGTTATCACGTGCTATGAGGTAGTGCCGGCCGCAGGTGTGCGCGTGGAGAAAATCTCCGGCCTCGACAAGAACATCGCCCTCGGCATGCGCGCACAGTCGGTGCGCATCCTCGCCCCGATCCCCGGCAAGGCCGCCGTAGGCGTCGAGGTGCCCAACCAAAAATCCACCCCGGTCGGCCTGCGCGAAATTCTTGAAAGCTCAACTTGGAATGACGAGAAACGCGAATTGCCGATCGCCCTCGGCAAGGACGTCAGCGGCAAGCCGCTTGTCTCGGATCTGACCAAGATGCCGCATCTGCTCATCGCCGGCGCGACCGGCTCAGGCAAATCCATTTGCATCAACTCGATTGTCGCCTCGATCGTCTACTCGAAAAGCCCGAAAGAAGTGCGGCTCATCATGGTGGACCCGAAAGTGGTCGAATTGAAGGTGTTCAATACCCTGCCGCACATGCTCATTCCGGTTGTTACCGAACCAAAGAAAGTGCCGGCGGCGCTCAAGATTCTGCTTAACGAGATGGAACGGCGCTACCAGATTTTTGCCAAAGTCAATGTCCGCAATCTGATCGGTTTCAACAACCGCAAGAAGGATCCCAAGCACGCATTCCCGCCCACGGAGCAGCAGGCCGAGTTGGACGGTGTCACTGAGGAGATCGAGATTCCCGAGCGCCTGCCCTACATCGTCGCCATCATCGACGAACTCGCGGACCTCATGATGATCGCTCCGGCCGAAATCGAGAACTCGATTGCCCGTCTGGCCCAGCTCGCCCGCGCGGCGGGGATCCACATCATCATCGCCACCCAGCGTCCGTCGGTGAATGTCGTCACCGGCGTCATCAAAGCCAATCTCCCCTCGCGCATCGCCTTCCAGGTCGCCTCACAGGTGGACTCCCGCACCATCCTGGACGGCAAGGGGGCCGAAACCCTCATTGGCCGGGGTGACATGCTGTTCACTCCGCCCGGCACTTCAAAAATCGTCCGAGCCCAAGGCGCGTTTACTTCCGACCAGGAAATTCAGGACATTGTCGATTTCCTGAAGTGCAACGGTCTGCCCATATACGACCTATCCTTCAAAGATAGGATCGATAAAGCTGCGAGTGAAGACGACGAGAGCGACGAAGCAGACGATGACGGAGAAATGGGCGATGACGGAGAGCTTTTCCAGCAGGCGCTGGACGTCCTTAAATCCAGTAAGCGCGCTTCCACCTCGAACCTCCAGCGTAAGCTGCGCATTGGTTATAACCGGGCTGCCCGCATCATGGACCTTATGGAGGATAGGGGTATTGTTGGCCCTGACAACGGTTCCTCGCCGCGTGAAATCCTGGTCGATCTCGATACTTACCAGCCCTGAATCGCGATTAGACTTTCCAAAACCCGCCAAACCCAGTTAACAGACCACCATGCAGACCATCGGCGAAAGGCTTGAGGAGGCACGTAAACGCAAGGGCATTTCCATCCGCGAAGCCGCGGAAACCACCAAGATTCGCGGCGACTATCTCCAGAAATTCGAAGCCAACTCCTTCGATATTGATCTGCCGCCCCTGTACATCCGTGGCTTTCTGCGCTCCTATGCGCACTACCTCGAACTCGACCCGGATCGTCTGGTCGGCGACTTGAACTCCGTGCTCTCCGAGGGCAAGCCGGCCCGGCGCGAGGTTTTCGGTCGCGTTGACTTCACGGAAGCCACCCGTACCCAGGAGAGCGGCGAGGCGGTGCCGGCCGGCCGCTCGGCGCAGGATCAGGCGTTGATGCTCAAGTTCGGCCTGCTCGGTGGTGCGGCCATTGTGGCCATCGTCATAATCATCCTGCTTATCAATGTGCTGTTCTCCCACTCGGCGGGCAAGCCGGCCCAGGCCGCGCAGCCGACGACAACGGTGCAGGCCGAGGCGGCGCAAACCCTCACGCTTACTGCCACCGACGCGACCCGGGTCAAAGTTGTGCAGGATCTCGACGGGGCGGTGCTCTTCAACAGCGCCCTCGCCCGCGGCGAAACCAAATCCATCAAGAAACAGGGCAAATTGCTCATCACGGTTGAGACCGGCAAGAATCTCCGCATGGAGGTCAATGGCCGCAACTATCCCGTGCCGATCGAAGCCTATGGTCGCTTCGCCTTGGATTGAGTCGAGAACTGGGAGGTAGGGCGCGTTATCCTTAAGGCGCCGCCTCTTTGGGTAGCCAAATAAACGGCCATTATCCGGGTCCGCTACCAAACCTTTACGGACTGGGTTCTGCCGGATGTAATGTCATTTCTCTTCTGCGCTTTGCCTGGAACTCAGGCGGTGTTCGAAAAAGCCATCCTGCCATGCAATACCGGTGTGTTTGGCAACATAGCGCTTCCAGTCGCGCAAGACCTTTTCCATGTGCTCTGGTTCCGGAAATTGAATCATGGCATGCCAGTGGTCTGGCATGGCCAGAAAGAGCACCACGCGCCATTTACCCGAAGCCTCATTGTGATCAATCGCACGTTTCATGATTTCAAAGAGTGCAACCTGATTGGGTTGACCATGCCTGCGTTGAGCGCAGCAAACCGTCAGGGAATAAGCCGTATCGTCACACACCCACTCCGGCGGCTGGTGGTACAGTCTCTGCCGTTGAGGCAACTCGACCATGATGAGCGGCGCGTTAAGGATAACGCGCCCTACCTCACGCCAGCAGTCCCTGCCACACAAACCAACCGTAGGCCGCCGTGAGCGCCACGCCCGCCCAGCGGGGCAATCCGCCCGTGAGCAGCAGCAGGATTCCATGCACCATCACGGCGCCGAGCAGAATCAGCAGGCCGGTTTGGAAAAATTCCGTCACGGGCAGCGGTTTCACCACCGCGAACAAACCGAGGCAAAGCGGAATGCAGATATGCCCGTCACCGACCTGCGAAGTATAGACGATGTCGGCGCGGCGCTTCCAGCCCCAGTAAAGGGCCAGCACGGCGTTGGGCAGCACCATCAGCCAGCCGGTCAGCCAGCCGAGATGGGTTGCGCTGATGAAGCCGCTTCTTTGGGCCGACAGCCACGCCACCAACCAGTCGATGGTTTCGTACAGCACATAGGCGCAGGCGAGCACCACGAGGGTGTCGAGGTAGAACATCACGCCGAGGGAAACACGGTGGCGGACGTTATGCTTGAGCACGTCAAACACCTGGAAACATTGCCAGAAAAGAAAAAGCCCGATGAGCATCAGGCCATCGGTGCGGTCAAGTTTCCCGTCGCGTCCCAGCGCCCACACGGCCCCGGTGAAAAACAGCACGGCCATGAGCGTGAGCAGCAGCGACAGGCGGTTGAGCTGGCTCTCGGTGCCACCATCCTTGGTGGGTCTCTTCGCCTTGCCACCCGCGGCGGCTTTCCCGGGTATCACTTGCAAGCCCCAAAACACCGCCGGCAGGCCGAGCAGCAGGGTGAGATTGGTGACGTTGTTGACGAGGCAGTTGGTCAGCACCTCGCGGGGCGCACCGCGGTGCGCGACCATGATGCCCACGAAGATCAGATTCCCCAGTCCCGAGCAATAGGGCATGATGATTGTGCCCAGCGCCGTGCCTTCCAGCCCGTGGTCAAGCATTGCCTCCAGCCGCCACATCATCAGCAGCGAGACGCCGAGGAACACGATCAGGTAGGTCCACGGGTCGTTCAGGCCGAGCGAGTCGAGCAGGTGGGGAAGCACGCCGGCAATATGCAGAGCCGCTGGGCCGCCAACAATCAGTTAATGAGGCCGGGCTGCTTATAAGCTCGGATGCCTCGAAACACCCAGTCCTGTCATCCTGAAATTCAATATCTTCCTGTAGGTCGGAATCGCTGATCCCGCCGGGTCATTTGTCATTGGCGGGGGCAGCGACCCCGCCCTGCAGTTCTTAAGCCCTCACTGCAGTTTGAACGGCAGGCGCTGCAAACGCGTGAAGATGTCCGCCAGTATCACGCTCGTCTTGGGCTCGGGATTGTCGCCGGTTTTCAGCGTATAGGCGGGATTGAAATTGCCGAGCACCGCGCAAAAGTCGCTGTTGACCATGATGCCGATGATTTCGCCCGTCTTGCTGAATACAAGGTCACCCCGCTTGGGCGCGATCTCGCCAAAGAGCCGCGTGACAATGCGGTTGTCGAGCTTCACATAGCTGGAGTTCACCGCATCGATGCGAAACGGGGTCTCGCCGTAGCGACCGTCGTCCGCGCGCACCAGCACGGCGTCGGGGAACTTGAACGGCTCCTTGGCCAGCTGATAAATCTTGGCGCCCATGAGTGCCGCGAGGGATTCGTCCACCGGCACGACCACCACGCGCGGATCCAGCTGCAAAAACTGCAACTCGGCCACCGGAGAACTGAAAGAGCCGCGGCTCAACCGGCCGGAGACCTGGTCGTAATCCGGTGGTGTTTCGCTGAGCGCAAACGGCGTGTCACTCAGGTGCATGAGCGCGTAAACTTTGCGGCCGTCGCTCACGAGCACGGTCTGGGCGTCCCGGTCCTTGACCGTCGGGTTGAGGAGCACGGGCAGGAACCCGGGCCGGCGGGCGGTGATTTTGGTCTGCACGCGGTTGGCCAGGAACTCGGAGAAAATGACATTCGGGTTGATCGGACGGTTGTCGCGGATCTCCTTGCTGAGCTCGCCGGTTTTCTCCGTCTGCTGGCCGACGGCCTGGGTGAGCTGGGTGGTCTGCTCCTGCACCTTGATCCGCTCGAGCCGCTCAACCTCGACCTGCTGCTTGGCCTCGGTCAGGTTCTGGCTGACCAGCTGCTTCTCCTGCTCCGCCACCCGGACGGCGACATTGAGGTTCTCGATGCGCTGGCGCGCCTCGGCGTTCTGCCGCTCCATCTGCGCGAGGGCCGCTTGTTGACGCTCGGCCTCGGCCTTGCGTTCCTCCAGCTCGCGTTGCATCTTCGCCAACTGCTCCTTGGACATCGACGCTTCCTGGGTCGCGGCGGTGAAACGCTGCTCGAGTTCGTGTGCGCTGGACTGGGTGGCGGTCAGGGTGGTTTCGAGCTGGCTCTTCTGCTGCTGCAGCGCGGCGACGTTCTTCTCTTTCTCCGACAGCGAGCCCTGCGCGGAGGAAAGCTGGGCGGCGAGCTGTTCGCGCGACGCTTTCTCGTCCTCGAGGGAGATGCGCATGAGCTCGACCATGTCGGCATTGACGGCCGGCGCGTTGACCGCCGAGCGCGGGGCGGCCGTTTCCAGCTGGGTGTGCGACGGCTCGGCCTTCTCCCAGCGCGTCAGCGCCAGGAGGTTGAGCAACATGAAGTCGCACATGATCAATAGGAGCGTCTTGTTCATGATACGCTTCCCTTAGGCGGCCGACTGGATCTCAAGGATGAGCTGGCGCTTGTAGGGGCGGACGTGGCGGATCTTCACGAGCGCCACGCAGACGATGCCGAAGAGGTTGGACGAATAGGCAGCCAGCAGATTGGCATCGATGAAGTGGAGCACCTGCAGCACGAGGGCGGTGGCGGTGCCGGCAATGCCGATGTAGAGGCCCCCGTCAAAGAGGTTCTCCTCGTTCTCCATGAGCCGCAGCTTGGTCGGGGACGGCACCCCCGCGCGGGCGATCTCGGAAATCTTCAGCAGGCAGATGAAATACATGCCAACCTGAATGGCGGCAAAAATGAGGATGGAGGCGATGGTGGAGTATTCCATGGTGGTGGGGGTGATTGAAGTGGTGGTGGCCGGCCCCGCGAGGGCCCCGATGATCGGGATGGTGAGTTTGATTTTGTAATCGGAAACCGGTGCGGCCTTGAGCAGGAATGGCTCCGAAAAGACAAAGAAGATGAAGGTGAGGATGGCCGCGAGGAGGCCGCTGCCCATGCGCGGAAAGGCGCCGCGCAGTGCGGATTCGACCGAGAAGAAGAGCCGCCGGTCCAACGAGCGCAACAGCAGGAAAACGCCCCCCAGAAAGGCCGCATACTTGCCGACCAGCGCAAATTCGGGGTGCCGCAGCGCGAAAGCCGCGCCCAATTCGAACTCCGGTCCCGCGCCGCGCGTAACCGGAACCTGGCGCTGCACCAGCTGCTCAACCGCCCCCGTTCCATAGGAAAGCGCCAGCTGGAGGTGCTCCGCCCCGGCCTGGCCAAAGGCGATGAGGTAATGCGCCACGGAGTCCGCGGACCGCGTCATCAGCGCCGCGGTGTAGATGACGGGGAGATGCTCGGGCGCGACCCGGGTCAGGTGGGCGAATTGCCCGACCGTGCCCAGGCTGCTGGTCGTGCGCAGCAACTCCGATAGCTGCACCCAGTTGAGCCGCTTGCCGAGTGTCAGGATATCGAGATAAAAATCCTCCAGTTCGCCCATCTGGCCCGTTTGCACTGCATTCTCGGCCAGCGCCCGCACCTGGCGCTGCAATGAGGGCGACAGATGTTCCGTCTGCCAGAGGTAGCCCGTGAGCAGAATGACCGCATCCAGCGGCTGGCCGCCGGGCCGGTGCGCCGGAACAAATCGCTGCGTGGTGGTCAGCTCGGCGGTTTTGAGCACGGTCTGCACCGCGGGCAGCCGCGAAACGGCGAGGTAGCGGCGGAGATTGTCCCGGGCCTGCTGCAGGACCATGAACTTCAACACCGGTTGCGAATCGGCGGGGGTCGCGGCATTGCGTCCGACCAGCAAAGGCTCAAGCGCGACATCCCAGCCACCCCACGGTATCAAATCGCGATGTTTCTGGGCAAAGGCTTCAAAGGCATCACCCAACGCACCGGCGCCCGGGTCCCCAATCTTGCGCGCCGCCTCCAGCGCGAGTGCGGCGGGACCGGGCTTGTCGAGCTCGAGCAGATCGCGGCCAAAACCCGCCACGGTAGGCGTGTCGCGCCCGGCCTCGCGCAGGAGCGCGGTGTTGAGCGACTTCACATTGACCGGCAGCAGCCACGCCAGCGCCAGCAACCCCAGACCCAGCACCAGCCAGAGCTGCCAGAGGGCAGAACGGTCGCCGGAAACCGAGGCGGACGGAGGCATGCGCGGAGTCATAATGGTTTGGCGGGCGGAAACAAATTTATTTGCCGGAGACTTGCCCGGACAAATACCCTGTGCAGGTTATAACGAGACCCATGCCCCTGAAGATTGTTCAATACAATGACCTGATCCTGCGCAAAAAAGGTGTGAAGGTCACTGCATTCAATGCGGCGCTGAGAAACCTGGCGGAGGAGATGGTCGAATCCATGCACACCGCGGAGGGCATCGGGCTGGCCGCCCAGCAGGTCGGGCAGGCCATCCAGCTCTGTGTGGTCGATTTGCGGCCGGTCGAGGTGAAATTTGACTGGGAATATGACGGGGCGCGTCCGCCACTCGAGCTTTTCATGCCCCTCGCCCTCGTGAATCCTGAGGTGACCGCCGTGCCCGAGCCCGAGACCGTCTACGAAGAGGGCTGCCTGTCGTTTCCCCACATCCGCGGTGATGTGGTGCGTCCGGATGAAATCACGGTCAAATTCAAGGATGTCGCCGGCCACGCCCACCTCCTGCACTGTAACGGACTCCTCGCGCGCTGCGTGCAGCACGAGGTTGATCACCTTCATGGCGTGCTGTACATCGACCACATGGACAAGGAGACGCTGCTGAGACTGGACCCTGAATTGAAGACGCTGAAAAAACGCACCCGCGAACTGGCAAAAAAAACCTGACATGGCCGCAACCCGCCCGCCCAAGCCCCGCTCCATCTCCACCCGCACGGGCGATGACGGCACGACCAGCCTGCTTTACGGCCAGCGGGTGCCGAAGAACCATCCCCAGATCAAGGCGGTGGGCGCACTCGACGAGCTGAATGCCGCCCTCGGCTTCGCCAAAGCCACCCGGCCGGCCGGGGCGGACCACCGCGAGCTGGAGTGCATCCAGCAGGATCTGGTTGCATTGATGGGCGAGATCACCTGCGCCGAGAGCGACACGCAACGCTACGCCGGTTCCAAGTTTGCGAAGATCGGCGAAGCCGAACTTGCCCGTCTTGACGCCGCGGTGAAAACCATCGAGGCCCGCCAACCAAAATTTGCCGGCTGGGCCACGCCCGGCGCCAATCTCCATGCCGCCGCACTCGACCTCGCGCGCACCGCCGCCCGCCGCGCCGAGCGGGAGCTGGTCGGACTCGGCAATCACGGCAAGACCTTGCGGCCGGTACTGTTGCAGTATGTCAACCGCGCGTCCGACCTGCTCTGGCTGCTCACCCGCGAGGCGGAAAACTGACACAGTTTTGTTTTGTCTCAGCCGCCTGCGCCGGTTTTTATCTCACTTCATGCCTGTCGCCGTCCTCCTCATTGTTCTCGCCACCCTCTACCGGCTGCTGCCGACGATGGACCTGTCGCTGTCGAATATTTCGCCGGTCATGGCCATCGCGTTTTGCGGCGCGGTCTACTTTCGCAAGCGCTGGATGTGGCTCATCCCGTTCGCGGCCCTCGCGCTGTCGGACGTCTACATCAACAATTTCTACGCGCGGGAATACCATATGGACTGGCCGCTGAGCGGCTTGATTGCGCGCACCGCCTGCTTCGGGGCGGCGCTGTTCATCGGTGCCTGGGTGGCGAAGCGCAAATCCTGGCTCAACCTGCTGAACGGCGCGCTGCTGAGCGCCATCCTCTTCTATATCGTGACCAACACGCAGTCATGGGCCGCGGATCCCTTCTACGCCAAGACCCTGGCCGGGTGGTGGCAGGCGTTGACCGTCGGCCATCCGGAATATCCGCCGACCATCTTCTTTTTCCGCAACACCCTGTTTGGCGACCTGATGTTCACCGGGTTTTTCGCTGGTATCATGGAGTGGCTGGCGCACCGCCAGGGCGAGCCCAGTCTGCTCGACGAGGAACCTGAAGCGGAGACTGAGGAGCAGCCGGTCGAGGTTGAAGTGAAGGAGTAAGGTGGAGCGCGACCTCCGGGCGCGCTCATGAACCCGCCCGGAGGTCGGGTTCCATCAGTTACAACAGATCCGCGGCCAGCTCGGCGAGCTTGGAGCGTTCGCCCTTCGACAGCTTCACGTGCGCGGCAAGCGCATGACCCTTCATGCGGTTGTGGCAATAGACCAGCCCGTTGCTGCGTGAATCCACGTAGGGATTGTCGATCTGCGCCGGATCGCCAATGAGCACGAGCTTGGAGCTTTCGGAAATCCGGGTGATGACCGTTTTGACCTCGTGCGGTGTAAGCTGCTGCGCCTCGTCGAGAATGAAGAAGCGCCGGGCGATGGACCGGCCGCGGATGAAGCACAGCGCCTCGATCTCCACCACGCCGTTCTTGATCAGGCGCTCGTACGGCTTGATTGGCGGCAGGGTCCCGTTGCCGTTGCCGTTGCTGTGGCCGTTGTGCCCGGCGGACATAATGGACAGCCCGTCATCGCGCTTCTTGCTTTTCTTGCCGGTCTTCTTGCTGGCGAACTGCGGCTCCTTTTGCGGCTTGGAGGGCATGAGCACCTCGAGCGCATCGTGGTAGGGCTGCAGCCAGGGCTTCATCTTTTCCTCGAGCGTGCCAGGGAGAAACCCGATGTCCTTGCCGAGGGCGATGACGGGGCGGGAAATGGAGAGCCCGTCGTAACGCGACTTCTCATCCGTGGTCTGGTAGAGCGCGCAGGCGGTGGAGAGCAGGGTCTTGCCGGTGCCGGCCTTCCCGAAACACGTGACGAGCGCGATGCTGTCATCCATCAGCGCATCGACAAAAAACTGCTGCTCAAGATTTCGCGGGCGGATTGGGATGCCGCCGGGCGCCTTCACAAAATCAGGAATGTGCAGGCGGCGGACCGCACCGTCGCCATAGTAACGGCCGGGCATCGTCTTGCCCTCGGGCGTCATGAGCAGGACGTATTCGTTCAGGTAGAGCTTGGCGTTCACCTCCGGCGCCAACTCCAGTTCCCCCTCGGAACAGAAGCGCTGCATTTCGTAAACATCGAGCGTCAGCGTCTGGTAGGCCCCCTCGTCGCTGTCGGCCTGGGGCACCTTGTCGTTGAGATAATCCTGGGCCTCGAGGCCGACCGCGCGGGCCTTGAGCTGCACATTGACATCCTTGGTGACCAGGATGGTCGGCGGCGGGAACGTTTCCTGGACAAAAAGGGCGCTCGCGATGATGCGGTTGTCTTTCTTGGTGAAGTCGGTCAGCACGGCGCGCAGGCGCTGCATGGCGGGTGACGACCAGTTGTTCTCCACCAGATAGCGGTTGATGATGACGGAAAGCGTGCCGCCATTCGGCAGTTTCACGCCCTCATGCATCGACCGGGAATCGGGCAGAAGCTCCTGCAGGATGCGGTGTACCCGGCGGGCATTGCGGCCGCGCTCCGTGGACTGCTCGCTTTTTATCGCATCGAGCTCCTCGAGCACCTCGACGGGAATCGCGAGGTTGTTGTCTTCAAATTTGAAGATCGACTGCGGGTCATGCAACAGGACGTTCGTGTCCAGAACGTAGGTTTTGACCCTAACTTCAACCTGTGGCTGCGGTGAATTGTAAACCGCACTTAGAGTGTTTTCCATCGCGTGGATAACTTGTGAATAACGAATGCATCCTCTTGCCGGCTTTGTAAATACAGTAATTGCAAATCCATGAAAATTCCACGTGACGAACCGGCTTTCAGGGTATCGGGCTGCCCGGTGGTTTCTTTGGTTTGGGCGGGGGGCCCCACAGGCGGACGAGATGCTCGGCCAGATTCAACATGCTGACCCGGCGCAAGCCACCGGGTTGAAGATCACGAAAGAGCGACACATGTTGACTGCGTTCGACGAAATACTCCCACAACTCTCGTTCCAATCTCCGGGCCGGTTCCACCGTCTCTCCCACTCCTCGTCGGGCGGTTTCGATGACCTTGGCCTGCCAGTGGCGGCGCTCGTCTGGCTGCTTCCCCCAGTAGTCGAACAATGCTTGTTCATAGCGGTTTAGGCTCATTCGGATGTGTTATTTCCGAATAAGGCGGCATTGCATTTGAACATCAATCTGTTATCCATGTCTGTCAGTCTGACACCCCCACTCAACCAGACACACACCATGTGGCAAAAGTTTAAAGAACAACTCCCCGCGGTTCTCCTGACCGCTATTCTGATTATTGGCGCAGCCTTTTGGTTTTACCAAACGACTGTCAAGGAAATGGCTGCCAAGCAGCAGGCAGAGATCACAGCCCTGCGCGACCAGACCAACGCCGAGATGAAGGCCTCCGCCGAGGAAACCCGCCGGCATATCGAGTCGGTCAATCAACTGCTTAAGGATGCCATCGCCAAGCGCGCCGCCGATGTGTTCATGACCGACGAGGAAGTCGCCAAGCTTAACGCCGAAAAGGTCAACCAGCTCGCCGAGGCCATCGCCAAGAAGGTCATGCCCTATGGCCAGCAGGTGCCCAAGACCCCCGAGGAGGCTGAAAAACTTCAGAACGAGCAGGTGGACAAGGTCTCCAGCCGCATGGCGGAAAAAATTTCCCCGATTCTCGCCGAGATGTCCAAGGACCAGAATCTCACCCGTGAATCCATCAACGGCTACAGCCAGCGTATCTCCGACCAGATCAGCGGTGTCCTGACGGCCGAGATGTCCCGCAACCAGGCGCTTAACACCCAGCTCCTCACTTCGCAGGCCGTCGCTCAGGATTCCATGAAGCTCTCCCATGAAATCACCGCGCTCTACCTGAGCAGCTTCAAGGACCAGGGGCTTATCACCCGGCTGCTGACCCTGCCCGCCAATATCGTGCGCGACGCTTCCAGTCTGAGCATCATCACCAGCTCCGACCGCAAGAAGATGGAGGAGCGCCTGGTGAGCGAGATGAACGTGCTCGACAAGCGCTTGCAGGATGTGGAGGCGGCCTCGCCCAAAAAATAGGACCGGCCAGATTGTCTTTTATCAAGGCCGCGCTCGCTGCGCGGCCTTTTTGTTTTTTCCTTTGCGAAAAACAACCCTCCAACTTGTCCGCCATAGCTTCAGCGACGGCGGAAGCCTTGGCGAAGGAGGGTTTGTCCGCCAAATCTGCTGCTGGCAGGATTCTTGACCAGATCATCGGAGGCAGCCGGTTTGTGGGAGCGAGTTTGATCGCGACACGATGCCCACTGCCTCTCTAGTCGTCATGCCTGCCACCGCCCGCCGCTTCATGCGCCGCGCCCTGCTGCTCGACGAGCCCGCCCTGGACATCACCACCGCCCTCGGCCATCACGGCTGTATCCAGATCGAGCCGACCAATGTCCGCCCCGTCGCAACCGACTTGAGGCTTTGCCGAGTGTACGGCCCGAAACAAAAGCATGAAGCAGGCGACATATGAATCTGGCGACATTCCCCGCAGTTTGCTGCGGGATTCCTTCGAGGCATAGGACAATGCCCGGCGCAGACCTGCTCGGAGGGCCGGGCCAGCCGGGCGTAATACCGACCGGAGCGGCAGTTTGCCGTCGCCGGGGCGTGCTCCGGGGAGTAGCATGGGCGAGAGGGCAGCGTTGAATTCAGTGGTTGGCTAGATTTGGAAATTCCCCAACTTGATCCGGTCCACTCCTGAGACCATCATTGTCTGCTGATTTTTGGATATTATGAACCCAAAGCCACCTTCGCTGACCGGCAAACCGAACGGTCGCGTGCTCGGCCCCGTGGTTGCCGCAATCGTGCTGGCGGTCTTACCCGCGCACGCCGCGGAGCAGCCGGGGCCCGTTGCCACTTTCAAGCAAAACGTTGCGCCGATTCTCGAGGCCTACTGCTACAAGTGCCACGGGAACGGCGAGGCCAAAGGCAAAGTCGCGTTCGATGAGCTGACCGACGCCGACATCGGCGGACGGCCTGAACTGTGGTTCCGGGCGTTGAAAAACCTTCGCGCCAACATCATGCCGCCAGCGGGCCGGCGGCGCCCCCCGCCCGAGGAATTGAAGATTGTCGCCGACTGGATCAAGTACTCGGCGTTTGGTATTGATCCGGCTGATCCCGATCCCGGCAAGGTCACGATCCGGCGCCTGAACCGCGTCGAGTACGGTCGCACTGTGTACTCACTGCTCGGTGTCGATTATCCCAGCGAGGCGGTGTTGCCGCCCGACGACACCGGCAACGGCTTCGACAACATCGGCGACGTGCTTTCGGTGTCGCCGCTTCTGCTCGAGAAATACCTGCGCGCCGCCGAGATGATCGTCACGGGGGTGGTCCCGCAGAGCGCCCGGGTCATGCCCGTCGCCACCGCAAACGGCCGGGATTTCCGCGATTACGACCCGCCGCGCGACCTGGACGGCGTGGCCGGCGAAGACGGCGATCGGTCGACGCGCGCCAAGGTGGGCCGCCCGCTTGAGTACCGGGAGAACATCGCGGTCAGGCACACGTTCAACGCCCCGAAGGACGCGAAATACCAAGTGGCCTTCAACCTGGCGATCCGGGGCCCTTTCAATTTCGCCCCGGACCGCTGCCAGCTCACGGTCAAGGTCGACGGTGAACCCTGCTTCGACGAGCCGTTGGGCTGGGCCGACCGCCAGCCGATGCAGTTCGCCCGCGACGTGACGTGGAAAGCCGGGCCGCACGAGGTGGTTCTCGCTGTCACACCGCTGCCACCCGCGGAAATTCCCGCCGGCTCACCGCCGCCCGGCTTCGAGGAGAAACAGCGACTGGAGGTACGCATCCAGTCCGTGCAGGTGAAAGGGCCGTTCGATGACGCATCGCGTGTGCCGGCGGTGGACTACCGGCGGTTTTTCACGAAAGGCGAACCGCCGGCGGACCGGGCCAAGCGCGACCGCTATGCGCGGGAGATCCTCGCCGAGTTTGCCACGCGGGCTTTCCGGCGGCCGGTCGACGACGCCACGCTGACCCGGCTGGTCCAGCTCGCCCGAGAGACCGACTCGGCCCCAGGCGGGGGCTTTGAGGTCGGAATCTCGCGTGCGATGATGGCCGTCCTCGCCTCGCCGCGCTTCATCTTCAAGATGGAGCGACCGGACCCCGCCGACGCCAAGGCGCGTTTCCCCCGGATCGACGAGTATTCGCTCGCGTCCCGGCTGTCCTATTTTCTCTGGTCGACGATGCCGGATGCGGAACTATTCGACTTGGCGGCCAAGGGCCGGCTCCGGGAGAACCTGCACCCGCAGGTCGAGCGAATGCTCCGGGACGAGAAGGCCGAGGGGTTGATCCGGAACTTCACCGGACAATGGCTGCAGGCCCGCGATGTCGAGTTCGTCCCCATCAACGCCCGCGCGGTGCTCGGTCTCCCCCCGCACGGGGAGCCCAGGGCGGACTTCGACGGCGATACGCGCCGCGCGATGCGCCGCGAAACCGAGATGGTCTTCGACTACATCGTCCGCGGCAACCGCAGCGTGCTGGAACTGGTCGACAGCAACTACACGTTCCTGAACGAGGGCCTGGCCAAGGTCTATGGCATCACGGGGGTGACCGGGAAGGAGATGCGGCTGGTCGCGCTGCCGGACGACAGCCTGCGGGGCGGCGTCCTCACCGAGGGGACGATGCTGACCGTGACCTCCAACCCCACGCGCACGTCGCCGGTGAAGCGGGGCCAGTTTGTGCTGGAGAACATCCTCGGCACACCGGTGCCTCCGCCACCACCGAACATTCCCGCACTTGAGGCGGCCAAGAACGCCTTCAAGGACCACGAGCCCACCCTCAAGGAGATGCTCGCGGTCCACCGGGCGGACAAACTGTGCTCGTCCTGCCACACGCGGATGGACTCGGTGGGGCTCGCCTTCGAGAATTTCAATGCGCTCGGCAACTACCGCACCCAAGACGCGGGCCAGCCGATCGAGACCAAGGGCAAGTTGATTTCGGGCGAAGAATTCGCAGACGTGCGCGAGTTGAAGCACGTCATCGCCAGCGCCCGGCGGGACGATTTTTACCGCTGCCTGACCGAGAAGCTTGCCACGTACGCGCTGGGCCGGGGCCTCGAGTACTACGATGTGGAATCGGTGGATCGCATAGTCGCCGGGCTTGACCACGACGAAGGCCGTTTCTCCACCCTGTTAATGGGAATTATTGACTCCGCCCCGTTCCAGAGGCAACGTGCGCCCGGCCGGTCCGATCTGGTCGCGCAGGTACCGTCACTCGCAACGGCCACAGTCACCCGCTAGAGCATGAACCCCTCCTCCCCTCGCCCAACTCCGGTCACATCCCGGAAAAGCCGGCTGGTGCTCGACCGACGGCTGTTCCTGAAGGGGGTCGGCGTGTGCCTGGGCCTTCCCGTCCTCGAGTCGGTCCTGCCCGCACCGCTGCGGGCGGCCACGGCCTCGCTGCCAGCGCCCGCCGCCACGGCCACGGGCGCGCCCCTGCGGATGGCGTTCGTCTATTTTCCCAACGGTGCCAATCAGGCCAACTGGTGGCCGGACGGTCTGGGCACCAGCTACAAGCTCGGCCGGACGATGCAGCCGTTGACAGGCCTGCGAGACAAATTCCAGGTCGTGAGCGGCCTCGATCTTCACGAAGCCGATCCGGGCAACGACGGCGGCGGTGACCACGCCCGCGCCAACGCTTCGTTTCTCACGGGCACCCGCGCGCGCAAGACCGATGGTAGCGACATCCATGTCGGCGTGTCGGTCGACCAGGTGACGGCCAGGCACGTGGGGCACATGACCCGCTTCCCTTCGCTCGAACTCTCCTGCGATTCCGTGCACAAGGCCGGCCACTGCGATACCGGTTACTCGTGCGCCTACCAGTACAACATCTCCTGGCAGTCCCCGACAACTCCCATGACGCCGGAGCCCAATCCGCGATTGGTGTTCGAGCGCCTGTTCGGCTCGGGTCCGCCCGAGGAGCGCCAGCGCAACTACGAACGGCGGCTGCGCACGCAGAAATCGCTGCTCGACTTTGTGCTCGACGACGCGAACAGCCTCGGGGGCCGGTTGAGCCACCGGGACAAGGAAAAGCTCGATGAATACCTGACGAGCGTGCGCGACATCGAGACCCGCCTGCAGCATTCGGCCAGCTTCGGCCCCCTGCCCCGACCCGACCTGGTTTCGCCCGAGGGCATCCCGCCGGTTTACGACCAGCACATGGACCTGATGTACGACTTGCTGGCGCTGGCCTTCCAGACCGACTCGACGCGGATCGCCACGCTGCTGCTCGCCGGCGACGGGACGAATCGCGCCTTCCCCGAAATCGGCATCGCCGAGGGGCATCACTACTGCTCCCATCACCGCGGCAACCCGGACCTGATGGAGAAGGTCGCCCGGATCGACCAGTTCTACATGCAGCACTTTGCGCGGTTTCTCGGGAAACTGGATGCCATGAAGGATCCCGACGGGTGTTCCGTCCTGCACAACTCGATGATCGTCTATGGGTGCGGCAATTCGGATGGGAATAAGCACACGCACACGAACCTGCCGGTCGTCCTGGCGGGCGCGGGTGGCGGCACCCTCACGACCGGGCGCAGCGTGAGCTACGATTCAACCCCGATCACGAACCTGTACCTCAGCCTGGCCAGCCGCATGGGCGTGACCGATGTGCCGCGCATCGGCGACTCAACGGGAATACTCCCGGGAGTCTAGCGGGAGAGGAATCGCCGCACCGGTATCTACGGCTTCGCAGCCGGAGTGGCCGGTTGCACCGGCTCGTCGACCGTGAAAAGCGACCGGTTTGACTTATCATGCGGGTCATCCGTTCGCGGGTAGTCCCGCCAAAGCCAGCGCAGCATCTCCGGCAGCATGGCCCCGGCCATGTTCTGCGAGTGCGGGCCGATGCCCCAGCAGAAATTCACGTCGTAGCCCTTTTCCCTGAGCGCCGCCTCCATCCTGATATTCTGCAAATGCCAGTCGCGCCGGGGATCATAGGTTGATTCCGGAGCGCTGGCCCGGACGCCGCGGTTGTCGTTCACCCCATCGAGCAGGTAGATCCTGATCGGCTTCCGCTCCGCGCCGCGAATGATGTCGGGATAGGCGTCCCCTCCGCGAATGTTCGTGAAACTTCCGATCGTGCTCAGCACCTTGCTGAACTGGTCCGGCCGATTCCAGGCCACGCCGAATGCCGCAATCGCCCCGGAGCTGGCGCCCCCGATCGCGTGGTCGGCGGGATTTTTCGAGAGGTTGTAGCGTTGGTTCAGGACTGGCAGCAACTCGCTGACGATCACCCGGGCATATTTGTCGTCGAGCGCATTGTATTCCTGGGGACGGTTGGACGAATGGTCGCCCCACTCCGTCGCGGTCGCTACGGGCTGGTCGGGCCGGCGGCCCGGATTGACAAATACGACGATTGTAACGGGAATCTCGCGACGATAGATTAGATTGTCGAAAACGAAGGTTGCTCGTAACTCGCCCGTCGGGCGAAGCCACGCCTGGCCGTCCTGGAATATCATCAGTGAAGCGGCGGTCGCGGCGTTATACTGGGCCGGCACATATACGCAAAAATCGTGCAGCGTTCCCGGATAGGCCGTGCTGGGCAGAGTTTCCCAATCGGTCACCTTGCCTTGGGGAATCCCTGGATGGGCCTCAGAATCGGGTCCGAGAAGGTAAACATCATTGATCGAAGCCGCGACAATGCGAATGGCGCCAAGCGCCGCCAGCACGAGAAGTGAGATGGGGAGATACAGGCGGGATTTCATGGGGAACAGGACCTGGAATCAAGGGTGACTCTCATCAGGGGACGATCCGCAGCATGCAGTATCCTGGTGAAAAACAAAGGATGTTTCTCCCCCAAAATCCTGGTCCTCGGCCGGCCGCGGATCGCCCGGCACGGCGAAGGTCAATGTCACCTTTGCGATAGGCCCGGGCGGGTTTTGCCTCCCTTGACTCCGGCCGTGAAAGAACCACATAGGATTGAAACCTCCCGCTGATTGGTCTTGATCAAGCTGCGCCAACACTAGTTGTAAATTGTGGCGCGCCGCATCCGCCGCAGCCATAAGATTTCCCCGGCGGTGAAAGAGCTGGCCGTTTTCCCCAGCCTCACGTAATCCGGTGCCCGGCCATTTATGTCTTCCACCGCTCCCCGCCCGCTCGAAGAAAATTCCGGCCTGGTGTTTCTCGGCGAACACGTGGCTGCCGCCTGTGCCCTCACGTCGAGCATGTCCGGGCGGATGCTCGGCGCCCGCAATCCGCATGGCAAGCCGAACACCGATGTCCTCCGCCAGCTCGCCAACGCGGCAAATCTCCATCACCCCGGCCTGCCGTGGCAGGTTGATTTCCCCGCCGCGCTCACCGAGGCGGAGGCTTCGCTCTACGAGCTTCCTTTTCAACATCTCCACCGCTCCGCGCGACCGGATCATGCTCGCTGGTGGGTCAATCCCCATGCCGATGCCCGGCTGCGCACCGCGCTGGCCCGGCGCGATCGCTATCTCGCCACACCGCTCAGCGCCCGCCCGCCCGAGTTCACGTGGCTCGAAAGCTCCATTGTGCCCGACGACACGCTGCTTGTCGTAGCGCGCGACGACGATTTCACCCACGGCGTGCTGCAATCGCGGCCTTTCGCCCTGTGGTGGGGACAGATTCACTCGCGTCGCACCCCCACTCTCGCTGCCGATTCGTTTCCCTTCCCCTGGCCGCCGGCCACCGCCTTGAGTGCCTTGACCACTGCGCAGGAGGAGCACCGGCATGCCGTGGCCCGCGGCGCCCGCGGCGGTGACCACGACCAGATAAATTCGGTCGTGATGACCGCCTATGGTTGGCCCGCTGGTCTCACGGACGGCGAACTGCTGGCCCGCCTGCAGAAGCTGAACCATCAGCGCGGTACGGCCGGTTTGTAACGTATTATATTACAAGCCGGCTGGGGTCGCTCACGGTTTCTCCCCGGCGAACTTCCACGAGCTGGAGTAATCGCGCGGCAGTTTCGTCCCGGTGACGTGCGCCCGTACCATCTCGATCGGCATGATGCCACCCTTGAGGATGCTGTCGTGAAAATCCTTCTCCTTCATCCGGCCGGATCGCACGAGGTCGGCGTAGAGCGTCCGAAGCTGGATCGCGCCCATCATGTAGCCCACCTGGTAGAGCGGTGAGTAATCCCCGTTGAACGAGCGGCGCACCTCCCCGGTTGCCGTGTGGCGGTCATGCCCGACTTTGTCCACGAGGAAGTCGATGCATTGTTGCGGTGTCCATTTGCCGAGGTGGAAATTCAGCGAGAAGATGATGCGGGCGCAGCGATGGGTGCGCCAGAAAAGCATGCCCGCCTTGTCCGCCGGGGTCTGGGGAAACCCGAGGTCCCAAAGGTGGAATTCCCACCAGAGCGCCCAGCCCTCGATGTAGAACGGCGTGTAGTAGAGGTCGCGGTGCTGGTTGAAGCGGTCGGCATACCAGCCCTGCAGGTGGTGGCCGGGAATCAGTTCATGAAATACCGTGGCGCGGCAGAAATGCCTGTTGTTGGCGCGCAGGCTGTTCAATTTGTCCTCGTTGTCCATCGTGTCCGTCGGAAACGACACGATGATCTGGTCGCCACCGAGGAAAAACGGATTCACCTTCTGCCGCTCCGGCGACATCATCGTCATGAGCCAGTCGTCGATGGAGAGGGGCGGCACGGTGACGAGGTCGCGCTTGGTCACAAAGTCCGTCGCTTCGTAGGCCAGGCCGGCAACGAACGCGGGTTGGTTGCCAGGCGCCACATAGTCCTGCTTCACTTTCTCCAGCGCCGCCTTCCAGTCGTCGCCCAAGCCCATGTCGTGCGCGACCTTCTTCCACTCAGTTTCGCACCAGGCAAATTCCTTCTCCGCCACGGCGATGAGTTCGTCGGGCGAATAGGGCATCATCTCGTGCTCCAGATCGAGCTTTAGCCCCTCGGCCCCGATCGGGTCGCCGATGATCGGCTCGTCTTCGCCGGTTTTGATCCCGACGATTTTCTCCCGGAGAAACTTGGCATAATCGTCGAGTGCGGCGGTCGTCTTCTTGTAAGGTTCGCGCGCCCACCAGCCGAACTGCGGATCGTACGTGTCGTAGAACTCGAACCAGTTCTTCAGGGCCTTGCCCAGTTCACCCACGGTGCTGGCGGCGCGATAGGCGACGATCCGGTCGGGTTTGGGTGCGTCGCCCTCCAGCGTCTTGCGCGCCGCGTCAATCAACTGGCGGATCCGGACCAGCGCAGCCGCCGCCTGCTCGGGGTTGACCTGCTCAAACTGCCGGCGCGTCTCCTGCAACCGGGCGACCTCATCGGCAAATCCCAACAGCGGCGCCATCTCGCTGTTGTGCTTGTCCTGCCGGGCCAGCAGACCGAGTTCGTAGCGCAGTTGCAGCCTCATCAGGTGCCAGTCGATGCGGCCCTCGACCCCGAGTGGCTCGTAGGGTATCTGTTCAAGCTGCACCTGCCAGGCCTGATAAAATTCCTGCAAGCGGCGCAACTGCAACGCCGAGCCCGGCACCGAATAGAACGTCAACAACGTGGCCTTGTCCGACTTGAATCGCTCCACCAGTTCGCGCAGTTCGCTCGACGACGGTTTCGCCAGCGCAGCGAGGTCCGGCACATAAAGCGCCGCGTCGCGCTGCGGCTGCGGCGGCTGGCCGTGGCGGATATCGTCCGCGCCGGACATTCCGCTGACGGTTAAAAGGGAGGCAATGATCCAACCGGTCGTGGGCTTCATAGGGGGATGTCGGAGTTTTCCCGTCCCCGAAAAAGCCGCAAGCGCTGAGTGAACGTTTAGCGTTCCCGGACCAGATCCGTGGCACCGGCCGGCGTGGCCTCCGTCAACCACACCGCCATCGGCGCGAGCCCGCGATTGTTCCAGGCGAAATACGGAATCGCCCGGAGCGTTGCACCTGTCGCTCCCCCGATGTCAAGCACCGTGACCCCGCCCAGCAAAGCTGGCTGGTCGCTGGTCGAAATGTGAAACGGTGCCGCCAAGACGGTTGGTATACCTTGCTGGCCGATATCCTCCACGCAATAGACCACCGGCCCGCGTTCGAACGCCACGCGGCCGCGCGTGGCCGCAATCTTTTCATTGCCGTGGACCGCGTGAACCCGCAGGGGAAAATCGAGCTCGACCGTGTCGCCGCTCCGCCATTCTCGGGTGATGGCCACATAACCCAGCTCCGGCTGCGCCTTGACCTCGGCTCCGCCAATCAGCACCCGCCACGCGGCTGCCCCGGCTCCCTCGAAAAAGTAAAGATCGGACGGCACCGGCCGGCCTTGCGCCCAACCCGGAATGCGCACCTTCAAGGTGAACTTGCTCGGGGCGACTGGCGACACCGCCAGCTTTACCCTGCCCGACCACGGATAGTCGGTCGTCTGCGTCAGCTTCACCGTCGTGCCGGCGATCTTCACCTCGCCTTCGCTCTGCGCATAGAAATTCACGTAGAGCTTGTCGTCGCGCACCGCATAGAAACATCCGGTCAACGCCGCGAGCGTGCGCATCAGGTTGGGCGGGCAGCACGCACAGCCGAACCAGGGCGCCCGGCCGGCAAAACCGCTGTTGATCTTCGCGTGGCCATCGTAAACCAGCGGGTTGGTGTAGAAAAAACGGTTCCCCGACTCCGATACGCCGCTGATGAATCCGTTGAAGGCCGTGCGCTCGAACACGTCCATATATTTCGCATCGCCGCTGAGCAGGAACATCCGGTGGTTCCACATCATCAGGGCGAGCGCGGCGCAGGTCTCGTTGTAGCCGTCGTTGCGCAGATCGTAGTCGGCCCCGTAGGCCTCGCCGTCCGCGATCGCTCCGGTGCCGCCGGTCAGATAGAGCTTCTTCGAAACGACGTTGCTCCAGATTTTCTCAATGGCCGCCTGATAGCGGGCATCGCCGGTCAGCGCCGCCACATCCGCCATGCCGGAATAAAGGTAGTTCGCGCGCACCGCGTGGCCGACCGCCTCGTCCTGGTCCACGACCAGCTTGTGCTGCTGGTTGTAGGGGCTGCCCCCGGGCCCGCGGGCGTCGAGAAATTCCTTGGCGAGCGCCAGCCAGCGTTTGTCGCCGGTCGTCCGGTAAAGTTTGACGAGGCCCATTTCCACGATCTCGTGGCCGGGCGCGAGCCGTCGCCGGCCCTCGCCAAAGACCTGCCAGAGGAGCTCGGCGTTCTTCAGGCAGACGTCGAGCAGCGTGCGTTTGCCCGTCGCCTGGAAATACGCGACACCGGCCTCATAAAGATGACCGGCGTTGTAGAGTTCGTGGCTCAGCTTGGGATCATTGTCCCAGCGTTGCAGCCCGATCCATTCTTGCCCGGGCGAATCCGGATGCATCGTCCGGAAGGTGTAGAGATAACCATCCGGCTCCTGCGCCGCCGCGATCCGCGCAATCCAGCCGTCGAGCTGCTGCTCGAGCGCCGCGTTGGGTTGCATGCTGAGCACATACGACGCCCCTTCAATGGCCTTGTAGGCGTCGGTGTCGTCAAACGGATAGATGGTCGGCGGCTTGATCTGGAAATTTTTCTCACCCGCCGCGCGCCGGCGCATGACCTCGGCCGCCAGGTCGAAATTCTTCAATCGGCCCGACTCTTCGCACTGCTGCAGCGCGAATGGCACGGTGACCGTGCGGTTGATCTCCTGCTTCGCCTGCCAAAACCCGCCTGTCACGCGCACCGCCGTGAAGGGCACGGGCTGGAACGGATAGTCCGCGGCGCTGAGCACGGCGCCAGCGAGCAAGAGCAGAACCACGCAACGGTGTAGTCGGGGCATGCGCAAATTCTCCGCACGCAGAAAAAAGCCGCAAGCCCGGAGGCTGACGGCTTTACTAGACGGTAATGCCGGTTCTGCAAAATGTGGAAGGGGCTTTGCGCCCCGACCATTGAACGGTCGCGGGATAAACCCGCTCCCACGTTCAAGCGCCCGGGCCGTTGAGGGCAACGGCCCCTACCTTTCTCTCACAGCTTCACCTCCACCCCGGCAAACGCGCCGAACCCGAGTTGGGGATAACCGTTCACCTGCTCGTATTTTTCGTTCAGCAGGTTTTCGAGGCGTGCCTTGAGGGTCATTCGCGGACTCACCTGCCAGGCGCCGTAAAGGCGCATGACGGTATAATCCTCGGCGTTGATGGTCGCAAAGGTTTGCGCGTCCACATCCTGGCGCTGGGCCGCAAACGCCAGGCCGGCGCCCGCGCTGAAGCCGCGCCCGAAGTCGTGCCACAAGTCGATCGAGCCGCTGTGCCGTGGCCGGCGCAGCAGCCGGACATTTTGCGAAAGATTGTCCGCCTCGAGATAGGTGTAGGCCAGCCGCACTTGCAGCGCACCGGGCAGGGCGAACTTGCCGGAAAATTCCACGCCCTTGGTCAGCGCCTGCTCGACGTTGGCCGTGGTCCCGGGAAACACGCTGAAATCATAGACAATCAGGTCCCGGAAGCGCGTGTCGAACCAGGTCGCGCTCAGCATGCCGCGATTGTCGGCAAGAAAATAATCCACGCCCGCGTCCCAGCCGCGTGCCTTCTCAGGGCGCAAGCTGGGATTGCCGACGTAGAACGAGCTCTGCCCGTAAAGATCCAAGAACCCCGGCGAACGGAATGCCGTGCCGTAGCTCCCCCGGAGTTTCCAGCGCGAATCGTCCGACAGCCACGCTGCCGTCGCCCGGCCCGTGGTCGCACGGCCAAACGTGTCGAAATCGTCGCTGCGCAACCCGGCGGTCAGGTAAAGATGTTCGCGCGGCGTCCATTCGTCCTGGGCAAAGAAGGCGAGCAGTTGCTGCCGTTTGTCGATGTCGCCGAAACCGGTGTTGCGGGTGTGGTTCGCTTCCGCGGTCAGGCCGGCCGTCACGCGGTGCTGCTCGCCCGCCTGCAGCGTGTTCTGCCAGTCGAGCACGATCCGCCGGTTTTCCACGATCGTGACCTGCGTGCCAAACGGGCCGGGGTTCTCCGACACAAACCGCCGGTCCTGCCCGCCCAGTACAATCTTGCTCGTCAGATTGCCGGCCGGGGTGAAGTCCGCAAACACCGTCGCCACCTGGTTGCTCTCGCGGTCGTGGTTGTCGGGATCGTTGGTGTACCGGTCGCCCGGCGAACCATAACTGCCGAGGAATCCGCGGAACGTGGCCCCGACTGCCGTCGTCTTGCTCAGCTGCCGGTCAAGCCGCAGCGTGTAGGTGGCGCTGGTGAAATCGTTGTTCGGCCGCTCGTTTTGGGTCGAGCCGCCGACCGCGGAGAAGTTGTAGGCGGTCTGCCCGTCGCCACCCTGCGCGTGCACCGCGCCCTGCACCGTGCCGAAGGAGCCGGCCTCGAACGAAACGGTCTCGGATGCCGCACCGCCGCCGCGCTGGGCGCGCAGCGAAAGCACGCCGCCGACGGCCTCGCCGCCGTAAAGCGTGCTCTGCGGGCCGTGCGCCACCTCGAGGCTGTCGCACGCCGACACGCACATGCCGCCAAGCGCGACGGCATAGTCGGTGTTGGGATCATTGAAGCGGATGCCGTCGACGAGAAACAGGGTCTGGTTCGAGTTGGAGCCGCGCAGGAAAAGCGACGTCACACCGCCGGTCGCACCCGAGGCCAAGGCGGGTGCGCCCGGGATTCCTCCGAGCGCGGATTGCAGGCTGGTCAACTGCATCCGCGCCAGCTCGGCCGCGGTGATCGAGTCAACATAGGTGCCTGTGGTCGTCAGCGCCGTGGGCGTGCGGGTCGCCGCGAGAACATAGGGTGGCAATTCGACGGTGGCGGATTCCTGAGCCGGGAGCCGGCCGAGGGCCAGGCTGAAGCCGAGGAGAGCGAGGGAAAGGCACCGCGCGGGCGCCGGGATTATTTTTTTCATGGTCTGCTGCTGCTATGGCAAGAGCAGACCGCCTGTTGTGGGAGGGGCTTTAGGCCCCGGCTGCCGCGGGATAAACCCGCTCCCCCATTCTGCGCATCCACTCCCACCCTTCAAATGTGCGTTGAAGGTTTGTCGCTGGCGCGCGCACTACGCGCCGGCGTGGTGAGTCTCTGAAGGCAGATGTTCGGACTCCGCATGTTCGCGCGCTCCGCGCGCAAAGGATCAAGGTTCAAGTCTTCAAGTATCACGGGATGATTGTTCCTCCTGGTACTTGCCACTTGTCACTTGTCACTTCGCGCGCCTCGCGCGCACCTCGCCCCTCGCCTTCACCCCCGGCCCTTGCCGGTGATTGGCTTTGCTCCCGCTCCTGTGGCGGAATAGGAGTCTGTGATGCGATACCGCAGCGCAACTGTAGCCGGTTTTAACGGCCTTCCCTGTTGCTTCAGAGTTTGATTAAAAGAACCTCAGGCAGCCGCACAAAACCCGCCAATCCCCACTCCACGCAAGACCAAAGCCTGTGCACTTCTTGCCCCCAAGCCCCGTAACCGCTTAATTCCCCGTCATAAACGCCAAGCCAGCCAAGTGATGCATCACTCGGCTTGCTTTTTCATATCAACGAATCTTGATATAACGATACGTATTATTAATGCCCACGCCTCCTCCCACCGCCGCTGAAACCGCCCTCCGCCAACTCCTGGCCGAGCGCGTCGTCATCCTTGACGGCGCCATGGGCACGACCATTCGGAGCTACAACCTCACCGAGCAGGATGCACGCGGCGAACGCTTCAAGGACGCCCTGAAGGATCTCAAGAACAACGGCGACATCTACTCGCTCACGCGCCCAAACGAAATCGGCGACATCCACCGGCGCTTTCTCGCGGCCGGCGCGGACATCATCGAGACCAACACCTTTTCCGCCACCAGCATCGGCCAGAGCGAATTCTTCATCGAGGACCCGCGGGAGAAAGGCGGCCGCAAGAACCCGGCGTTCTACCAGGGCGTCATCGAAAACAAATTTCTCGAAACGCTGGCCTGGGACATCAATCACACCTCGGCCCGGCAATGTCGCGAATGGGCCGACCGCATCGCGAACGCCACCGGCCGCCGCCGCTATGTCGCGGGAGCCGTCGGTCCGCTGCCTGTCTCGCTCTCCAATTCCCCCGATCACGACGACGCCGGCTTCCGCGTCGTGACTTTCGACCAGGTGAAGGCGGATTATCGCCGCCAGGTGCGTGCGCTCATCGCCGGCGGGGTGGACCTGCTGCTCGTCGAAACCATTTTCGATTCTCTCAACGCCAAGGCCGCCCTCGTCGCCATCGGCGAAGTCTTCGCGGAGGACAAGCTCCGCCTCCCGCTCATGGTTTCGGCCGCCGTCGGCCGCGGCGGCGAGACGATGATCTCGGCGCAGACCGTCGAGGCGTTCTGGAACGCCGTGCGCCACGTCAAGCCGCTCGCCGTCGGTCTCAACTGCTCGCTCGGCCCCGACCTCATGCGCCCGTTCCTCGAGGAGCTGGGCCAGAAGTCCGACACCTTCATCTCCTGCTACCCGAACGCCGGTCTGCCCAATCCGCTTTCGCCGACCGGCTTCGATCTCGGTCCCGCCGACATGGCGCGCTATCTTGGCGAATTCGCCTCCAGCGGTCTGCTCAATATCGCGGGCGGCTGCTGCGGCAACACCCCTGAGCACATCGCCGCCATCGCGCAGTCCCTCGCACTCAAGCCCGCGCGCAAGGTCACAATCCTCAAGCCCGACCTGCCTGCGCCGCAGAATCGCGATGCCTGGCGCGCGAGTTCTGCGGACGCATCCCGGGCGGCGAGCACGCCGCAACGGGACACCCTCCCCCTCCGTCTCTCCGGCTCATTGCCTTTCACCCAACAGGCCGGCACCTTCATCATGATCGGCGAGCGCACCAACGTCGCCGGCTCCCCGAAGTTCGCCAAGCTCATCAAGGCGGGCAATTTCGAGGAGGCCGTCTCTGTCGCCCGCCAGCAGGTCGAGAACGGCGCCAATGTCATCGACGTCTGCATGGACGAGGGCCTGATCGACGGCGTCGCCGCCATGACGCGTTTCCTCCACCTCATCGGCAGCGAACCCGAGGTCGCCAAGGTCCCCGTGATGATCGACTCCTCCAAGTGGGAGGTCATCGAGGCCGGCCTGAAATGCATTCAGGGCAAGGGCATCGTCAACTCCATCTCCCTGAAGGAGGGCGAAACGAAATTCCTCGATCAGGCGCGCACCATCTTGCGCTACGGCGCCGCCGTGGTCGTCATGGCCTTTGACGAAAACGGCCAGGCCTCCTCCTACGCCGAGAAAATCCGCATCTGCACCCGCGCCTACCGCCTGCTGGTCGACACGGTCGGCTTCCCGCCCGAGGACATCATTTTCGACCCCAACATCCTCACCGTCGGCACCGGCATCGAGGAGCACAACAATTACGCCGTCGATTTCATCGAGGCCACGCGCTGGATCAAAGCCAACCTCCCCCACGCCAAGGTGAGCGGCGGCGTGTCGAACATCTCCTTCAGCTACCGCGGCAACAACATCGTCCGCGAGGCCATGCACTCGGCCTTCCTCTACCACGCCATCCGCGCCGGCATGGACATGGGCATCGTCAACCCGTCGATGCTCGAGGTCTACGAGGAGATCGACAAGAACCTCCTCGAACACGTCGAGGACGTTCTCCTCAACCGTCGGCCCGACGCGACAGAGCGTCTCGTCGCCCTCGGCGAATCCCTGAAAACATCCGGTGTCGTCTCGGACGAAAAAGCCAACATCGCGATTATCGAGTCCTGGCGCCAGGGCACCATCGAGGAACGTCTCTCGCACGCCCTTGTGAAAGGCATCGACGCGTGGATCGATGAGGACACCGAGGAGGCTCGCAAAAAATACGGCAAGCCGCTCCTTATCATCGAGGGCCCGCTGATGGACGGCATGCGCGTCGTCGGCGACCTCTTCGGCTCCGGCAAGATGTTCCTCCCGCAGGTTGTCAAGAGCGCCCGCGTCATGAAGAAGGCTGTCGCCTACCTCCAGCCGTTCATGGAGGAGGAGAAAAAGCAGCTCGTCGCCTCCGGCGGCACCGCCCGCGCCCAGGGCAGGATCATCATGGCCACCGTCAAGGGCGACGTGCACGACATCGGCAAGAACATCGTCGGCGTCGTCCTCGCCTGCAACAA
>CAZBLQ010000032.1:0-1747 GCA_964492635.1 uncultured Oleiharenicola sp.
TGCCGCCCCAGCCGCCGCTGATGGCCACCGTGGTGCGGCGCGACGGGTCGAGCCGGTGCGCGAACGCCTGCATCGAGGCGGTGATGCGCGCACCCTTGATGTTGCCTTCGATTCCCCACTCCTCGTTGCCCATGGACCAGAGGATGACGCTCGGGTGGTTGCGGTCGCGGCGGATCATGCTCTCCAACTGGCTGAGCTGCTCGGGGCTCGGGCCCATGAGGCGGTTCTCGTCGAGCACCAGCAGGCCGAGGCGGTCGCACGCGTCGAGCAACTCGGGCGTCGGCGGGTTGTGTGAGCAACGCCAGGCGTTAACGCCCATCTCCTTCAGCCGGGCGACGCGAAATGCCTGCAGCGCGTCGGGCACGGCCACGCCGACACCGGCAAAATCCTGGTGATTGTTGGTGCCCATGATCTCCACGCGTTTGCCGTTAAGGAAAAAACCGTGGTCGGGATCGAAACGAATGGCACGGATGCCGAAGGTGGTTTCGTAACGGTCCACCACCGTGCCACCGGTGCGGATGGTCGTGATGAGCCGGTGCAGCGCCGGCGTATCGAGCGACCAGAACCGCGGCTGCGGGACATTGAGCGTGCAGGGGAATTCGGCGGTGACGCCCGCCGCAAGCGAAAGTGCGCGCAGAGTGCCGGTGGCGACCACGTGGCCGTCGGGATCCATGATGTTCTGCTCAATCTCGAATGCCGTGGTCTCCGTACCCTCATTGGCAACGGTGGTGCGCGCGGTGACTCCGGCCGCGCCCTCGCCCATCTCGGTCGTGACAAACGTGCCCCAGTGCGCGACGTGCAACGGCGCGGTCTTGGCCAGCCAGACATGACGATAGATACCCGCGCCCTCGTAGAACCAGCCTTCCTCTATCGTGGCGTCGACCCGGACCGAGATAACATTTTCCCCGCCGTAATTCAAATAGTCGGTCAAATCGTAACGGAAGCCGGTGTAGCCGCTCGGCTGCCGACCGAGGTAAAAGCCGTTGACCCAGACGACCGAGTCGCGAAAGACGCCGTCGAACTCGACGCTGATGCGCCGGCCGAGATCCGACGCCGGGATGGTGAAGGTCTTGCGGTACCAGCCGACGGAGCGCTCGGGAAAGCTGCGGCCGATGGCCTTGAAGCCATGGCTGTAGCTGCCCTTGGCATCGAACGGCGCTTCCACGGCCCAGTCATGCGGCAGGTCGAGCTGACGCCAGCCGCGGTCGTCGAATTTCGCCGCGGCCGGACCATCGCCATAGCCGGCCTTGGCGAAATAGGAGAAATAACCCGTGGCGTGGTCGAAATCCCTCGCGGGATCGGAAGGATGCCCGAAGGCGAAGCGCCAGTTGGCATCCATCAAAAGCCGTTCGCGTGGAGCGGAACCGGCGGACGATTCGACAGTGGGTGCGGCGGCGAGCGGCAGCGGCACGAGCAAGGCAAGGAGGAGGCGGGCGAGCGCGGTGGTTTTCATGGTTGATTGCGACAGACGGATCTTCGGTGACAGAGATGAACGGGGCCGCGTGATGCCCATTGACCCGTGTCGGCCGGGAATGAGGGAGAGGAAACATTAGCAGTCCGGCCGGGAAGAGGCCAAGTTGATTCTGATTCGCGGTGAGTCCGATCCAAAGCTGCTTTTGTGGGCGGGGTGCCCACATTAAGAGGAAGTAATACCCGGGCCGGCGGACAATGCGTGCGCACCGAAAGTCAATCGCTGCGCAGAACGTCTCACGGCGGAGCGTATCATGATCGCATGAATCACCCCGTT
>CAZBLQ010000032.1:1847-33718 GCA_964492635.1 uncultured Oleiharenicola sp.
GCTGCGCAGAACGTCTCACGGCGGAGCGTATCATGATCGCATGAATCACCCCGTTCATATAGATGTCGGTCAATACTCCCCGCGGGTCCGCTGGTTCGTGGCGATTGGCTGGGCGCTCATTGCGGTGAAATGCACCCTGGTCTGGTGGGCGATGGTCCACTGGAGCGTGCCATTCCACCCGATGTGGATCGTCGGCCCGACGCTGATGTTCGCCCTGCTGGCCACGGCGCTCTGGCTGACCCACCGCGAAGACTGACGCCGGCGTGACCTGCGCCCGCCGCCCGGCTGCGATTCGCCGCCGCGCTCTTGGTGTGTCGGTGAGCAGTGCTCCCCAGGCCAAGCCCGGGATATTTACTTGGAATTTTCCGTGAGAACCTGCCGGACCCAGACGCCGAATTCGGGTGTGGGCGTGTAATTCCAATCCGAGATCAGGCAGGGGGCAGCGGTGGGGTGAAAATCCCAGGCGGTCCAATTCCACCGCTGCGCCTCCAGCACGCGGAGCATTTCGCGGTTCCATTTCTCATCGTTGTAACCCGAACCTTTGGGGAAGGGCCACGATTTCTCGATCGAGCCGAACTCTGTCACAATGATGGGGAGTTTTTGCGCAAAGGCTTCCATGCGGGCGGTCCACTGGGTGATCGTTTCACGGCCGAGGTTTTCATATTCGTGTGGATAAGGGTGGACGGCATAGACGACCCCGTTGCCCTTGGAATCGACCAGCTCGCGGCCCTCCAGGATTCCGCCAACCTCGTAAGCCCAATTGATCCCGCCGGCGACTATCACGTTCCTGGCCGCCGTCGAGCGGATCGCCTCGAGGAGTGCGGGCAGGCCGACTGACTCATAGGTCAGCGTGGCCTTTGTCTTGTCACCGGTCTCGGTCAGCGGACCGCCGTTGAACCACTGGTCCCAAGTGATGCGCGACGGCTCATTATACAGATCGAACAGCACGGCGGGATTGTCCCGATAGAGCGGCGCAATGTCCTTCCAGAATGTGATGCTGTTTTTGTCGGGCAGGTTGTGCTGGCCGATATTCCTGCCCCACTCCCCGGCGTCGGACCAATGCAGGTCCAGCAGGATGTAGGCATCGTGGGCCGAGCAAAAATCCACCAACTGCCGGACCAGCGCGCGATAGGCTGCGCCCCCGTCCTGCTGCTCAGACGTTTTGCCAAACCAGCGATCCTGCGCCAGCGGCAGGCGGATGAGGTTGACGTGCCATTCCTTGACCGCCACTTCGACCGTCTGGAGAATATGTCCCTCTCCGTCGGCGGACCATTCCATCCCGGCGCAGTTGACGCCGCGCAGCCGGACGGGCAGACCGGAGCTGTTCACCAATTGATTGCCGACCACCTTGAGGGGCAGCGGGGTCGCCCGCAGACCGGTCAGTCCGAGGAAACCCACCCCGAAAATAATTGGCAGCAATCTTGTGGCAAAAATGTTGGTGGTCATTGGCAAAATTCCAGCCGAGTCTGCGCCGGGGCCGGCACCCCAGTCAATAACTGGCTGCGACATAGAACGCAGGCCCATCGTCGCGGCGGCAAGGTTCGGGGATATTGCCGCCGCTGATCCAGTTCAAACCTCAAACGCGCGCAAGGTCCAGAGGTCGTCGGAGAGGTTCCGGTTGCCAAGGTAGTCATAGGGCATCGTGAAATATCCGGCTTGGCCCCAGTCGGCGCCCCACGAATTGCGGATGGTGAAACGATTCGTGGCATCGTTGTAACCCACGGCCATGACCGCGTGACCGCCCATCGATTTTTCCCCCGGCTTCGGCAGGTTGAGCTGGCCCGTCTTGGCCACGGCCGCCGACTCAAAGGTTTGATAAACGGTGAACCCGAAGACAAAGGGATAGCCTTCGGCCAGACAGCTCTTCATCTCCACCACCGTCAGGATGCGGTGATAAGAAAGCACCTGGTGGGCCTGGGCCTCCTTGTAACAGGCGGCCGGGGGTTTGACCGCGAATTTGCCGGGGACATAAGGCCAGTGTTTTTCAGGGCAGACGCCCTGCTTGACCAGCGTCTTGACACCGTCGCGGATCATCGCACCCGCATCTTCCGCGACGGTCCCTTCCATCGCCCGCTCGTTGTAATAGACAAACAGGCGGCTCAGGTCTGTCACGGTACGCCCGGCCTTTTTTTCGAGAAACTCGAGGCTGCCGACCAGGGCGTTGGCGGTGCAACTGCCCAGCTGCCCCTGATTCTCCACGGAGGAACAACCGGCGCGCAAGTCCACCGCCGCGGGCAGTTTCTTCGGCGGTGCCGCAATCGCCGCGTACAGTTTGTCGCGCTGGTCCGGACGATCCGGGGTCCATCCATACCACGCGTTGATTTTGCTGGGTTTGTTCATGGCTGTATCCTCCTGGTTTGTTGTTTTGCGCGATTCATGCCGGCAGGCTGGAAGCGATCAAGTCGGCCGGTCCCCGACACGGGGGTGACGCCCAGTAAACCACAGAGACGGGCGGACATGAAATTCATCTGATAAAGATATCGGAATTAAAAGCGGCCCGTGACAGATGCATGACTATTGGGTGGCGAAAGATCGGGCAAGCCCGTTCTCGGAGGCGCCGGAAGCGGCCAGCAGTACACTTATAAGCAACATCCCGCGTGTTTTGGTCTTGCCGTCCGGCCTCCGCCAATTTTGCTCCCCCGGTCACCTCCCAGCTCGTCCACGCCGAATGCTGTTTAATTCGCTTACGTTTGTTGTTTTTTTCGTCCTTGTCTTGGGCGTCTACTGGACGCTGCGTTCGTGGGAAGCGCGCAAAAACGTCCTGCTGGTGGCGAGCTACATATTCTACGGCGCTTGGAACCCGCCGTTCGCGTTGCTGTTGTTTGCCACCACCGCGCTGGATTTTGTGCTGGGCGCCCGCATCGCCCAGGCGCGGGACCCCAAGACCAAGCGGGTCTGGCTGATCGCCAGCATAACCTCCAACCTGAGCATGCTGGGGTTCTTCAAATACGGGAATTTCCTGCTCGAAAATTTCCAGTGGCTGCTCGCGCGCGCCGGCATCGCCTACCAGCCGCCGCACCTCGACGTCTTCCTGCCGATCGGCATTTCCTTCTACACGTTCCACTCGCTGTCCTACACCCTCGACGTCTATCGCGGCGTATGCACGCCGACCAGGTCGCTGCGCGATTTCACCCTCGCCGTTTCCTTTTTCCCGCAGTTGGTGGCCGGCCCGATCGTCCGCGCGGCGGACTTTCTGCCGCAGTTGGTGACGGCACCGTCGCTGCGCGCGGGCCAGTTCGGCTGGGGCCTGATGCTGATGACGCTCGGCATGTTCGAAAAGATCGTGCTGGCCGACACGATGCTCGTCAGCTCGGCCGAGGCCGTCTTCGGCTACGCCGGCCCGTTGCACACGCTCGACGCGTGGACCGGCGTGATGGCGTTTGCCGGCCAGATCTTCTTCGACTTCGCCGGCTACTCGACCTGCGCCATCGGCGCGGCGCTCTGCCTCGGCTTCCACCTGAAGGACAATTTCCGGTTTCCCTACGCCGCGTCGGGCTTTTCGGACTTCTGGCGGCGCTGGCACATCTCGCTCTCCACGTTCCTGCGCGACTTCCTCTACATTCCGCTCGGCGGCAACCGCTCGGGCCCGGCCAAGGCCGCGCTCAACCTGATGATCGTGATGTTCATCGGCGGACTGTGGCACGGCGCCTCCTGGACGTTCGTCGTCTGGGGCCTGCTCCACGGGCTCTATCTCGTGTTTGAACGGGTGCTGACCGCCTACACGAAGGAGCCGCGCTGGGCGCAGGCGTTCATCGGCCGGCTGTTCGTGGTGCTCGCCACCTACGCGGCGGTCTGCTTTGCGTGGGTGTTTTTCCGCGCCACGACCTTCGCGGCGGCCGCCCACCTCATCGGGGCGATGGCCGGCGTGGCTCCCAAAGGCGACGCGATCCTGACCACCCGGGAAATCCTGCAGGTCGGCCTTGTGACCGCCGGCCTGATGCTCGCCCACTGGAACCTGCGCGACACCTCGGTCGAAGCGGTCGTCGCCAAAATGCCTCGCGGGCTCATCGTTGCGCTCTGGACGCTGATGCTGTCCGCCATCATTCTAACCCAAGGAAGCGGCAATGCCTTCATCTACTTTCAGTTTTGAGCGGGCCATTCCCGACCTGCCCTGGCGCGGCCTCGCATTCGCGGCGGCGCTGCTGACCCTCGGCGCGGCGGTCGCCTGGGAAATCCGCGCCCGGGCCTGGGGCTATGCGCCGACCCTGAACGACACGCCGGATCTGTGGGCCGACTGGCGCGAACGGGTGAAACCGGATTCCATCGTCATTATCGGCGATTCGCGAACCCTGTTTGACCTGGATCTCGACGCCCTCGAGCAAGGTCTGGGCCATCGCCCGGTGCAGCTCGCCCTCGTTGGGAGTTGCGCCTACCCGATCCTGGAAAACCTGGCCAACGACGAGAGCTTCCATGGAACCATCATCGCCAGCCTCATTCCCCTCATGTGGCTGGCCCCGCCGCCGGCTCCGCCGTACCAAAACTCCCTCAAGGCGCTCAAGCGCTATCAAAATCGCACCGTGGCCCAGCGCGCCGGCCACCATCTTGGCATGTTCCTGGAGGAGCAGCTCGCCTTCATGAAGCAGGAGGATCTAACGCTGGCAATGCTGCTCGAAGAGCTGCCGATCGCCAACCGGCCGGGCGCGCTGATCAGCCCGCCGCTGCCGCCCTATTTCCAAACGACCGCGCGGGACCGCCGCACGCGGATGACCGACTCCTGCGCCCAGCCCGGCGTCTTGCAGGACCGCGTGAAGTTCGGCTGGCTTCCGCTCTTCACCCCGCCGCCCCCGCCAAGCTACGTGCCGCCGGAGGCTTTTGCCAAAGGCATGGGTCAGGCGATCGAGCAACGTTTTGTCGACACCGCCGCCGCCGTGAAGAAAATCCAGACCCGCGGCGGCAAGGTCGTGTTTGTGCGCTTCCCTGTCAATGGGGCGCTGAAGGAGCATGAGGACAAGCTCACGCCCCGCGCCGGACCATGGACCCGGATCATCAACGAAAGCGGCGCTGCCGGCATCTATTTCGAGGATTATCCTGAACTCCGCAGTTTCGAATGCCCGGAGTGGTCACACCTTTCGGCGCCGGATTCCGTCGAGTTCACCAAACGGCTGGTGCCGCATCTGCAGAAAGCGCTGGCCCAATAGCTCGCCCGGCCTTCAGCGGGCTTCGTCCCAGTCCGTCCGCCCGAGACCTGTCGGGATCACTTCGCAGGCTTGAGCCAGCCGGATGCTTTCATCCAGTCGGCCACCCGGTCCGGCCAGGTGGTGACGGTCGCGTCGGTGTGGCGCAATCCGTAGCCGTGACCGCCCCGGGGATAGAGGTGCATTTCGACCGGCACTTTCGCGTTTTTGAGCGCCAAGCAGTACAAAAGGCCCGCTTCCACATAGTCAAAGTCATCCTGTGTCTGGGCGATAAAAGTCGGCGGCGTATTCGTGGCGCTCACAGGCAATTCCGGCGCGATGCCGTCATTTCTGCCTTTGGCATTCAAGTAGGACGGATAGACCAGCACGCAGAAATCAGGCCGGCAGCTCGCCTGATCCGCTGCATCGACCATCGGGTAGGTTCGAGCACCATGGTTGTTGCTCAACGCGGCGGAAAGATGGCCGCCAGCGGAAAAGCCCAGGACTCCGATGCGATTCGGATCGATGCCTAGTTCCCCGGCCCGGTGTCGTACCATGCCGAGGGCGCGCTGGGCATCCTGTAGCGGAGCGACGTAGGCTGCCTGACCTGCTCGGCGCGGCACACGATACTTGAGCAGAACACCGGTTACGCCAATCGAGTTCAACCACTCGCAAACTTCGGAGCCCTCAAGATCCATCGCCAGAATCCAATAGCCGCCTCCGGGACAGACCAGCACCGCGGCACCAGTGTCCTTGGTTGGGTCCGGCCGATAGATGGTCATCGTTGGAGCAGAAACGTTGCCAAGACGGATGACCCGCCGACCAGCGATCAGCTCACCGTCCGGCTTGGTTGTGTCGGCCTCCGGCGGCAGGATCGTGGTTTCACCCGGGGCCTTTCCCGGCCACAGGGGAATTGTTGTGGGCTCGACCGCCGTCGCCGCCGTTCCAAACCCAAGGATGACAACCATCAGAAGAGTTTTCATAGGAGATACCGTCGGCAGATTGATTCGTGGGGCGGGCAATCAACGGATCAAGCTCAAAGCACCCTGACGCACTCCGGCAGTTCACCTCTTGCGGGTCGCCGCCCGCCGCGCGAAGTGAGCGCTGCCTGACTCCACCGTAGTTTCCCCGCGCAACCTATCTGATCCGGGACGGCACTAAGGCTTGAGCCACACCGCCCCCGGCGCCAGATTCCACGCATATGAAATCCCCTCGCTACCTGCTGGCCTTCCTCGCCAGCGCCATGCTGCTCCAAGCTGCGCCCACCAAGACGGCTGCCGACACCGCGTTTGAAGCCGCCGCCAAGGCCTGCCTCGACGACTACCTCCGGCTGAATCCAGAAAATGCCACCCAGCTCGGCGACCATCGCTTCGACGGCGAATTGACTGATTACAGCGCAGACGGCATCAAGGCCAATGTTGCGACTATGCAACGGCATCTTGCCACGCTGACGCAGATCGACCCGGCAAAACTGACCGGACCGAACCGCGTCGACGCGCAAATTCTGAAGCTGAACCTTGAGGCGCAGGTCTTTTCGCTCGCCGAGCTCAAGTCACAAGAATGGGATCCGCTCTCCTACAACAACAGCCTGGCGAACGCCCTGTACCTGCTCGTCGCACGCGATTTCGCCCCGGCGGAACAGCGGCTGCACAGCGCGGCCCGGCGCCTTGCCGGCATCCCGGTCGTGATCGCCCAAGCCAGGGCCAATCTCCGCAATCCGCCCGAGATATATACGCAGACGGCCATCAAGCAGGTGAACGGCGCCATCAGCCTGGTCCGTGAGGGACTCGATCCGTTGTTCGCCCAAGCCCCGGCTCTGCGCACCGAGCTGGCCCCGCTCCAGGAAAAAGCGGCGGCGGCTCTCACCGAGTACAAGCAGTGGCTGGAGCAGGATCTCCTGCCGCGTTCCAAAGGCGACTTCCGGATCGGCGCCGATCTTTACCGCAAATGCCTGCGGTACACCCTGGCCTCCGACCTCAGCCCCGAGCAGATCCTCGCCCGCGCCGAGCGCGAGTTGGAAACCACCACCGAAACGCTCTACGCGACTGCGCTGCCGCTCTACCAAAAATATTTCCCCGAAACCACCGTGCAACCCGACCGACGGACGGTGATCAAGGCCGTGCTCGACCACCTCGCGCAGGAGCATCCGGACAACTCCACCGTCGTCGCCTATGGCCGGCAGACCTTGCAGCTCGCCACCGATTTCGTGCGGGCGCACGACCTCGTCACCCTGCCGGCCACGCCCATCCAGCTGATCGTCACACCTGAGTTCAAGCGCGGGCGCGGCATCGCCTACTGCGACTCACCCGGCGCCCTCGAGCCGAACGGGGCAACCTTCGTGGCGATCGAGCCCACCCCCGCCGACTGGCCCGAGGCCCGCATGGTCTCGTTCTTCCGCGAATACAACAATTACATGATGCGCGATCTCCTCGTGCATGAGGCAATGCCCGGCCATTTTTTGCAGCTGGCCCACTCCAATCAATTCCAGGCACCGACGCTGGTGCGGGCGATTTTCCAGAGCGGCACCTTCATCGAGGGCTGGGCGGTCTACACCGAGCGCGTGATGGCTGAAGCCGGCTTCGGCGGGCCGGAGACCCGCATCCAGCAGCTCAAGATGCGTCTGCGGGTCCTGTGCAATGCGATCCTCGACCAGAAAATCCATATGGCCGGCATGACCAAGGAACAGGGGCTGGAACTGATGATGAACCGCGGTTTTCAGGAGGAGGGCGAGGCCGTGGCCAAGTGGCAGCGGGCCCAGTTGTCTTACACCCAGCTGGCCACCTACCTGGTCGGCGCCTTCGAGCACGACGACATGCGCGCCGCGGCCGAGAAAAAAATGGGCACCGCCTTCAACCTTAAGCAGTACCACGACCTCGTGCTGTCCGTTGGCAGCCCGCCGGTGAAATTCGTCCGTGCGGAAGTTGGGCTCTGATACTGTCATCCGCTATGAAACCCGGCCGGACAATGCTGGACGCCGGAGAGGGCCTGCTGGATCGCGCCTTGTGCGTGATCGGCGCAGTGTTGTTCTCCCAGATTCCCGAGTTCATGCAGCAATACCTGCAGCGGCTCGGAGGCCATCTGGATGAAGCGCGCCGCCATCTGCAGCAATTTCAGGACACCGCCGCGCAATCCGGTCTCACCCTTGACCGGCTTATCGGCCAGACTGGTGCGAATGCCGATCCCGCCGTGGCCAGGCTTGGCGGAGTGATGACCGAGGCGGTGAACCGGGTGAACACCCTCGAAGCCGCACAGGCGGCGATGCAGCACGCTTCACTTTGGTCCCGTCCGTTCGTTTTTGTGCAGCATATCGATGCGGCCATCGCCCGGGCCACCTGGACGATCTTCAAGCCCGCCGTGCCCACCACCATTGAAGGTCTCGTCTACGCTCTGGTCGGGATGCTCATTTTGCTGGCCGTTTTCCATCTTGGGATAAGACCCTGCGCCGCCCGGATTTTTTCCGGTCGGAAAAAACCAACCGTGGTCAAAGCCTGATGCCGGGCTGCGCCGTTCCCGGGTTACTTCGCCGGGAGTGCAAAAGCCACGTAGGCGTCGCCGCTTTTCGTGCCCATCTTGCCGCCGCCGCAGGCGATCACGACGAACTGCCGCCCACCCGCCTCGTAGGTCGCCGGGCTGGCGTAGCCGCCGAAGGGCAGCTTCACCCGCCACAGTTCCCGTCCCGTGCGCCGGTCGAATGCGTGGAACATCTCGTCCTTGGTCGCCGCGATGAAGACGAGTCCGCCCGCCGTCACCAGCGGTCCGCCATAGTTCTCGATGCCGGTCGGCGGCACCCCGCGGGTGGTCAATTCGGCGTACTCGCCGAGCGGAACACGCCAGAGATATTCGCCAGTGTTGAGGTCAATGGCGTTCAAGGTGCCCCACGGCGGCTTCACCGCGGGATACCCGTCGGGATCGAGCCAGCGATTGTAGCCGGTGTGCGTAAAGGGCGGCGGCGTAAACCCGGTGGTCCGGGTGTCGGGCACGTAAGTCTGCCACGCCCTCTGATCCGCGGGTGGAAGCACTTCCGTCTCACCCATAAGATAGGATACGACCGCCTCGCGGTGCGGTGCGGTCAGAAACGCCCACGCGGGCATCACGGCCCGGCCTTTTGTCACCACTTCCATGACCTGGGCGCGGGTGAGACGCTGCTGGATGCCGACGAGGGAGGGAATGTTCGCCGCCGCATTGCCCCGGCGGTCGGCGCCGTGGCAACCCGTGCAGTTTTGCAGGAAAACCTGCTGGCCAAGTGACGTCGCCCCACCCGAATCAATCATGTTGAGGACCCAGGGCATTTCGTTCGCATTCACGTAGAGAACGCCGCCGGGGTCGGCCGCCGCCCCACCCCACTCGGCGCCCCCGTCGAACCCCGGGAAAATGATCGTGCCTTCGCGGCTGGGCGGCGCGAAGAGCGTATGCGCCCGCAGCCGCGCGAAGCGCTCCAGCACGGCGCGGTGCGCCTCCGGCGTGCGGTCGGTGATCTCCTCCGCGGTGAAGAGCTGGCGGGCAAAGGGCGCGGGCTTGAGCGGCAGCGGCTGGGTTGGCGAGGTAACCTCGCCGGCCAGATCGGAGGACGGCACCGCGATTTCCTCGACCGGGAAGAGCGGCTCGCCCGTCTCGCGTTGAAACACCCACACGTGCCCCGACTTGGTGATTTGCGCGACCGCCGGAATGTCGCGTCCGTCGCGATGGAGCGTGAGAAGGTTCGGCAGAGCGGGCGGATCGCGATCCCACAGGTCGTGGTGCGTGAATTGATAGTGCCACACATGCCGGCCGGTCGCGGCGTCGAGCACGAGCAGGCAATCCGCATACAGATTATTGCCGAGCCGGTCGCCGCCCCAGAAATCAAACGTCGCCGAGCCGATCGGACAGAAGACCAGCCCGCGTTCCTCGTCGACGGTCATGCCGGCCCAGACGTTGACACCCCCGGTGCGCTGCCACGCATCCGCCGGCCAGGTTTCGTAGCCCGGTTCGCCGGGCTGCGGAATCGTGTTGAAACGCCACATCATCTTGCCCGTGCGCACATCGTAGGCGCGGATGTGTCCGGGCGCGGCCGGACCCGGCCCTTCGCCCACGCGCGTCGACAGGATGATCAGGTTGCGGTAGATCACACCGGGAGTGTTCGCCTGGATGGCCAGCCCCTGCACGTCACGGCCCAGCCCCTCGGCCAGATCAACGCGCCCGTGATCGCCAAAACTCTCGATCAACCGGCCGGTGCGGACGTCGATCGCGTGCAGCCAGTGACCGTTGCCATAGAGGATGCGACGGTCATTCCCGTCGGCCCAGAAAGCCAGCCCACGGTTCACGCCGTTCGGATCGACGGGCACGAACCGCCAGAGTTCGCGGCCGGTGCGCGCCTCCAAAGCGACCAGCTTCATCTGGGCCGAAGTGGCGTAGAGCACACCGTCGATCACTAGCGGGTTGCACTGGATCTGCGAAGTATCGGGGCGCGCATCGCCCGCCCGCCAGGTCCACGCCACCTCGAGTTGCGGCACATTGGCCGGCGTGATTTGCATGAGGGTCGAGTAATGGCTCGCCGCCTTGTCCCCGAGATAGGCGGGCCATTCGCGGCCGGCCGCCGCGTGCAGGGGGGAAACCGCCAGACTAAAAACCAGCAACAATGCCGCGCGTGGGACCAAGGCAGGGGTTTGCATCGGCCGCCAGTTGAACGCCGAGGGCCGGAATTGCCAAGCCGAGATGATGAAGAAATTGCATCCGGGCATAAACCACCACCGTTTGCACGGGGCAGACCCGCCGGAAATCGCACGCCGCAGCCGTGGAGTTTCGCAGGCTTTTGACAGAACATAGCGCGACAAACGGAGTCTATCTGAATAGAACGAGCCACATAAACGACGATGATGACGACTTCCTCCACGCCCGATACAGTCGTTCCGACCCGGAAACAGTTGCGCGTGCTCTATGCCGACGACATGCTCCAGTTGCGTGAACTGATCGTCATCGTGCTGGGTCGTGACGGGCACACGGTCGACACCGTCCCCAACGGCGAGCAGGCCCTTGAGAAACTCTTCGCCAATCCTGCCGCCTACGACCTGGTCATCACCGACCACCATATGCCCGGGATGAACGGCCTCGAACTGGTCAGCAGCATCCGCACCAAACCCTACCAGGGGAAGATCATCGTCTTCAGTTCCGAGCTGAGCGATACCGTGGATGCGGCCTACCGCCGGTTGAAGGTGGATCACATCCTGCCCAAGCCGATCTTTCCGGCGCAGCTCAGGGCGATCGTTGGCACTCTGTAAGCGATCGACTTTTTGAGAACGTACCCCGGGGCCGCCCGCCTGCGTCCCGCCCGCCTCCAGTTTGACTGGACGAAAGAGGAAATCAGCTTCGGCCTTGCCGATGGCGGGGGATATTGGACAACCTCGCAGACCGCCGATCCCGGCACCCCATGTCTCCCGCGACGATTGTCCAGCTCACCGTATTTCTCACCCTGAACGTGCTCATCGGCGTCATCACGTGGCGGCACTGCCGCAAGGCCGTACGCGCGACAGACGACGCCAAGGAATACTTCCTGGCGAACAGCGGCCTCTCCTGGGTCTTCATCGCCGGCTCGATCACGCTCACCAACCTCAACACCGACACGCTGGTCGGCATGAACGGCGGGCAAATGCTGCTCCTGGCCCTGTGGGAGCTCTCCGCTGTTGTCGGCCTCATCCTCCTCGCCAAGATTTTCGTCCCGATCTACTACAAATACAAGTGCACCACCGTCACCGAGTTGCTGGAACGTCGCTATGACAACAAGCACATCCGGGCGACGGTCGCGACAATCTTCCTGCTCGGGGACGTGCTGATTTTCCTGCCAATCATGCTCTACACAAGTTCGCTCGTGATAAAGACCATGTTCAAGCTGGATGTGCCGCTCGTCGCAATCGCGAGTTGCACCGCGACGGTCGGGGCAACGTATGCCATCCTCGGCGGCCTGCGGGCTGTCGCCGTCTCCGATACCTACAACGGCGTGGTCGTCCTCAGCATGGCGATGCTCATGGCCGTGCTTTCGCTCAACGCGATCCATTGGGATTTTTCCGGCATTCCCGCCGAAAGGTTGACGCTGCTCGGCGGCCCCGGCTCGCCGATTCCGTGGCCGACGCTGCTGACCGGCATGATTTTTTCCCAACTCTACTATTGGAGCACCAACCAGACGATCACCCAGCGCGCGCTGGCCGCGCCCTCAATCAAGGAGGCGCAGAAAGGCGTGTACGCCGCCATGGTCATCCGGTTGCTGATCATTCCACCGATCGTCGTCATCCCCGGCATCTGTTCGTACAAGCTTTATGGTTACCTCGGCGACAAAGCCTACGGGCATATCGTCGGCCAGTTGCTGCCACCGTGGCTGGTCGGCGCGTTTGCCACCGCCATGTTTGGCGCCGTCATGTCGAGTTACAACGCCACGCTCAACTCCTCCGCGTCGCTCTACGTGTGCGATATCCACCGGCGCTATATCAATCCCGCCGGCAACATCCAGCGGCTGAGCATCTGGCTGCAGATCGGCTTCGCGCTCCTGTCCATCTGCCTCGTGCCGGCTTACGAGGGTGCCACCAGCATCATGGCGCTGATCCAGCAGCTCATCGGTTTGTTCACCATGCCGATTCTCTCGGCTTTCATCATCGGACTCCTTTTCCGCAACGTCGACGCCCGGGCCGTCATCGCCACCATCCTCTTTGGCTCGAGCTTTTATGCGCTGCTCTCCTTCGGGTGGCCGGTGCTGCACCGCCACTACCCTTCCGTGCCTGTGCCGTGGCATTTCCTCCATTCGATGGCGCTCACGGTCTGGGCCTGCGTGGGCTTCGCCCTGTCCGTCAACCGGGTCATCTTTGGGAAAAAGGCCGAGTTCGAGCTCCGCACCCGCGAGGCCTGGCGCGAGGCGATCGCGGTATTGGGGACATAAAGAAAGAGTAGGGCCGGTCTCTGACCGGCCGTCTTTGGCCAGAAGGCAGGTCAAAGACCTGCCCTACACTCCGCGGGCCATCGCTTCGAGGAGGGCCACCGCCATCAGGTTGTAAGGCGTGGCAATCCCATGTTTGCGGCCGAGACGGACAATGACGTTGTTGCGCGCGTCGATCTCCATCGGCCGGCCCGCCGCGCGGTCGGCGTGGATGGAATTCACCGAATCGGGCGGGGCATCGCGGTAGGCCTGCAGGATTTTGCCAGCCAGCCCATCCTCGAAGACCGCGCCCTCGGCCCGGCCCACCGCCATGCATTCCTCGACCATCGCGCGAACGAGGTCACCGAGTTTCTCATCGCGCATCGCCGCGGTTGGCTGCAGCAAGAGGGCGTTGAGGACGCCTGACGAGTTGAGGCAGAGCTTGCGCCAGACCGCGCTCTTCAAATCCGCGGTCAATGCGACGTCGACGGGCGTGCCGGCGAACAACGCGGCAAACTCCCGGCCCCGGGCATCGTCCTGCACGACCATCTTGGCCGGGCCCCGCTGGCGGATCCTGCCGGTTGCCGACCGCTCGGCGGGGCAATCGACCATGACCGGCACAATCCGGTCCGCGGGCAGATACGCCGCGAATCGCTCGCGATGCTCCACACCGTTTTGCAAAATGGCGACCGGCGCGCCCTTCGCCGCAAGCCCCGTAAGCCACGTCGTCGCGCCCGTGGCATCGTAGGCCTTCGTCGCCACCAGCACCCAGTCCACTGGTGTGGCCTGTTTCGCCTCGGTCAGCACGGTGGGCTGAGCTGTGATGACACCGGCCAGGGTCTCGACCGTCAGCTCCGCGAGTGGGCGGCGGGCGCAGAGGGTCATATCATGCCGGCCCGTTTTGCAGAGCAGCGCGGCAATCATTCCGCCTACCGCACCGGGACCGATAATTGCAATGCGTGACATGCCTCAGCCTTGTCCGGTGTCACGGAACGCGTCCAACCCAAAACACGTCGCCACTCCCGTCCCGTTTGTCCGGCATCAATTCGCCATCAGCGCAACGATGCCCAGCGTGGAGTTGAGCCGTGCCTCCTCGCCCGCCCCCAAATTCAAGGCTGTTCGGTTCCCGCCATAACTAATTTCCACAGGCTGGCCGATCAGAGAATGCACGGTCGCGGAAACCAGCCGGCCCTCCTGCCAGGTCAGGCTCACCTCCAGCCCGCCCCGCACCCTCAAACCGGTCACCTGGCCGGAAGCCCAAGCCCGGGGCAGCGCCGGCAGCAGCTCCACCAGCGTGCGACCATCCGGGGCCGCCTGCAGGTGCGACTGCAGCAGCATTTCGGCGACGCCAGCCGTGAAGGCAAAGTTGCCGTCAATCTGGAACGGCGGGTGCGCATCGAACAGGTTGGGATAAACACCGCCGCCTCCGGCGTAATTGATGCCCTCGACTTTCGCCCCCACCGGTCGCAGCAAATATTTCACGAGGGTATGAGCCCGGTCCCCGTCACCAAAACGAGCCCAGAAATTGATTTTCCAGCCGAGGGACCAGCCGGTGCCCTCGTCGCCGCGGATCTCCAGCGAGCGCCGCGCCGCGGCGAAAAGCTCCGGCGTGGCCCGGGTGATTTCCTTGCCTGGGAACACCCCGAAGAGATGCGAGACGTGCCGGTGATGCACGTCCTGTTCCTGAAAATCCTCGAACCACTCCTGCAACTGGCCCCGGGCGCCGATCTTCAGCGGATAAAGTTTGGCGCGTGCCTCGGCGACGCGAGCGGCAAACTCAGGCTCGATGCCCAGCTCGTGCGCGGCCGCAAGGCAGTTGGTGAACAGGTCCCAGATGATCTCCATGTCCATGGTGGAGGCCATGCTCACGGAGGATTTCACGCCTGCCGGGGTGATGAAACCAAGTTCGGGTGAAGTGGAGGGCGCGGTGACGAGATGGCCGTGCCCGTCATCGATCAGCCAGTCGAGACAGAACTCCGCCGAGCCTTTCATCAACGGCCACGCCTGCTCGCGGAGGAATTTTTTGTCACCACCAAACGCATAGTGCTCCCACAGGTGCTGGCAGAGCCAGGGACCGCTCATGGCGTAGTTGGCCCAGGTCGGCGCTCCGCCGCCGTAGTTGCCGACGGGTGCACTCTGCCGCCAAAGGTCGGAATTGTGGTGCGACACCCAGCCGTGCGCGCCGTAGTTCACCTCGGCCGTCTTCCGGCCGTTAACCGCGAGGCCGGCAATGAACGCGAACAGCGGCTCGTGGCACTCGGCGAGATTCGCGACCTCGGCCGGCCAGTAATTCATCTCGGTGTTGATGTTGATCGTGAAGTTGCTGCTCCACGGCGGTCGCAGCTCGTCATTCCAGATGCCCTGCAGGTTCGCCGGCTGGCCGCCGGAGCGCGAACTGGCAATGAGCAGGTAGCGGCCGTATTGAAAAAGCAGTTCGGACAGGCCGGGGTCCGGTTCGCCGCGGGCAAAGCGAAGCAAGCGCGCGTCGGTCGGGAGAGCGGCCGCCGCAGTCGAGCGGCCGAGGTCCAGCGAGACACGGCGAAACAGCGCCTGGTGGTCGGCCGTGTGGCGCGCCAGCAACTCGGCATAGGCATGCGCTTGCGCCGCGGCAAGGTAACGCCCGGCGATGGCCGACGGGTCCAGCCCTTCCCGGCCGGGCGATTTGTCGTAGCCGTTGAAACTTGTGCCCGCGGAGATGAGCAGTGTGACGGCATTGGCCCCAGTGACGGTGAGCGTTTGGCCGTCGCAGACCACCGAACCGTGCTCAACGATGGCCCGCACCCGGAGATCGAAGGTCATGCCCTCGGCCTTCGGACCCTCCTCATATTTCACCGGCTCCGGCGTCTTGCCGAGATAGCTGGGGTCGCTGTGGGCCGGTGCCTTGCCGTGCAAAACCAGGGTGTCGGTACCGGCGGCACCGGTACCGTGGTGCAGCTGCGAACCCAGTGACGCGGTGAAGGAAACTTTGCCGGGCTGGTCGCAGGTGAGCCGCATCACAATGATCTGATCGGGAAAACTGCTGAAAACCTCGCGCGTGAACGTCGCATTGCCGGTGTGGTAGCGCACGGTGGCCACCGCGCGGTCGAGATCGAGCGAGCGTTCGTAGCCGGAGAAATTCCCTGAGCCGGGAAATTCCAGTCTCAGGTCGCCAAGCGGCTGATAGGCCTGGGTGTAAGGCCCCTGCATTTTTTTGCAGAGGGCCTCCGCTTCGGCGTAACGGCCGGCGAGCACGGCGGCACGCACCTGCGGCAGCACCTCGCGGGCGGCGGGATTGTTCCAATCCTTCGGGCCGCCCGACCACAAGGTGGATTCGTTAAGCTGCAGCCGTTCGCCCGCCACGCCGCCAAAGAGCATCGCTCCGAGCCGGCCGTTGCCCACCGGCAAAGCCTGCACCCACTTTTCGGCCGGCTGCTGATACCACAAGCGCAGCGGGTTTTCGTCTCCCCGCAGCGCGGCGGCACCCAGCCCGCCGGCCATGACCATGACCAAGGCAGGGTAAATCAATCGGACGCGAGAGGACATCAGCCCGAGCGTCGCGCCGCTGGCGCGGCGAAGTCAACGCCAGAGCGGCCCGCCCGGAGCAGACAAGGAGCGGGAAAATTGAACGCCGCCCTTCCGCCAACGCTATTCCCCCGGGGCAAGCCCCGAGGATGTCCGAATGTCGCTGCGCTCGGAACTACGCGCGGCTTGCACAGCCCCGTTGGCCCGGGGCTGGCCGGGCGGCGTCCTAATCTCATTGGGAAACCCCGCAGCAAGCTGCGAGGAATGTCTCAGCATTCAAACCGCGATTCCGATCAACGCCAGTAGCCGTTGATATAAATGTAGCCGCGTTCGTGACGCTGCCAGTGGGCGGCGACATAGCCGTGATGACGGGGTGGCGGGATTTCCCAGTGCCCGGGTACCCACGCATAACCCCGCGGCATATAAGACCAGTAGCCCTGGATCCAGACGGCCTCGGGGGCCGGTTGTTCAACGATCACCTCGGGTGGCCGCGCCGGCGGTGGGGGCGGTGATTCAACCACAATCTGCGTCGTGGCCTCCCTTTCCGAGCCGTAAATCGTGCCCTGCTGGTGATCGACCTGGTTGCCCATCGTGCCACCGAGGATCGCGCCGGCAGCCGCGCCGATGAGCGCACCTTGCGCACCGTTATGATTCCCGCTGTTGTTGCCGATGATGCCACCCGCGATGGCGCCCAAAACGCCACCGGTCACCGCCCCCTGCTGGGTGTTGGGTCCCGTGCCGACACACCCGGCGCAGAACAGCGAAAGCGTAAGGGGAAGATAGATCAGGTTTTTCGTTTTCATGATAAAGTTAGACGCAGGCTGGACTCGGATTGTTACCCGATGAGCGTGGAAGCCGTCAGCTTTTGACCACCAGTTGTGAAACAACATTCTGCACGCCGTTGGTTTCAAGCGCAAGGGTGACCGCCCGACCGATATGCTCTGGCGAACTTACGGCGCCCGTCAGTTTGACCTGACCGTCGCGGCAATCCACCGTGATGGCAAACGCCGAGAGATCCTTTTCCATGACATACTTGCCCTTGATGACGGTGACGATCAAGGCATCGTCGATGCGCTCGCCCGCCGTCTTCGCCTTGGAACGCACGACCCGCCCCGTCTTGGCCAGTTCATCCATGATATTGTCCGTGGAAAGATTCCAGTCGTCAGCCTTCGTCGCGATTGCCTGCTTGGCATTGGTGGCGGCATCATGGGTCTTGTCGGCCAGGTCCTCGATCCGCTGCCCGATGGTGGGATGCTGGCTGCGCTGATAATAGCGCCAGCCAACGGCACCCACGATGATTCCGATCAGCAGGAAGAAAATGGCGGTTTTCATGGGATGAATCGATTGTTGCAAAGCTCATGACCGCTGGCCGGCGCAAAGGTTCACCCGGTTCCAATCGTGGGCAAAATAAATTGAAACCTCCCGTAAACTCCGCAGTCTCATGGGAAATGCCAGTTTCCCGCCTGCGCTTTCCGGCCGCCGTATGCACGGCTTTTCTGGCCGGCCTTCTCGCCATCACCACCGGGCTGCACGCGGCGGAGGGTGGCTTTACCGCCACTTTGTCCGCCGACCAGCAGACCGCGGCCGGCCTGGCCAGACTTTCCACGGCGGAAAAGACTGTGCTCGACCAATTCGTGGCCCTTGAACTGGGCCAGGTGCGGCAGGGTGAATGGCAGGAGCTCACCGGCACGTTTGTCAGCCGCCGGACCGACGCCGAGCGCAAGTCCGCCGGGCTCGACCGGCTGTCACCCGCCGAACTGACCGGACTCAACGAGCTGGTCGCCGCGGCGCTGGCTGCCCGACCGAAGCCGAAGGAGCGTCCACGCATCAAAGACAGCGAGGTGTTCAATCCGGCCCCGAAACCCGAGATTCACGGCTCGATCTCGCTGATGTATGGCCGCGGTGCGGGCGGCCGCGATTTCCACGGTTCGTCCCTGACGCTGGATTATTTTGATCCCGCGAGAGGCTTCGGCCTGTCTGTCGGCGTATCCAGTGTCTCCGGCAAAGGCTTCTACGGCTACTATCCGGATTATTTCGATTCGCCCTATTACAGTTCCATGCCCTTTTACCTCGAGAACTCCGGTTTCAGTCCTCCGCGCGAAAATTTCCCCTATGGCGAAGGCCAGTCGTTTCTCGCTCCGGCCGCCTGGGATTCGACCGGCCTCGGGCACTGGCGGCACTGAGATGTGGTGTGTCGCCACCAACAGCGCGGCCCTGTGTCAGGTGCCGGGCTGAACGTAAGGCACCGGCTCAAACAACCGCCGCTCAGCCCCCCGCGGATCATTCTCCACCCGGGACGGCACGTCGAAGATCATTGTCGGACGCCGCACCCGGTCGAATCGCGGCCATGGCGGCAATGCCGGCGTGTCCGGATTGCCCGTGCGGGCGAAGGCCAGCAACGCCCCGTTCATCGCGTCGGCGACCGTCTGTGCTTCCGCCGCGCCCCGGGTGTAGTTGCTCTCGGCGGGATTGTCGAAGACGAGCGGAATGTCGACCGTGTGCGGCGCCTTCCACCGGCCACCGTCAAGGGGCGACCGCCAGTTGACGCAATACACGTAGGTTGGCGCGCCGTTCTGCGCGGCGCGGCTTTGCGACTCGAGCACGAAGCCCTTCCACGAACGCGCGGCCGTGGTCGCGGCAAAAAAAACGTCGCTCGGCGTATAGTCCGGATAGAGCCGGCGGTATTGGGCGACGATCGTCTCGGGTGCCAGGTTGCCGGTGAATTGCTTCACCTGCTGGGCGAGTTTGCCCGGCAGCGTTTCCCAGGTAAGGGAAAACGTGGCCGGATCGCCCGCGCCAATGAGGCCGGTGGTCTCGTCGTGCGTGTTGCCCATCACCATCGGGATATCCGCCGAAAGGGGCGAAGCATCCGGGGCAAAAGGATCACGCGGCAGGGCGCGGCCATCGACCACGGGCGTCCATGAGCTGCCGGCCGCCCGCATCGCCTCCGTCAACCGCTCCATCGGAATCGTTTTCAGCTCAGCCACGCGGTCCGGAGTGAGGCCGAGATTTTTCAGCACCGAGCGGGCGGTGGCGGTCGCGTGCTCGCGCGTGCGCCCCGTGAGCTGCTGGCCACTCATGGTCCAGACACGATGAAACAAGCCGCGGGCCGCGGGCATCGCCATCAAGGTGGCGCATTTGGCGCCGCCGCCCGACTGGCCGAAGATCGTGACGCAGCCCGGGTCGCCGCCGAATTCCGCAATGTTGGCGCGCACCCACTGCAGGGCGAGAACGAGGTCGAGCTGGCCGGCGTTGCCCGAGTCGGCAAACTCCGCACCACCCAGTTCGGCGAGGTAGAGATAACCGAAGCCGTTGAGCCGGTGGTTGACCGTGACCACGACCACGTCGCCGCGCCGGCAGAGCCGCCCGCCGTCGTAGAGATTCTCGTTCACCGAGCCGTTGCTGTACGCACCGCCGTGAAAATAAACGAGCACCGGACGTTTCCCGCCGTCATGCAGGGCGGGGGTCCAGACATTGAGTCGCAGGCAGTCCTCGCTCGCGGTCGCATTTGCGCGACTGCCTTGCGGCGCCATCGGGCCGAATTCCATGGCCTCGCGCACCCCCTCCCACGGCACCGGCGGCACCGGTGGCTGGAAGCGATGTTTCGCGGTGTCGTCGCCGTAGGGAATGCCTTTGAAAACATTGACGCCGCTGTCGGTAAATCCGCGGACCATCCCCACGGTGGTCCGGGCGACCGGTCCCGTCACGGCGGCAGCCCGCGCCGTGATTCCGCAGGGCGGGAGGACAACCAACAGGGCGAGCGAGAAAAACTTTTGAGTGCTGAATGTCACCCGGGCAGGATATTATCTCTGCCCGGGTGGTCTAGCCCAATGGCGCCAGTCTTGCCGCGGTTACTTTTTCCAGGGCGCTGCCACGACCTGATAGCCGTCCGGGGTCTTGCGGAAATACACGTTGTCGCTGTCGAAATACTCAATCCCCTGATACCAGACGCTCTGGGCATCGGCCGGCAGGTTCTTGGTGACCGCACCGAGGGGAGCCGGCACCCAGGCCATGCCATCGGGTGTCTTGGCAAAGAATTGCCCGTTCTTGAAAAGGTATTCGGACTGGCCGACCCAGACTGACTGGAAATCCTCGGAAGGCCGGATTGGCGGCAGGGACTCGACCACGGGCTGATCCACCACGATGTATCCATCCCGCACTGGCTGGTAATAAACATCGCCGTAGCGGTAATAGAGCGTCGGGCCGACATAGATGCGGGTGCAGTAGGGCGGCAAAGTCCGCAGAATCGCGCCCCGGGGCGCCCGCACGACCACGTAGCCGCGCGGACCGTGCTGGTAGAACACGCCGCGATGCTCGTAATAATGCTCGTGGCCGACCCGCACCTCCGCATAGCCGTGCGGCAGTTCGAACCCCAGCGAGACCCCCACCCGTACATCCGCCTTGAGGGAGGGTACGGCAAACAGGGCGGCCGCAGCCAGGGCGGCAAGAGTCATGCCGGCCGAAGCAAAGTTGTTTCGAAGGACCAGGGTTGGGTTTTTCGCATTCATACGGGCTATGACGCGCGGGCCCGCGCCGAGTTTCATCCAGCCTGTTTTTGCAAAAAATCACGGAACTTTTCCGGCGATCTCGTTTCGTATGCGGCCCCATGGGCCGGGATTTCTGGTTGGCGGTTTGTGCCGCACCGGCTAACCATCGCCGGATGCAGATCGACTCCGCCGACCTCCTCGACCGTTTCCTCCGCTACGTGCGGATCGACACCCGCAGCGACGACCAGTCGCCGACGACCCCGAGCACACCCGGCCAGTGGGGTTTGCTGCGCTTGCTGGAAAGGGAACTGCGCGGACTCGGTCTCGCCGACGTGGTGCTGACCGAACACGGTTATGTGCTGGCGACACTGCCGGCCACTTCGCAACGGCATGCCGCGGTTATCGCCTGGTTTGCGCACGTGGACACGGCGACCAATCTCTCCGGTGCGGCCAAGCCCATCGTGCACCGCGCCTACGATGGCGGGCCCATTGTTCTGCCCGATGACCAGACGCAAAAACTAACGGTGGAGACCACGCCATTCCTGCGCGAGGCCGTCGGCCACGATGTCATCACCGCCAGCGGCACCACCCTGCTCGGCGCCGACGACAAGTCCGGCATCGCGACGGTGATATCCGCGGCGCGGCACCTGCTGCTCCACCCGGAAATTCCGCATGGCAAAATCCGCCTCTGCTTCAATCCCGACGAGGAAATCGCCCGTGGCATGTCCAAGCTCGACCTGGCCCAGCTCGGCGCAAGCTGCGGTTACACGCTCGACGGCTCCGAACCGGGCCAGATCGATTTCGAAACCTTCAGCGCCGACGCCGCGCTGCTGGAGATCCAGGGCGTCGCCTCGCATCCCGGCTGGGCCAAGGACGTGATGGTGAACGCCGCGCGGCTCGCCGCCCGCTTTCTCGCCGCGCTGCCGCCGGAGCAATCACCCGAACGCACCGACGGCAAGGCAGGCTTCATCCACCCGCTCGAATGCACCGCCTCGGCGGAGCATGCCCGCGTGCGGATGATCTTGCGTGACTTCGAACGAGACGGTCTCACGGCGAAACGCGCGCTGCTGGAAAAAATCGCGGCGGACCTGCGCGCGGCCGAACCGAAGGCGCGGATCGCGCTGACCTTCACCGAGCAATATCGCAACATGCGCTACTGGCTGGAGCAGGACATGCGCCCGGTGGAATTCGCGCAGGAGGCGATCCGCCGCGCCGGCCTGACGCCCCGCTCGTCGGCCATCCGCGGCGGCACCGACGGCTCGAACCTCACGCAGCGCGGGCTGCCCACGCCGAACCTTTTCGTCGGCATGCACGAGGTGCACAGCCAGCGTGAATGGGTGAGCCTGCAGGACATGGCGAAAGCGGTTGAAACCCTCGTCCACCTGGCCCAAGTGTGGGAGGAACACTCCGCATGAAATTCCGCACCACCCGCGCCTTGTTGCTTCTTTGTGTGGGCCTGCTGCTCGGCGGGTGCGCGTCATTCGACGCCCAGGTCGAGCACGGCCGCAGCCTCGCCAAGGTGCAGCGCTTTTTTGTCGTGAGCAATAACAACGACAACCACGCCCTCGACCAGCAGATTGCCGGGGCGATCAAGGCCCGGGGTTTTGCCGCCGACACCGGCCCGCTCACGATGATGCCGGAAAACACCCAGGCCGTCGTCATGTTCCAGGACCACTGGTCCTGGGATTTTGGCGACCATCTGGCCTTCCTGAAAATTGCCGTGCGTGATCCGCAGTCCGAACAGTCGTTCGCCTCGGTCACCTTCAACGCCCGGGTTCCGGGGCGGGAAAGCACACCCGAGATTGTCAGCCAGTTGGTGGACCGGCTTTTCGACAGCCACTCCACGCCCCATCAGAAGAGTGACAGTCTGGATCAGGATCCCAACGCCACGCCGACCAAGAAGCGCAGCCGGTGATGGATCAGGCGAAGACGGCGGTGCGATCGGCAGCGGTGAGTTCGCGCCATTGCCCCGGTGCCAAATCCCCGAGGGAAAACTGCCCGATGCGAACCCGCAGCAATCGCAGCGTCGGGTGGCCGATGGCGGCGGTCATCCGCCGCACCTGCCGGTTCCTGCCCTCCACCAGTTCGAGGGCGAGCCAGCAGTCGGACACGGTTTTTCGCGCCCGGACGGGTGGGTCGCGCGGCGGCACGGCGGGAGCGGGTTCGAGCCGCCGCACCGTGCACGGCCGGGTGGCGTAACCGCCGATCTTCACGCCCCGCGCCAGTCGCACGAGCGCAGTCACGGCCGGGATGCGCTCGACCTGCACCCAGTATTCGCGGCGGTGCGCGGCTTCCGGATCGAGCAGACGCGAGTTCAGGCCCGGTTCGTCGGACAGCAGCAGCAGACCCTCGGAGTCGGCGTCGAGCCGGCCCAAGGCGTAGACCCCGGCCGGCAGTTTGAAATCCGCGAGCGTGCGCCAGCGCGAACCGGGTTCAGGGGTGAATTGCGAGAGGACGCCGTAGGGCTTGTGCAACGCGATCAGCACGGCACAGTGAGAACACAAGGCAGCAAAGAAGCGAAGTTCGATCCAGCCCCGCCCGGGTCAGAATTATTCCAACAGCATCCTTTCCCAACAATTCTTTGTTGCTTTGCTGCTTCGTGTTTTCCGAGTCCCCGCACCATCAGCGCCGGAGCATCGCCCAGGTGAAATTCGGATTGCGACCGCGGCGGACCGCAAGCCGGATCCACAACAGCGCGAGCGGCTCGAGGCTGCGCGCCATGCCGAGCCCGCCGGTGTCCACCGGTTCAAAACCGAGATCCTTCGCCAGTTGCTCCACGATCTCCTTCGCCTCGTCATCATCGCTGCAATAAAACATGACCGGTTTTACGTCGCCGTAGCCGGGGTAGTTCGAGTCGGCGAAATTCTCCCAGCCGTAGGTGTTGAAGGCCTTGGCCACGCGCGCGCCGGTCGCAAGCTGGGCGATTTCCTCGGCCCCGGAAGTGGTCGAGCCATGCGACAGACTCAGGCTGCCCTCGGCGTTGAGGGAAAGCGGATTGGTGCAATCGATGATGATCTTGCCGCGAACGTCGCCCATCGTCGCGATCACATCGGGCACCGCGTTCCACGGCGTGGCGAGCACGACAACCTCGGCACTGCGCACGGCATCCGGCACCAGGACCGAGGTGGCCGCGCTGCCGATCGACGCAAGCGGCGGCTGCGTCTTGCCCTGCCCCGGCTGCCGCACGCCGAAAAAAATCTTATGTCCCGCCTTCGCCCAGCCTTTGCCCAGCGCCCCGCCCACATTGCCCGCTCCGATGATTGCGATGTTCATGGGGCGGCAGATTGCAGGGCCAAGGGCGATTTGCAAACCCTTCGGCGATGAAAAATGCAGGTGGTCACTCCGCCTTGACCCGGGCACCCGCCAAATGGCCCGCCATGAATCGTTGCTTGTCATGCCGGGCGCCGCGCTGCATCCATCGGATTCCACGCCCCAGTCTTGACTGGATTCCTCTCCGCGCCCAATTCCGGGGTCGGGGTAACAAACACCCCGACCCGCCATCAATAATGCCGCTGCCCGACTCAATCAACAACCTGCCCAGGCGCGCCGACGACTTGCGCCAGCAGCTAATCAAGTGGTGCAACCAGAACTCGGGCAGCGAAAACCTGGCCGGCCTCGACGCCATGCTCGAGCTGTTGCACGCCGATTTCGCGAAACTGCCGGGCGCCAGACCCGAGCGGGTGGCCCTTCCCGGCACGACCGCCAGGGCCCTGCGGGTGCGCGTGCGGCCTGCCGCGCCGGTCCGGATTTTTATCAGCGGACACTATGACACCGTCTATGCCGCCGCACACCCGTTCCAGAAATGCGACCTGGTTTCACCCGACACACTGCGCGGCCCCGGCACCTCGGACATGAAGGGCGGGCTCGTCGTCATGCTGGCCGCGCTGCAGGCGTTTGAAAAAACCCCGTCCGCCGCCCAGATCGGCTACGAAATCCTGCTCGGGCCGGACGAGGAGACCGGTTCGCAGGGCTCGGCGCCGTTGCTGGAGGAAGCGGCGAAGCGCCACCAGTTCGCGCTCGTGTTCGAGCCGGCGCGCGCCAACGGCGACCTGGTGAAGTCGCGCAAGGGCACGGGCATTTTCACCCTCACCTGCCACGGCCGCGCCGCCCACGCCGGCCGCGACCCGTCCGCCGGGCGCAACGCCATCCTGGCCCTGTGCGAAGTCCTCCCCCAGGTCGATGCCCTCGGCCGCGAGTTGCCCGGCGTCATGGTGAACATCGGCCACATCCGGGGCGGCGGCGCCGCCAACATCGTGCCCGATCTTGCCGAGGCGGTGATCAATGCCCGCGTGACCAATCCCGGCGATGACGTACTCTTCCTGAAGCGGCTGCATGAGATCAGCGCCCCGCTCCATGCCCGCGAGGGCTTCCGCCTGGAAATCGGCGGCGGCTTCAACCGCGGACCGAAAGTCGAGACACCGTTCGAATCCGCCCTCTTCGCCGACTGGCAGAAATGCGGACGCGAATTCGGCCTTAACCTCAACTGGCAGCACGTGGGCGGCGGTTCCGACGGCAATATTCTCGCGGCAGCCGGGCTGCCGAATCTTGACGGGCTCGGCTGCGTGGGCGATCACTTGCACAGCCCGGAGGAATTCTGTCACCTGCCGAGCCTGGTGCAGCGGGCGCAGATTGCCGCGCTGTTCCTGCACCGCCTGGCGGCGGGCGAAATCAAGCTGCCAGTCCGAATGTGAGGCTGGCCGCCGCCGGCACACTATGGGGGCTTCCCGCCCGCCGGGCCGCGAAACTGGATTTCCGAAGGCGCTGATCAGTTCCTGAGGTTCCAGTTGTGGCGCGAGGTCAGTACGACACGTGGCAGAAGTTGTCGTCCAGCCGGCGCAGGCGCCGGGCGAGGTCGCGCGCAATGTTCAGCATCACTATGCCATACTGATCCGGCCGGTCCTTGTAGAGCTTGTAGAAATCCATGCTCTTGAGTGTGAACACCCGGGTGGGCTTGGTGGCAATCACACTGGCCGAGCGCACCACGCTCTCAACCAGGCTCATTTCCCCGAAAAAATCACCCGGGCCGAACTCCGCGAGCTGCTGCACCGGCACCCCGCCGGTCTGTTTGACCACCCGGACGCCGCCGGCACAGACGAAAAACACCCGGTCGCCGAGATCGCCCTCCCGCAGGATGACGCTGCCGGTCGCAAAATTCGCCTCGTTGACCATTCCGCCGAGGAATTGCAGCGCCGCCTCGTCGAGCCCCGCCAGCACCGGCAGTCCGTGAAAAAAATCATTGAGCGAAGCTTCCATACAGGCAGGTCAAGCTGGTGTTCACCAAATCAGGAAGCAATTTACCCCAACCGCCCGGCGAACGCAAACGCCAACCCCGGCGCGGTCTCACGCCGGCCGCACCACGTAGACAAACACCGCCACCCAGTGGCAGGCGCTGCCCGCGAGCACGAACAGGTGCCAGATCGCATGGTGAAACGGCAGCCGTTTCCAAAGATAAAAGGCCGCTCCGCCCGTATAGCAAAATCCGCCCGCGACCAGCAGCTTGAGCCCGCCGGCAGGCAACGCGGCCATCAGCGGTTTGATGGCCACCATGACCAGCCAGCCCATGCCCATATAGAGCAGCGTCGACCCGAGGCGGAAGCGTCCGGCAAACCAGAATTTGAGCACCACCCCCGCAATCGCCAGTCCCCAGACGACACCAAACAGGCTCCAGCCCCATGGCCCGCGCAGCGTCACCAGTGAAAACGGCGTGTAGGTGCCGGCGATCAGGAGAAAGATGGCCGCGTGGTCAAATTTTTGCAGGAGCTGCCGGAGGCGTTCATTGCGAAAGCTGTGATAAAGCGTTGACGACGTGTAGAGCAGCACCAGCGCGGTGCCGAAGATGGCGGAGCTCACCACCTGCCAGGCATCACCCTGCCGGCTGGAGAAAAACACCAGCAGCACGAGCCCGGCCGTGCTGAGCGCGGCGCCGAGCCCGTGGGTGAGACGGTTGGCCAGTTCTTCGCGTGGCGGGTAGACAGCGGGCATGCGTCTAGGTGGGCGCAATCAATCCCGGTTGCGAGTGGAATTGAACGCTGCCCATTCGCCAGCGCTACTCCCCGGGGCAAGCCCCGAGGATTCTACACGCGGTTTGCACAACTTCTATGGTACGAGGCCGGCTCAGCGGCGTCCTAATATCATTTGGGAACCCCGCCGCGAGCTGCGGAGGATGTCTCAGCATTCAAAGCCGCGCGCTTGGCAGAAATCGTGCTCCAGCCCGGCACTCATTAGGGAATGGTTACAGTCACGCAACATCCACTGATTGTGAATAAATGTTGAAGGTTGAATGCTTGACTCAACCAAACGCCGGGCGTTCGCTCGCACAAATCACCACCAGCTTCGGTCCACCTTGCTGAAGCTTAACACCAACTGCATCGCACCATGCACAAATCGTTCCTGAAAGCGTTACTCATCGCAGTCGTCACGGCCCTCGCCGCGACACTTACACCCAACGCCCTTGCCCAAGGCGTAGTATCCTCGACCCTCACCGGCACACTGATGGATTCGTCCGGCAAGACGATTGCCGGCGCCGCGGTCACCGCGGTGCACACACCGACCAACAGCACCTTCAGGGCAGTCACGAGTCCGAGTGGTCGTTTCTCGTTCACCGGCCTGCCGGTGGGCGGACCCTACTCCGTTTCCGCGACAGCCGAGGGATATACCATCGATTCAGTGACGGATATCCAGACCCAGCTGGCTGAGAACACCGATGTGATGCTGCTGGCCAAGACGGGCGAGGTGCTGAACCTTGAGAAATTCACCGTCGTCGCCGGGGTCAACGACCTCGATGCCAACGCCACCGGCGCCAGCAGCACGCTGAGCAACCGCCGGCTTCAGGCCCAGCCCACGGTCAACCGGTCCTTCACCGACCTGATCAAGACCAATCCCTTCGTGGCGGTGCGCGGCTACCCGCAAGTCGAGGCCTTGGGCATGAGCAACCGTTACAACACCATCACCCTTGACGGTGCCAAGATCAACGACTCCTTCGGCCTCAATGCCTCCGGTCTGTTCTCCCTGAACAACCCGTTCTCCCTCGACGCCATCGAGCAGTTCAGTGTTTCCCTCACGCCCTATGATGTCCGCCAGAGCGGGTTTGCCGGCGCCTCGATCAACGCGGTCAGCAAGAGCGGTACCAACGAGTATCACGGTTCGATCTACGACATCTTCACGGACAAGAACTGGCAGGGGCCGGACGAATTCGGCCAGAATATCCACAAGCGCACCCCGCTCAAGGAGCGGACCTATGGCTTCACCTTCGGCGGCCCGATCATCAAGGACCGGCTGTTCTTCTTCACCAATTTTGAGAAATTCATCCAGGATAAGGCCCCTACCCTGGCGGGCTTTACTCCTGACCCGGCTTTTGTCACCGCCGTGCAGGCCAAGATCTCTTCTCTCAGCGGCGCACCCGACATGGGTGTGTTCGCCGGCCCGGCCACCTCGCGCCAGTTCGACACCAAGCGGCTGGCCAAGATCGACTGGAAGATCAATGAGAACCACCGTCTCTCGATTCGGTACAGCGACACCATTGGTTCCCTGCCCACCTTCGGCAGCTTCAACTACACCAGTTTCAGCCAGCCGTCGGCCTTGGGCAATCAGACGACCCTGTTCACTTCTTCCGGCAGCGGCACCACCCTGTCCTCCAATTATTACAGCGTGGATGTGAAAGAACACGTCTGGGCCGCCCAGCTGTTCAGCACCTGGTCACCCAACCTAAAGACCGAGGTCGACTATTCCAACACCAAGCAGGATTCCGTTCGCTCAACCCCGGTCAAATTCCCCGAAATCCGCATCTTCAACGTGCCCGGCACCTCCACCACCGGCTCGGCCATTTCCAGTAACGACGCCTTCAGGTTCGGCACCGAAATCAGCAGCATGGGCAACGAACTGCACGTCAAGACCCAGACCATGAACGCCAGCGGCGACTACATCTGGAAGAATTTTACGCTTTCCGGTGGCGCCGATCATGAAGCCAGCAACTACTACAATCTTTTCCGCCAGGGTTCCTATGGTTACTTTGACTACCTGAATCTGGCCGCCTTTCAGGCCGACACCCCATTCGGTTTCGCCCGTTCCGTCGTCCAGACCGGCACACCGACGGCCGACATCAGCAAGTTCGAGCGGACAGGCGTATTCGGCCAGGTGAAGTGGGAGCCGTCCTCCCGTTTTAACATGATCCTGGGAATCCGCCTCGATCTCGTCGGCAGTCCGATCGCCCCGGCGGAAAACGCCGCCTTCAAGACCGCCTTTGGCACCACCAACTCCGGCACGGTTGATGGCACGAGCACACCCCAACCGCGCTTCAGCTTCAACTACGCGCTCGACCAGAAGCGCAACACGCAGATCCGTGGCGGCGTGGGCGTATTCCTCGGCCGCAATCCGTGGGTCTGGATCTCCAATTCCTACGGCAATACCGGCGTGGGTCGTTTCAACACGGTTGTCGTCTCCGGCGGCGCCACTCCCGTTCCCACCCTGGCCCAGTATCTCAGCGGAACTTACGTCAATACCGATCCGTCGTTCAAATTCGACCCGGCCAATCCAGTCGGCACCACGGCCGTCGCCGGCACCGCCTCCTCGATCAACCTGATCAAGCCCGGCCTGAAGCTGCCGACCATCATGCGCGGCAACCTTGCCGTCGACCACAAGCTGCCGGGCATAGGTGCGACGGTCAGTGTTGAATACATCGATACGCGCCAGCTCGATGCGCTATTCGTGGATAACATGAACCTTAAGCCAACCACGGTCGGCGCGGACGGACGGCAGCGCTTCGCCGGCGCCTCCAGCGGTGCCAATGCCTTGGTTCCTGCGTTCGGGAACGTGATCCGCACCCGCGACGTCCACGAAGGCCAGTCGCAGTATGTTTCCATCTCTCTCGATCATCCCTTCAAGAACGGCTGGGCTTGGAATTTCGCCTATACCCACGGCCGGGCTACGGATGCCCAGGCTCTGGGCAGTTCCACCGCGAACTCCCAGTGGCAGTTCAACAACGTCTTCAACCAGAATGCGGTTGAGGTCGGCCGTTCCGATTATGAGATCAGGGATCGCCTTCAGGCCTCGGTCAGCCGCGAGTTCAGATTCTACCGGGATAACCTCACCACGGTCTCGCTCTACTACGAAGGCCGCACCGGCCAGCCCTACAGTTATGTGTATTCCAACGACCTCAACGGCGACGGCTTCGGTGGCAACGATCTGGTGGCGGTCCCGAAGGGAACGACTGATCCACGTTTCAACTTCACCGGCTTGAGCGCGGACCAGCAGGCCGCCTACTTCGGCTTCCTCCAGTCCAGTGGGCTTGACAAATACGCCGGAGGCTATGCCCCGCGCAATGCCTTTACGACCCAATGGCAGAACCGGCTTGATCTCCGCGTGACGCATGAACTGCCCGTTTACCGGAACATCAAGATCGAGTTCTTTGCCGACTTCATGAACTTCGGCTCCTGGATCAACAAGAAACTGTTCAATTACGTGCTGGAAATCAACGGCTCGACCACCAATAGCAGCCAGCTCCGCACTTTCAGCAACGCCACCTACGACGCCGCTGGTCTGGTCAAACCGACCCTCATCACCGATACACAGCACCCGCTTGGGCTCAATCCAGACGGTACCGCTAACGTCCCGTCGACCTCCCTGATTGTGCCCAACAACGCCGACTCCCGTTGGAAGGTCCAGGGCGGCGTCAGCCTCAAGTTCTGACGGACCCCCGGCCCGACCGGGTTGAGAATTCCCCAGGCGTTCTGCTGATCAGCAGAACGCCTTTTTCTTTGCCTGATTGTTACAGACGCGCCGACTGGCCTCGCCGTAACCGGAAGGCGCAGACGGGAGCCAGTGAGGGTATCCCAACCACACCCCGCCCTACGGCACCCCTCTTCCGCCGTCGCCAAGACTATGGCGGACAGGCCCGAGGGGATTATCGCCCGTGCATTTTTCAATCCCCTATCAAGAGGGGTGGTCCCGCCTATGCGGAACCGGGGTGTGTTGTCTGATGCTCGACGGAGTAGCACCAGCACGCCTTCGCCTATGCCAGGCCCGCGCCATTGCGCGACCATTCTGACGCAAAACGTCCGCGCGCAATTTTCCGGCGCCAGGATTTTTCCCTCTCAAAACAAACCGCGATTGAAATTTTTCTCCGTCAAGAAAATATTTGCACCATCGTCGGCCCCCGCCTTTCGGGTGATTTTCCCTCTGAAAACGTCCGCGATTGAAATTTTTCTCCGCCCAAACCGCCCACGGTAAGTTGTCGCGGGATTGTCCATAAAAAAAGTAACGGAAAATTTGCAGAATGACTCTTTAATCTGTTTGACGGGGTTTGGGGCCATTCCCATTAGTTGTGGTCAAGGTTCCGGGTATCCACATCCTGTGGTGGTCGACAACGTGTCAGGAAGTTTTGGCAACTTAGTGTCGCCAGAGGCTTTCTGCCGTCTCTAGACCACGGGACACACACCGCTTTTCTCCCCAGTTTCGTCATCTCTGCGCTGCGCATCGCCATGCAAAAATCATTTTCCGTCGGCAACAAGACGTTCGTTCTCGATCAGGACAAGGCTGAGGCCGCTTTCGCCGCCAAAAAAGTCATCAACGGCCGCCAGGTTCCTTACTTCAACATCCTCCCCCTGAAATACCAGTGGGCCTACGATCTCTACAAGACGATGAAGGCCAATCACTGGGAGCCCGAGGATGTCCCCATGGGCAAGGACATCGAGCAGTGGCGCGACCCGCAGACGGTCAGTGACGTTGAGCGCTGGATCATCCGCATGGGTATCGGCTATTTCTCCGCCGCCGAGGGCATCGTCGGCGATAACATCCAGCACGTCGTCCGCGAACTCGTCACCGCCCCCGAGCTCAAGCTCGTGCTCGGCCGCCACGCCCACGAGGAGAACATCCACGCCGACTCGCTCCTCTACATGA
>CAZBLQ010000033.1:0-33365 GCA_964492635.1 uncultured Oleiharenicola sp.
CAGCGGCCGGTGACCGAGAATGGCTTTGGCAAATCCCGGGCTGACTTCGCCAAGTCGGTCAAAGTCGGGATGACCTCTGGCAAGAAGGCAAAGGTGGGCAATGCCTCGGTGGTCATCGCCGCCATCACGAGTTGCACGAACACGTCGAATCCAAGCGTCATGCTGGCCGCGGGCCTGCTGGCCAAGAAGGCCGTCGAGAAGGGCCTCAAGGTGAATCCCGCCGTCAAGGCCTCGCTCGCCCCCGGCTCGCGGGTGGTGACCGACTACCTGAAAAAGACCGGCCTCACGCCCTACCTGAACAAACTGCGTTTCAACACCGTCGGCTACGGCTGCACGACCTGCATCGGCAACTCCGGCCCGCTCGACGCCAACATCGAGGAGGCCGTGGTGAAGCATGACCTCATTACCGCTTCCGTGCTCTCGGGCAACCGCAACTTCGAGGCGCGGGTGCACCAGAACGTGAAATCCAACTTCCTCATGTCGCCCCCGCTCGTCGTCGCCTTCGCGCTGGCCGGCCGGGTTGACATCGACCTGAGTTGCGAACCGCTCGGCACGGGGAAGGACGGGGCGCCGGTTTACCTCGCGGATCTCTGGCCCACGCTCGCGGAAGTCCGCGACGCGATGCAGGCCGCGCTCAAGCCCGAGGTCTTCCGGAAACTCTACCGGAACTTCGCCGCGCAGAACCCGAAGTGGAACGAGATTCCCTCCACCACGGGCAATGTCTACGCCTTTGACGCCAAATCCACCTACATCCAGGAGCCGCCGTTCTTCACGAACTTCACGATGCAGCCCGGCAGCATCGCCGAAATCAAGGGCGCCCGTGCGCTCGGCCTCTTCGGGGACAGTGTGACGACCGATCACATCTCGCCCGCCGGGGCGATCAAGAAGTCCTCGCCCGCCGGCAAATACCTGCTCGATAACGGCGTGGCGTTTGAGGACTTCAACTCCTACGGCTCGCGCCGGGGCAATGACCGCGTGATGACCCGCGGCACCTTCGCCAACGTCCGCATCAAGAACCTGATGCTCGGCGGGGAGGAGGGCGGCAACACGCTCGGCGCGGACGGGGCGAAAACTTCCATCTACGATGCGTCCATGGCCTACCAGAAAGCCGGCGTGCCGTTGATCATTCTGGCCGGCCAGGAATACGGCACGGGTTCCTCGCGCGACTGGGCCGCAAAGGGCACCAATCTCCTCGGCGTGAAGGTCGTCGTGGCGCAGAGCTTCGAGCGCATCCACCGCTCCAATCTCGTCGGCATGGGCGTGCTGCCGCTGCAATTCAAGGAAGGTACGACGACGCAGTCCCTGGAGCTCGATGGTTCCGAGACATATGATGTGGTTGGCCTCACCGCCGCCATCAAGCCGCAGCAGGATCTCACGCTGAAAATCACCCGCAAGAACGGTGCCGTCGAGCACGTGCCGGTGCGCTGCCGCATCGATACGCCCATCGAAATCGATTACTACCAGCACGGCGGCATCCTGCCCTATGTCCTTCGCCAGATTGTGACGAAGAGCTGATTGACACGGTGCGATTTACGCGGCGGTGTACTGCTGCCGCGTTTTCCTCCTCCGCGCATGTCCGAGATCACGAAACCGACCTTCCTTGTCGATGCCTATGCCGACCCGGTGCTCATCCGGATCGAGGGCCGGGCGGCGTTCACGAACAGCGGCAGCCTGAAGGATTTTTTCACGGAGATGATGCGGCAGGGCAAGACACGGTTTGTGGTGGATTTCCAGCAATGCAACAGCATGGACAGCACCTTTCTCGGCGTGCTGGCCGGGGCGGCGCTGGAGCTTCGCCGCCGGCCGACGCCGGGTTCGCTGACGCTGACCCGGGTTGGCGAGCGCAACCTGGAGTTGATCCGCAACCTGGGGCTGCACCGGCTGGCGACGGTGGATGCGGGCAATTATGCGATGAATTTTGAGGGTGGCGTGCAGGCGCTGGACAACAAGGCCAAGACAGAGATCGAGAGCGCCCGGCTGGTGCTGGAGGCGCATGAGAACCTGATCGCGGCCGATTCCTCCAATGCGGCCCGGTTTCAGGATGTGCTCGCTTTCTTGCGCAATCGCGTGGAATTGCGCTAGACTGCGCCCATGATCCTGTTCCTGCTCGGCGGTATTCTTGGCGTGGCGCTGGTCTACGCCCTGTACTGGCGCGCTTCCCGCGAGGCGGCCCGGCTGGAGGAGGAGAAGCAGGGCCTGATGGAGGAGCGGCAGATCGTGCTCGACTACATGCACACGATGGTGGACGCCGTGGGCGAGCGACTGCCGCGCGAGGAGCTCTTCCAGCGCATCGTGCATGCGGCGATCCTGAGCACCGGCGCGTTGAGCGCCTGCATTTTCGAAAAGGGTGCGGACAACATGATGCGGGGCGCGGCCGTCGAGGGCCTGTTCCCGCCGCACCGGCCGATTCCCGACACGCAGCGGATGAAGATGGGCACGCGCGCCAAGTTCATCGAGCAGGTGTTGAAATCGGAATCGTTTCCCGTCGGCGAAGGCGTGGTCGGGCGCGTCGCGGCCACAGGCAAGGGCGAATTGATCATGAAAGCCCCGGACGACCCGCGTGTCGTGAAACACGAGGATCCGGCGCTGGTGGTGCGCTCGGTCATTGCCGCGCCCATCATGGTGCGCCAGCGGCTCATCGGTGTGCTGTGCGTGTGCAACGCGTCCGACGGGCTCCCGTTCACGGCGACGGACTACTCCCTGGTCGAGGCGCTGGCCGAGCAGGCCGGCCTGGCCGTGCACAACGCCGACTTCCTCAGCCTGCAGGTGGAGAAGCAGAAACTCGACCTCGACCTGGCGCTCGCGAGCGACGTGCAGTTGATGCTGCTCCCGCGGGAGATGCCGCTGGTGCCCGGGCTCGACATCGATGCGCGTTATCTTGCGGCCCAAAAAGTCAGCGGCGACCTCTACGATGTATTCAAGCTCGGCTATGATCGCGTCGGCGTGGCGGTGGCGGATGTGTCCGGCAAGGGCATGTCGGCCTCGTTGCTCATGGCCATCTGCCGGACGACTCTGCGCCAGATTGCGCCGATGCACAGCTCGCCCGCCCGCGTGCTGGCTGACCTGAACCGCTCGCTGGCCGGCGACATGCGCGAAGGCATGTACATTACCATGACCTATGCCGTGGTTGATGCCGACAAGGGCCAGGTGACGATCGCCCGCGCCGGTCACGAGCTGCCGCTGTTTTCGCGGCGCGACCCGGCCACCGGCGTCTTTGTCAGTGAATACATCGGCTCCGAGGGCATGCCGGTGGGGCTGGTGGATGCGGACCTGTTCGAGTCGGCCATCGAGGACAAGACGCTGGCGTTTGCCCCGGGTTCAACGCTGGTGCTCTACACCGACGGCCTGACGGAGGCGCCCAACGCCGAGGAGAAGGAATTTGGCGGGGCGCGCCTGGCCGACGCCCTGCGCGCGGCGCACGGGGGCTCAGCCCGCCAGATCAACGATGCCATCCTGCAGGCGGTGGAGGATTTTGCCGGCGCGGCCGGACTGCGGGACGACTACACCCTGCTAACGGTCAAACGGGTGTGACGTGGGCTCGTGCCTCTGAATCTGCCGGGCGGGATCGCTGAGCCCACCCGACAAAACGCCATGCCGCCAGACAAGACCAAACGGGGGCACCTTCGACCATAAATCCCGTTTGCGTTCAGCAGTTCCACTATCTATCCGTATCCGCCCATGCCCGCCGCCACCCAGACCGCCTCAACCGCCCCGGACCAGTTGCCGGACAGTACCGGCCACTTTGGCCAGTATGGCGGGGTGTTTGTGCCCGAGACCCTCATGACGGCGCTGGCCGAGCTGACCGCGGCCTATGAGCAGGCGCGAACGGACCCGGCGTTTCAAAATGAGCTGAGGCACCATCTCAAGGAGTTCGCCGGCCGGCCGACGGAATTGTATTTTGCGGAAAGGCTGACCGCGCATTGCGACGGGGCGAAGATTTATTTCAAGCGCGAGGATCTGCTCCACACCGGGGCGCACAAGATCAACAATGCGCTCGGCCAGGCGCTGCTGGCGAAACGCATGGGGAAAAAGCGCATCATCGCCGAGACCGGCGCCGGCCAGCACGGCGTGGCCACGGCGGCCGTGTGCGCGAAATTCGGGCTGGAGTGCGTGGTTTACATGGGCGCCGTGGACATGGAGCGGCAGGCCCTGAATGTTTTCCGGATGCGTCTCATGGGCGCCGAGGTGCGCCGCGTCGAGGCCGGGCAAAAGACCTTGAAGGACGCCGTCAACGAGGCGATGCGCGACTGGGTGACCAATGTTCGCGGCACACACTACATTCTGGGCTCCGCGCTCGGGGCCCACCCGTATCCGATGATGGTACGCGATTTTCACCGCGTCATCGGGCAGGAACTACGCGAACAGATCATGGCGCGCGAAGGCCGGCTGCCCGACGAGCTGGTTGCCTGCGTGGGCGGCGGTTCCAACGCCATCGGATGTTTCTTTGAGTTTCTCGATGACCGGGCGGTCAAGCTCACCGGGGTGGAGGCCGGTGGTCGCGGCATCAGGCGCGGCGAGCATGCCGCGCGGTTCGAGGGTGGAAAACTCGGTGTGTTGCAGGGCAGCAAGTCCTACATTCTCCAGAACCCCGACGGGCAGATCGAGCTGACGCACTCCGTGTCCGCCGGGCTCGACTACGCCGCCATCGGCCCCGAGCACGCCTATTACCGCGACCTCGGCCGCATTGATTACGCCTACGCGACCGATGACGAGGTGCTGGAGGCATTTCAGCTTTGCTCGCGCACCGAGGGCATCATCCCCGCTCTTGAATCCACCCATGCGCTGGTGCATGCGTTCAAGCGCGCGAAGGAAATGCGCCCGGACCAGATTCTCGTCGTCAATCTCAGCGGCCGCGGCGACAAGGATGTGCAGCAGGTCGAGCGCCTGCTCGGCGAGCGGGCGTAAAACACCAGATTTCTGGTCAGACGGATTGGCCACAAAAAACGCAAAGATATCCTGTCCTGCCAGTGAGGATGTTCCGCGCGCCTATAGGCGCCCTGAGACTTTGTTTGCCATCTGACTTTTGTGCTTTTTGTGGCAAAAATCCTTGGTTGGGTGGAGTTGCCAAAATGGATTTTCGAATAACAAGGACAGTAGACAAATTTAATTCGTGCTCATCCGGGTAATCCGTGGTTAATTCTTCGCTGCATGAATTCGATGACCGGATATGGGCGGGCGACCGCAACCCTTGGAACCCTGACCCTGACCGTCCAGGTCAACTCGGTGAACCGGCGCGGACTGGATCTGAGCGTCAATCTGCCCGATGAATGGCAGGCCTTTGAGGCAGCCGTCAGCGACGCCGTGCGGAAGGTCGTGTTGCGTGGCAAGGTGCATGTCGCCGTGGAAGTGGCCGGCAAATCATCGGCCAGCACCGACTGGGACCAGCAAGCTGTGGCAGCGACGCTGGAACAACTGGCCGGTTTGGCCAAGTCGCGCGGCATCAAATTCGAACCCACGGGCGAATTGCTGTGGCAGATTGTCAGCGCCCAGCGCACCGGCAACAGGCTGCCGGCCGATGAGACGACCGCAGCCATCCTGCTCAAGACCCTGGTCGAGGCTCTCCGCGGACTGGCCGCGATGCGCGCCCGGGAAGGCGAGGCCCTGCTGATCGATTTTCTCCGCCGGCTGGAAAAATTGCACGTCGCGGTGGAGGCCATCGCCCAGCGCACCCCGCAGATAACCGGCATCTACCGGGAGCAACTGCTCCAGCGACTGCGTCAGTCCGGGCTTGAGCTGGATGTCACGGACGAGCGCGTCCTCAAGGAGGTGGCGCTTTTCGCCGACCGCTGCGATGTGAGCGAGGAACTCACCCGCCTGCGCAGCCACCAGATGCAGTTGAAGGAACTGTTGCGGGCTGACGGCGAAGTCGGCCGGAAGGCCGAGTTCATCCTGCAGGAAATCGGCCGCGAGATCCACACCATCGGCAGCAAGGCCAATGACCTGGCGATTTCCCAGCGCGTGATCGAATTCAAGAACGAGCTGGAGCGCGTGCGGGAGCAGATGGCGAACGTCGAGTGATGCAGGGCGGGATCGCTGATCCCGCCGCGAACCTCCGGCACATTCCAATCTTTGGCGGCATCAACGATGCCGCCCTACAGTTTACGCCTGCGCCGGGTGCCGCAGCGACCAGAGCACATACCAGAACACGCCGATAAAGATGCAGGAATCGGCGACGTTGAACGTCGGATAGATGTAACTGCCGAAATGCAGGTCGATGAAATCGATCACATGGCCGTGCCGCAGCCGGTCCACCAGGTTGCCGACTATGCCGCCGCAGAGCAGACCGAAAGCGATCTGCACCGCGGGCAGCCTCAGCCCCAGTTGCCGGCGCCAGAAAAAGATCGCCAGCAAGGTCGCCGCGGCCAGCAGGCCCAGCAGGGTGCTCTTGCCGGAGAACATGCTCCAGGCAGCGCCCGTGTTGCCCACGTGCACCAGGTTAAAAAAACCGGGAATGATCGTGAGCCCCGCAGGACCGTAGCTGCCGAGCGGCAGGCGGGCGTTGATCCAGTGTTTCGTCAGCTGATCCAGAAAAATGACCACGGCGGCCAGCAGCCATAGCCGGCGGTAGGCCAGCAGGCGGTGGATTTTCGATTCTCGATTTTGGATTTCGGATTGACCAGCTGCGCCGGCTTCATACGCCGCGGTTTCCGCCTTTGCCTGACTTAATGGCTTCAATCGAAAATCCAGAATCAAAAATCGAAAATTCCCATCACTCCTCGCCGCTGTCGTCGGCGGCCACCTTGCCGCCTTCCTCCTCGGTACCGTCACCGAAAAGGCCGCCGCGTTCGATGGACCGGTGCGAGTGGCGCTCCACCTGTTTCTTGGCTTCCGCCGAGTAGCGGGTGAAAGGCACGGCGAGCAGACGCTCCTTGGCGATGGGCTTCTGCGTCGCCTCGCAAATACCGTAGGTGCCGGCGTGGACGCGCTTGATCGCGGCCTCGATTTCCGAGAGAGCCTCCTGCTCGTTGGACACAAGGCTCAGGGCAAAGTCGCGGTCGAATGTGTCGGTGCCGGCGTCGGCCATGTGCTGGCCATAACCGGAGAGGTCACCGGAGTCGTCCTTGGCCGACTTGAGCAGGGTCTCCTCGGTGTGCTCACCGAGCTGGACGAGCACGTGGTGGCGAAGATCGAGCAGCAGCCGGTAATAGCGGCGGAACTTTTCGGGCACATCCTGCTCGTCCACCATGGGGGTGACCTGCTTGCCCTTCTTGGGGTTGAAACCGAGAATGTCAGCGAGCGAGGCGGCTTTGACATGGTTCGGCTTGTGGGGCTTTTCCAGCCGGGCCGCCCCGTCGGGCTGCTTGGCGGCGGTGGCGGTCTTGCCGTTGCCGCCGGCCTTCGCCGGGCTTTGGAGCTGCTTTTCATTTTTCTTGGCGATCTCGCGGACTTCATCGAGGCTGAAGGCGATGGCCTTGGGCGCGGCCTTGCGTTCGAGAAGCATGCGTTTCAAGTCGGCGGCGCTCATGGGCGGCTTGCTGCCGCCCTTGCCGGGTGCAACAGCCGTGGATTTCTTGCCCGGGACGGGGGCGGCTTTGGGCGCGGGCTTGGCGGAAGCTGGCTTGGCCACGGCTTTGAACGGGGCCTTGGTTGGTTTCTTGAAAGGAGTCTTGGTGACAGGCTTCTTCGTGGGAGTCTTTTTCTTCGTGGCCATAAGGTGGACTGGTTAGGAGTTAAGGGCATCTTCGCACCGAGGGCAAACTTCTCCGTGCGACGTTTGAGTTAAAGCAGGTACCCAGCGCCAGCAGCGTGGGCAGCGGACAAAACTGTCATCTTTTGCGATCTTTACTGAGAGGGTAGCGGCACCCTCAGGTTTTTCCTCAAGAACTACCTGCGAAACGATAAGAAGTTCCGCCAAAAAGGCAGCGTGTTTGCTGGCTGAGGCGAAAACCAAGTCGGTTGTGGAACCTGTGACTGTTACGACGGCATCCAGTGATTTCCCGATCAAACCCTGCTGGCGAAGCGGTTCGAGTTTGGCATAAGCATCGACGCGTAGACCCGAGATTAGCCATTCAATCTCTTGTGCCAGACCGGGATTCAGCAATTCCGCTGGCGCTATCGGCCAGTCCTGCAGGTGAATGGATTCGTCACTAAATTCCTTCCCGGCGGTGGCAAAGCTCCAAGCTTCGTCGGCCGTAAAAGTGATGATTGGGGCGAGGATTTTGACCAGGCTCTGGAAGATATGGTGGATGGCCGTCTGGGACGAGCGGCGGAGGTGGCTGTTTGCACTCAGCGTGTAGAGCCGGTCCTTCAGGATGTCGTGATAAGTGGCCGACAGCGTCACCGAGCAGAACTGGTTGCAAAGTTGGTAGACACGGTGGAACTCATAGGCGTCGTAAGCCTTGGTGCACTCCTCGATCAGAACTGCATTCTGGTGCAGTGCCCAGCGATCTAGCGCGTCCATCTTCTCGACCGGCACCGCGTGTTTCGCTGTGTCGAAGTCGAACAGATTGGAGAGCTGGAAACGGAGTGTATTGCGGAGCAGCCGGTAGGTTTCGTTGACGTGCGAGAGGATTTCCTTGGAGATCGGCGTGTCGTCACGAAAATCCTGCGAGGCAATCCACAGGCGGATGACATCCGCGCCGTATTCAGCGATGTAGGAATCGCTGCTTTGCGGTTTTTCGTAGGTGCTGCTCTTGGAGATTTTGTTGCGCTCGTGGTCGACGATGAAACCGTGGGTGAGCACGGACTTGTAGGGCGCGGCCCCGAAGGCGATGACGCTGCACCAGAGCGAAGACTGAAACCAGCCGCGATGCTGGTCGCTGCCCTCGAGATAGAGGTCGGCGGGCCAATGGGTGCCGCCTTGGCCGCGCTTGAGCACGGCGGCTTGCGTCGAGCCGGAGTCGATCCACACGTCGAGGGTGTCGCGGCCGCAAGTGAGTTCAGCCGGCGCGGGCCAGCCGGCGGGCAGCTTTACGCCTTCGAGAATTTGCGCGGGCGTGGCATCATACCAGAAATTGGTGCCTTTGGTCGCGATCTTGTCGGCCACGGCCCGGGCGACTCCGGCGTCCAGATAGGCCTTCTTGGTTGAATCGTAGAAGGCGGGAATGGGGACGCCCCACGAGCGCTGCCGGCTGATGCACCAGTCGGGCCGCGACTCCACGGCACCCCGGATGCGAGCCTCGCCCCACGCTGGAATCCAGCCCTGTGTTTCGGCGATTTTGGTGATTTCGGCCAGGGCGGTTTGGCGTATGGCGGCCTTGTCCAATGAAACAAACCACTGGTCGACGGCGCGGAAAATGATGGGCGTCTTCGAGCGCCAGCAATGCGGGTAGCTGTGCGTGTATTTGGCCTTCGCCAGCAGTGCCCCGGCGGCGGCAAGTTTTTTCAGGACACCGAGGTTGGCGGGTGCGGGGCGTTTCGCGGTGAGATCTTCGACGGTCTCGAGCGTGGTCAGGCCGACGAGATCGGCAGGAATTCGTCCATCATCGAGGTATTTGCCGTCGTCACCGACTGGGCAGTAAATCTCCAGCTTGTACTTGAGGCCGGTCTGATAGTCGTCGGCACCGTGGCCCGGAGCGGTATGGACTGCGCCGGTCCCGCTGTCGGTCGTCACATAGTCGGCCAGCACGACTGGCGATGCGCGGTCGATGAACGGGTGGCGGGCCTGCAGGTGCTCAAGTTTTGCGCCGAGCAGCTGTTGCGTAACAACCGGAGCCGGTTCGATTTTCGCCGAGGCCGCCACTGCGCCGAGCAGGGCCTGGGCGACAATGATCCGTTCGGCGCCAATGTCGGCTACGACGTATTCCATTTCCGGGTGCAGCGCGATGGCGAGATTGGCGGGAATCGTCCAGGGCGTGGTCGTCCAGATGACAATGAACAGCGGCTTGTCGGCGGGCAGGCCGAACTTCTTCGCTTCTTCCACCGGCACGAGAAACTTTACCCAGATGGCGATGGAGGTATGGTCCTTGTATTCGATCTCCGCCTCGGCGAGCGCGGTTTCAAAAGGAATGGACCAGAAGACAGGCTTCTTGCTCCGGTAGACGAGGCCCTTTTCCACAAACGCTGCGAAGGTGCGCAGGATGTCGGCCTCGAAGGCGGGCGCTTTGGTCTTGTATTCGTTTTTCCAGTCCGCGAGCACGCCGAGGCGCTTGAACTGGGCGGTCTGGGTTTTGATCCAGCCTTCGGAGAATTCGTCGCATCTGGCGCGGAGCTGGGCCGTCGTGAGCGTGAGCTTCCTTTCCTGAATTTCCCGGGATACCTTCTGCTCGATGGGCAGGCCGTGGCAGTCCCAGCCGGGTACATACGGCGTGCGGTAGCCGCGCATCGACTTGTAGCGGTTGACGATGTCCTTGAGCGTCTTGTTCAGCGCGTTGCCGATATGGACGTCGCCGTTGGTGAACGGCGGACCGTCGTGCAGGACAAAGGCAGGCTTACCGGCGCGGTGCTGCTGAACCCGGTCGTAAAGGCCGAGTTTTTCCCACTGCGCCACCCGGGCTGGCTCGCGCTGCACCAGACTCGCCCGCATGGGGAAATCGGTCTTGGGCAGCAGGAGAGTATCTTTCAGGTCTTGTGCCATCTGTATAAAGGCGCGGGAGGCTACCCAACCAAAGGGGGTAGTCAAGTGGCGAGACAGGCACGCTGCCGGCCGCTTTATTTGGCCGCGAATTCCGCCGCTTTTCGGGCCAGTTTCTCGCCTGATTTGATGCAATCCTGCAGGGAAATTCCCTCGCGAACGTTGCCGCCGATGAAGAGGCCCTTGGTCGACAGCTCCACCTGGTTGAGCGCGTCAAGGTAGCGTTCGTAGCCGAGGACGTACTGCGGGATGGCACGCGGCCAGAAGGTGTGGTTGACAAACACCGGCGGGGTGTTCACCCCGACCAGATCCCGCAAGTCGGGGGCGATGCGCGCCAGCAGCGCTTCGGTGGTCAGCCGCGCGGTGTCAGGCTGGCGCAAGCCGCCGGCGAAAATCGTCAGGCCGACATGACCCGCGGGGGCGCGTTCGGGAAAAAGCGTCGAGGAAAAAAGAATGCCGAGCACGGCGCGATGTTCCACGGCGGGCACCAGACCGCCGAACCCGTCCAGCGGGTGCGCCACCTGCTCGCGCCGGTAGCCAAGAAAAAGCGAGGAGACCGGTGGTTGCGGGATGCCGTCGAGGATGGCCAGCGGACGTTCGCCGAGGGTACCGAAGGAAAGCTGGGTCAGGGCGGTCGCCGGCAGTGCCAGTACGACGAGATCGAATTCGCCCGAGGAAGTCTGGCCGGCCTGCTTCCAGATGAGCCGGTGCGGCTTTCCGGGGATGATCGTCTCGACGGTCGTGTCGAACTGCACGCTGCCGGCGGGGAGCCGGGCCACCAGAGTGTCGGGAAGGGTCTGCAGCCCGCCCTTGAAGGAAACGATGGGCGCCACCCCGGGTTCGCCCCGGGCCTTTTTGGCCTTGGAAGCGGCCATCATGCCGCGAAGCAACGAGCCGTGGGAGCGTTCGGCTTCCCACAAGGCGGGGAAAGCGTGGCGCACGGAGAGTTTTTCCGGGTCACCCGCATAAATGCCGGCAATCAGCGGGTTCAGCGCATAGTCGACCAGCTCCTGCGTGAAGTGGGAGCGGACGAGTTCAGCGAGGCTGAGGTCGGTGGTGCGCACGCGCGGACGGGTCAGCAATTCCGCGAAGATGGCGCACTTGGTGCGGAAAGAAAAAAGCGACGTGCTGAAGAACGAACCGGGGGAAGTTGGCACGGGCAGGAATCTGCCCCGGCGCACGATGAACCGTTTTTTTGCGACGGGATTGGCGACCTGCAGATCGGGCTCGAGGCCGGCATCCTTGATCAGCTGGCGGACCTCGGTCGCACCCAGTTGCAGTGAATTGGGGCCGCCTTCGATGATATAGCCGTTCTCACGGAAAGTCCTGATCGCGCCGCCGGCCTGCGGGGCCCGCTCGAAAACTTTCACGGCAAAGCCGTGCTGGTGCAGCCGGTAGGCGGTGGTCAGGCCGGTGATTCCGGCCCCGATGACGGCGATGGATTTAGGAGAGGAGTTGCCCACGAATTACGTGAAAATACCCAAATTTAACCGGATGTTGAGATGGAAATGCTGGAGAGAATCATGATAATTTTTCGTGGCATTCGTGGGTTACTTCCAGCCGGTCACGGTATCGACCAGTGCCTCGACGCACTCGATCTTGGCCTGGGGCATGATGCCGTGTCCCAGATTGAAGATATGACCGCTGGTGCCGCGCATGGACTCCAGCAGCCGGGTGGTTTCGTGGCGCACGATCTCGGGCGTGGTGTTCAGCAGCACCGGGTCGAGGTTGCCCTGCAGGGCGACGTTGCCCGGCACCAGCCGGCGGGCGACGCCGAGATCGATCGTCCAATCAACCCCGAGCACACTTGCCCCGCTGAACGCCTGGTCGGTCAACTGGGCGGGCGTGCCCTTGGCGTAGAGGATGACCGGGAAATCCTCCGGCAGGCCGGAGATGATTTCACGAATCCAGCGAAGGGAGGCGGCTTCATAATCCTGGCCGGCAATGATGCCGCCCCATGAGTCGAAAATCTGGATGGCGTCGACCCCGGCGCGAATCTGCATCCGGAAATACTCGATGAGGGCGGCAGTCAGCTTCTCCATCAGCGCATTGAAGAAAGCGCGGTCGGCATAGAACACGGCCTTGCTGCGCTCAAAGTCGTCCGCGCTGCCGCCTTCGAGCATGTAGGTGGCGAGTGTCCAGGGGGAGCCGCCAAAACCAAGCAGCGCTTTTTCGCCCTTGAGTCCGGTCTTCACGAGTTCGAGCGCCTGGCCGACGTAGGCCAGTCGCTGGGCCACGCCTTTCGGTTCGAGCCGGTCGAGCTGAGTCCGGTGTTCCAGCCGGAAATCCATGGCGATACCGCCCTCGTCGCGGAATTTATAACCCTGACCCATGGCCTCGGGGATGACGAGGATGTCCGAGAAGATGATGGCCGCATCGAGGGCAAAGCGGCGGAGCGGCTGCAGCGTGACCTCGGCGGCAAGTTCCGGCGTCTTCACCATCTCGAGAAAGGAACTCTTGGCCTTCAGCTCGCGATATTCGGGCAGGTAGCGGCCCGCCTGCCGCATGATCCACACCGGCGGGCGATCGAGTGGCTGGCAGGCGGCGGCTTGGAGGAAACGTTGGCGGCTGGTCATGAATGAGTGGGGAGAATGGAGCCTGGAGCCGATCAGACGCCAGCCCAGTTTGTGGTTTTGAGGAAAACATCGTACAGCCGGGCCTCGGGCGAACCGGGTGCGGGTTTCCAGTCGTAGCGCCACGCGACCAAGGGCGGCAGTGACATGAGGATCGACTCGGTGCGACCGCCGCTTTGCAGGCCAAAGAGTGTGCCCCGGTCGCAAACCAGGTTGAATTCCACGTAACGGCCGCGCCGGTAGAGTTGAAAATTGCGTTCGCGCTCACCGAATGCGGTGGCCTTGCGCTTCCGCACAATGGGGAGGTAGGCGGGGAGGAAGGCGTCGCCGACGCTGCGCATCAGAGCGAAACTGCGCTCGAACCCGGGCTCGTTGAAGTCGTCAAAGAACAGACCCCCGATGCCGCGTGGTTCGCCGCGGTGTTTCAGGTAGAAATAATCGTCGCACCATTGCTTGAAGCGGGGATAAAGTTTCTCCCCGAAGGGCGCGCAGGCGGCTTGCGCGGTGCGGTGCCAGTGGATGGCGTCTTCCTCGAACCCGTAATAGGGCGTCAGGTCGAAGCCGCCGCCGAACCACCAGGTGGAAGTTTTGGTTTTGGATTTTTGATTTTCGATTGCGGAGGTTGCCGGAGCAGCGGTGCCGGTCTGAAGGAAGCGGACGTTCAGGTGCGAGGTCGGCACGTACGGATTGCGCGGGTGGATGACCAACGAGACGCCAAGCGCGTGATACGGTTTGCCGGCCAGTTCCGGGCGCGAGGCCGTGGCCGAGGCGGGCAGGGCGCCCCCGGTCACGTGAGAGAATCCCACACCGGCCTTTTCGAAAACGGTCCCTTCACTCAGCACGCGTGAGCGACCGCCGCCGCCTTCGGGTCGCGTCCAGTTGTCTTCCTGAAACTTGCCGCCATCCTCGTGCTCCAAAGCCGCGCAGAGGGAGTCCTGCAAGTCGAGCAGGTAACGTCGGACGGCGTGGAGGTCGGGCGGCATGGGAGAGAAGAACAGGTAGCCACAAAGAGTCGCAAAAATACACGAAAAAGCTCCGGGGTTTCCTTTTGCTGCAGGGCGGGATCGTTTGCTTCGCGCGGAGGCGCGGGGACAAACACCGGGCCGCGAGAGCGCGGCAACGGTGCTGATCCCGCCTCGCGCAATTGGCGGGGTCAGCAACCCCGCTCCACAATCCGGGTTTCGCCCCTTGACGGGTTTGCTATGGTTCAATGTGGACAGTATCTCCGCCACTGACTTTCCTGACCAGCCCGCATGAATTCCGCCGTCCTCACGACCATTGCCGCCACCGGTTTCACTGTGGCATTCTTTCATGCGGCGATTCCGACGCACTGGCTGCCGTTCGTGCTGGTGTCGCGGGCCCGCGGGTGGAGCCGGACCAAGACCCTGGCCGTGGCCTCCCTGGCCGGACTCGGCCACGTGGCATTGACGAGCCTGCTCGGCCTGGGCATCGCCTGGTTTGGCTTTCAACTTGATGAAAAACTCGGGCACCTGTTTCCCTGGATCGCAGGTGGTCTCCTGCTCGCCATTGGTGCGTTCTATTTTGTGCGTCAGTGGAGCGGACGAGGAGTGGGGCATCACCACGTGCTCGGCACCCACCACCATCCCACCGAGCAGTGCGGTCATGAGGCGGGGCACAGTCACTGGGAGGATGAGTTGAAGGACAGCCAGTTGGTATCGGCCCAGACGGGAGATTGGGCGGCGATCAGCGGGCTGCTCGTGATGCTCACGCTATCGCCCTGCGAATTATTTCTGCCGGTTTACCTGTCCGGGGTGCAGTTTGGCTGGTGGGGTTTCGTGATTCTCAGCCTGATTCTCGCCGTGGGCACGCTCGCCGGCATGCTGGTGTTCACTTGGCTGACCCTCGTTGGGCTGGAGCGATTCCAGGTGCAAAAGTTCGAGCGCTACGAGGCGGCCATGCTCGGCATCATCTTCTCCCTGCTGGGGATTCTGCTGTTGGTGTTTGAGCATTGAGACGAAGGAGAGGATACGTTCCAGCCGATTGGGTGCTTCTGCGCAGCATGCCTGAATCGTTGCTTGCGAGTCCGGGGTTGTTGGCTAGATTCATGACACAGGCGCTTTCTTTTAGCCCGGAATATTCCATGAAAACCATAGCCCGTTATGCTTGGGCGGTCGCGGCACTGGGTGCCGGGCTGTTTTTTCTCTGTAGTGCGTCGCCGCTGGCGGCCCGGACCCGTTTCGTCGAGCCCGCCTACGATTTGCTGGTGGTCCAGAGTTCCACCAACCGAAAGCTTTCACCGGCCGATCTCGAACAACTGCATGAGGCCGTCGCAAGATTTCTCGCAAGCCGGGGCCCGGTGCGGAGCGGCGAATACATTGTCCGAATTGATTTTCCTCCCCGGGTGCCGGGCGCCGCCGCGGAGTGGATGATAGTGAAGCTCACCAATCTGCCGCCTCCGGCCTTCGACCTCGTTGAGGATTATTCCCCCGCCGAGTCAGGATACGACTATCCCTACGATTACGGATCCGCTTATTCGCCGTATGGATCTTACGATGCTTTCGACCCTTATTTTACCGGCTACGATTGGCCTTCTACCGGGATACCGCTCCGGGCCGGCGGGCATTGGCGTGGTGGCCGAGACGATTACAATCGGGGCGGACATGCGCGGAACGATGGTCGACCCGACTACAAAGGGAAACCCGGCGACCGCAGGCCGGGAGATATGAGCAACCGTCCCCGGGTCACTTATACCCGGATCGACGACCAATCCGGTGCGCATCGGCAAGGCGAGAGAGACGGCCGCACACACGAGGCACATCCGCGCACCGACCTTCAGCCGGCACATGAACGTCTGGTTCGGACGGCGGAGAACACGATTCATTCTCCGGAACCAGCCCGCTGGCGGGACACAGGTTCAGCGGTCCGTCCGTCCCCTTTGTCCGGCGAGCATGCAAGCCGAAATTCTTTCGCTCCGCCATCGCCTGTCCGGACTCCGTCGCCCCCGTCAGATTCGAGCAGCCAACGGGACAAGGATACGGGCAATCGCAGACAAGAACGGTGAACGGGACCGGGCGGTTGCGCGGCCAGGCTCCGCCGTCCGCCTATTTTTGTGAAGTGTAGAGCGCGACCAGGGCGGCGCCGATGGCTTGGGACAGCTCCCCGAGGGTGGCGGGGACAACCTTGAGCCGCTCGCACTGTTGCGGCCACAGGTAGGGCAGGGCGGACTCACGGATGATCCTGAGGTAGCGTTCGCGGAATTCCGGGGTCGTGGCGCCGGGGTCGATCAGACCGCCTCCGATGACAACATACTCTGTATCCACCGCCATGAGCAGCGAGGCCATGTGCAGTCCCAAGGCGCGGGCCTGAAAATTGAAAATCTCCACGGCCAGGGGATCGTCCTTCTGCGCCAGGGTGCGCAGGGTAAGGACTTTCTCCTTCACGGGAGCGGCCGACTTCGCCAGCGGATGACCGGAATATTTTTTGATCATTTCCTCGAGCAACTGCGGCAGCCCGGAAATGGTGGTGTAGGCCTCGATGCAGCCCCAGGTGCGTCCACAACCGCAAGTGAAGGGACGGATGCCACCGAGCAGATGCAGGGGCGCGGGCATGTGGCCGCCCTCCATGCCGTTCAAGGTGTCGCCATCGAGTGGGAGGCCGTTGGCGTCAACGTAGGCCACGCCCAGACCGGAGCCCGGGGCCAACATGAGCACACTGGCTTTTTTGCCGCCCCGGACGCGCTGGGCTTCGGCCACGCCGCCGTAGTTGCCGTCGTTCCCCACCACGAGCGGGACAGCGCGATTGGCGGCCTGGGCGATGGCCTGGCTGTAATCGGCATGAAAGTTCCAGCCTTCAAAGCTGCGCGGAAGATTGGCGGCCCGACCCAGCACGCCATAGCGCTCGTAGGGACCGGGCAGAGCGAGACCCACGCCCTGCACCTGGCTCCAGGTCAGATTGTTCTCGGCGAGGAAACCGTTCACCCCGTCGACCCAGCCGCGAACGACCGCTCCGGTGCCGGCGGAGGAATTGGTCGAACTCTGGCGCAGTTGGTGGGAAATGATGGACCCGTCGGCCCAGACACCACCGGTTTTTGAAGTGGTTGCCCCGCTGTCGGTGCCGATAAAGATTTCTTTTGTGGACATGGTGGGAGAAAAATGCGGGCGGCTCGGATCAGGAACCGGCCCCACAAGCGCGCCGACAAAAACAGAGTCGCTGCCAAAGACAAGCCGGACGCGGCCAATATCGCATCTTAAGGCCATTGACCATACCAAGCTGTGCGATTGCCGTTTCGCAGTATATCCTTGCGCAAACAACCGCTCCGCGATCCGTCCCCGTTTGGCAGCACCCCGCCCCATTTGGGGTGCGAAATCCATGGTCTTCTTCCAGAAGTGCCGGGCAATCCACGCATGAAGAAGCTATTCTATGCCGGCCTCGCGGGTCTCGCGGTGTTTGAGATTCTGCAGGTGTATTTCATCATGCCAATGCCAGGAAGCCAGGGCATGGATAGTTTGGCAGCGGCCTATTTTCTGCACACCTCCCGGTGGTGGTTCCGGAGTGCCTTTCTTCTGGGTGTTCTGGCCGGGAGCCGTGGGGTGTTGCAAAGCAGGCGGAAATGGCTGCCGGCTATCTCTGCGTTGGCCGTCGCGATCATTGCCTGGTTTTTCAATTTCATGATGACGGCAGACCACATGTTCCAGCAGCCCCGGAATCCTCTCTTCAAATCCCGTGAGACCAACATGGTCGATGAGAGCAGCGTTGTGATCGGGGTCGAGCACCATGGTGACGCCAGGGCCTATCCCGTCAGGTTTCTGGTTTATCATCATCAGGTGCAGGACACGGTGGGCGGGCAGCCCCTGATCATCACCTATTGCAGTGTCTGCCGGACCGGGAGGGTTTTTGAGCCGACAGTCAACGGACGCCTGGAAAAATTCCGCCTGGTGGGAATGGACCATTTCAACGCGATGTTTGAAGACGCCACGACCGGCAGCTGGTGGCGGCAGGCCACCGGCGAGGCCGTGGCCGGCCCGTTGAAAGGGGCATTGCTGCCGGAAACGGGATACAGCCAACTGACCCTCCACCGGTGGTTTGAGCTGCATCCCGCCGCCCTCGTGTTGCAGCCCGATGAAACGGTCCTGGGCAACTTTGATGCGCTGGGAAAATATGAACGTGGCCAAAGCACAGGTGACCTCACCCGGACCGACCCCTTATCATGGCAGGAGAAATCGTGGGTAGTCGGGGTGCAGATCGGCCCCGTCAGCAAAGCCTACGATTGGAACCGGCTGAAACAGCAGCGCGTCATCAACGATGTAATCGGGCAGACGCCGATTGTACTGGCTTTGGCGATCGATCGGAAAAGCTTTGCCGTATTTGAACGTCCTGTTGCCGCGGATGACTGCACCATCACCGGCGACATTCTATCGGTCAAGGGGAGGTCCTATGATTTTGCAGGCCGTGATTTGGCCGGGTCCGCCCGACGGCTGCAAATGGTGGAAGCCTACCAGGAATTCTGGCACAGCTGGCGCACCTTTCATCCTGACACCCGGCAGTACAAATAGGAATCGGGGAAAGAGAGGAGGGGTCGATCGCGAATGGTGTGGATCACGTTGCCGAATCATCCGTCTTCGGCGATGCATTCCGCGATTGATGAATTCTGACCGGTTTCATTTTCCACCGAGCCGCTGCTCCTTCGCGGTGAGAACAATGAGTTGGCCGAGCCGCCGAATGCGAGTTTCTTCCTGCTTGGCGCTGATCACCCAGTGGATCGCGACACGCTGGTAACCGGGTGGCTGTGCCAGCCACTGGGCCCAAGCCTGCTTGCTCGCCTGAAAGATTGCTTGAAGTGCAGCGGGAAATTTTTGCGGACGCTTTTCAAAAGAGTAGACGCCGGTCTTCGCCTTATCCCGGGCTTCGAAAGCCTTGATTCCAGCCGCATGCATTTTGCCGGCCTTGGTCAGCCGCGCGACGTGACTGAGGTTGACGTTGCTCCAGATGCTTCCCGCCCGGCGCGGGGTGATCCGGTGGGTGTAGCTCAAGTCATCAACGCGTCTTTTTACTCCGTCGATCCAGCCGAAGCATAGCAGTTCGTCCACCGCTTCCGGGTAAGTCAGACCACTTTTGCCGGAATCCTTCCTGTAGAAACCGAGGAGGAGTTCGCTGGCGGTGGCGTGGTGTTTCTCCAGCCAGTACCGGAAACTGGCCGCGGACGCGAAATAAGTGGGTTTAGTATTTGCCGCCGTGGCCATGGAAAAGAGTCAGAAGTTTGCGAATCGTGGAAGGCAGTTCAACGCAGGGCTAACGACGGGCTTTCGTCTTCGATTTTCGCCCCTTTCTGGACTTCGGTGCAACACCGAGGCGCGGATCACGCTGGCGGGCGAGGGCCACGAGCCGCACACCCGTGCGCTCGAAGTTGTCCGCGCTTTCCGGCAAATAGAGCCACTTGGGCAGAATGGCGTGGGGTGTCAGCTCGGGGAAGTCGGCTTGCAAGGAGATCTGGTGAGAACGGTCAGTGTAGACGAGCAGGCCGCGCCATGGCTCTTCGCTCGCGCAGAAGCAGAGCATCAGCTTGCCGTCGAGGTAGACGGCCTTCGCCCCGAACATCGAGCGAAGCACAAAGGAGGGCTCGGTCTCAAGGGGTTCCCACAGCCACTGGTACGGATGCACCGGCTTGGCCCGGGCAAAAGATTTTTCGAACGGCTCACGCATGACATTTAGCTGAAGTTGGCGGCCAAAGCTCAAAAAGCACAAAACCAGAACTACCGAATACACCGGAAACAGAAAAGGCGGAAGTCAATGAATGCTCTGGAGTAGGTCCGCGGTGGCTTCGGGCAGATACCACATCGGCACATGGTTGGCTTCCATGATCAATACGGGCCAACCGCGGGCCTCAAGCAGCACCGCGACTTTTTTGAACTGCCAGCCGCCGGCCCATGCCCCGTGGACGCTGACGAGGACCGGCTGCTTGATGACAGGAGCGGCGCTGGCTGCCGGTGCGGGTTCAGTCGCGGGCAGCTTGGCGGCCCAGATAAATCCGAACAGGATGAAAAGCAGGCGGAATTTCATGGGGGACTTCTGTATGGATGAAGCCATTCGGTCAACATGGACACTGCGACATAGCAATCTCCCTAGGTATGTTGCGTAGCTTCATCTCGAATTGTTTGATGAGGCAACGCAACCTCCGCCTTTTATGCGTCAGTACGGGATCAGCTCGACACTTTTGTAGTAGATCTCGGCCCCTTCAGACTGCAGCAGGATTTTGCCAGCGGTGACTGAGGAATTGGTGCCTGAGTTGACGAGATGACCGTTGACGTAGTGCTCGGACTGGCTGCCGTTGCAGATGATCTCCATGGTATTCCACTCACCCGTGAGATTCTCAAAGTCGGCCGTGCGGAAAATGCGCTTCATGTTCCATTCAATCGCCGAGCGGTTGGGGCTGTCGATGCTCGCGCCGCCCACGCACCAGTAGTCTCCGCAGTCGCCTTCCTGCACCTGACACTCGAGGGACTTGGGCCAGACGTTGTCGGGGACATCAGAGCCAAAGTGATAGAGGATGCCGCTGTCGCGCTTGCCAGTCGCGCGGGGAGCATACTGATGCCGGCCCCACTTAAAGACGACCTTGAGGTAGTAATTGGCGTAGGATTGTTCCGTGGCAAGGTAGCCGAAGTTCTTGCCCTCGATGTGCAGCAGACCGTTCTCAATTTTAAAATTCCCCTCGGGGTCGTTGTTTTTTCCGAGTTTCTCGAGGAAGGTATACCAGCCGCGGGTGTCAGTGCCGTTGAGCAGCTCCTGGACGCCGAGCTGGCGGATCCAAATGTTGCGGAACGAAACCGGGTTGTGGTGTTCCTGCAGGACCAGCGGCTGCTGGAAGGAATGTTTGGTGTATTTAGGCTGGCCCTTGTGGGTGGTGGCACCGCGGATCTCGACGTGGTCCTGGAGGAGCACGCCATTGTGCAGCACGGTGGCAAAGGCCGGGGTCTTTACTGAACCGTCGTTGTTGAAGCGCGGAGCGGTGTAAATGATATCGTAGGTCTGCCACTCGCCCGGCGCACGCGAGGCGTTCACCTGCGGAATGTGCTGCTTGTAGATGGCGCCCGCCTGCCCGTTGGTGTAGGTGGGATTGTTGAAGCTGTCGAGAATCTGTACCTCGTAGCGGCCTTGCAAAAACACGCCGCTGTTGCCGCGAGCCTGGCCTTCGCCGGAGACGACCGCGGGTGCGCGCCATTCAAGGTGCAGCTGGCAGTCAGCGAAGGATTGTTTGGTCGTGATCGAACCGCTCCCGGGCTTGATGGTGAGCACACCGTTTTCGATTGTCCAGCCGGCTGGGCCGCCCTTGTCGTTGGTCCAGGCGTCGAGATTGGAGCCATCGAACAAAACGATGGCGTCGGAAGGAGGAGCCTGATTGAGGCCGGGGGTGACGACCGGCGGAATGGGGGTCCAGACTTCCGTTTGCTTGGAGTCATCATCGGCGTGAAGGCCCGCGCCGGCCACAAGGAGAAACAGCAGGATCTTTTTCATGGGGAAAAGGTTCAGGTTTTTCGTAGCCAAGACGCAAGTTCTTCCCCTAAAGCCAGCCTTGCTCAAGATTGTTCCAGCGGGAGATCGTGCAGCTTCAGGTCAGGATTCTTTTCGACGAAATACCGCATGGTCCAGTCATTGGGAAAGAGGGCGATGGGCTGATCAAACTTGTCGGTGCCGAAACTGACGCCTGTGGCGACAATGAGGGATGCGGTATTCTTGAGCGACGGGTGAGGCTCGAGCCACTTGAGGATCGTCCAGGGCGTGGGCGTCAACCGGGACTCGGCATTGTATTCGGCTTGCAGGCGGTATTGCACGACCTCGAACTGCAGCGGGCCGACCGCCGCGAGCAGCGTGGCGCCAGAAGGCGCATTGCGGGCGGTGAAGGACTGGACGACGCCTTCTTGCAACAGTTGCTCCAGACCGGCGCGGAACTTCTTCGAATCGGATGGGTTTGGATTGGAAATGTAAGTGTAGACCTCGGGCGGGAAACGCGGGGTTTCGTCGTAGCAGATGGTCCGGTCCTCCGTGAGTGTGTCACCGATGCCAAAAGAGTCGTGACCTACGAGACCGATGACGTCGCCCGGCCAGGCTTCATCCACGGTTTCACGCTCCTGGCCGAAAAGCTTGTGGGAGGAGGAAAGCCGGACCTGCCGGCCGGTGCGCTGGTGGGTGACGACCATGTCACGTTCGAACTTGCCGGAGCACACGCGGAGGAAGGCGATGCGGTCGCGGTGCTTCGGGTCCATGTTGGCCTGGATCTTGAAGATGAAACCGGAGAATTTTTCGTTGGTCACCGCCACTTCGCGCGCCTCGGTCGGCTGGGCCAGACCCGGCACGGTGATACTGACGGATTTTCGCGGTTGGGGCGGGACGGAGTCCTTTAAGAAACCGTCGAGCAGGAGCTGGATGCCGAAGTTGTTCACGGCGCTGCCGAAATAGACGGGTGTCTGTTGGCCTGCCTGCACGGCGGCGAGGTCGAAAGGGTGACCGGCACCGTCGAGCATCTCGAGCTGCTCCTTCACTTCGTTATAGGTGTAGTCGTCGAGCTTGTCGCGCACTGCGGGGTCGTCGAGGGAGGTGACACTGACCGGCGCCTGGTATTTGCCGCCGGGCACGCGCTCGAACAAGTGGACTTCACGGGTGCGGCGGTCGAAAACCCCCTTGAATGTCGGGCCGTTGCCGAGCGGCCAGATGACGGGAGAGGACTGGAGACCGAGCACGCTTTCCAACTCATCAAGCAGGGCGAACGCGTTCAGGGTCGGCCGGTCGCACTTGTTCATATACGTGAAGATCGGCACGCCCCGGCGACGGCAGACTTCGAAGAGCTTGCGCGTCTGTGTTTCCACGCCTTTGGCGGCATCAATGACCATCAGCGCGGCGTCAACGGCGGTGAGCACCCGGTAGGTGTCTTCGGAAAAATCCTTGTGGCCGGGAGTGTCGAGCAGGTTGACGGCATAGCCGGCGTAGTCGAACTGGAGAACGGTCGATGAAATGGAAATGCCGCGCTGTTTCTCCAACTCCATCCAGTCGGAAGCCGTCGCCCGCTGGTTTTTCCGGGCGGTGACGGAACCGGCCAGATGCAGCGCGTTACCGTAGAGCAGAAATTTCTCGGTCAATGTCGTCTTGCCCGCATCGGGGTGCGAGATGATCGCAAAAGTGCGGCGGCGGGCGATTTCCTGAGCGGGAGACATGGGGGAGATTGGAATGAGAGATAAAAGATGGCGAGATACTCTGGCCGAGCTACGACTAAGCAGAGCACGCAAGGGACAAGCCGGTCAGGAAACGGGGCGGTGGCAGTGGAGGGAAGCCTTTTTTATCTGAGGTGCATCGACCCTAAAGCCGAACAATGCCCCGGTTGAACCGCCGGGAGCCGGCCCGTAATTTTCGCGTGGAAATTGGCGACAAATTAAGGCGCGATGTGAGCTGTTTGAAGCAATCTCAACTCCGAGTGGGCCGCCGCCGATGCCTGGCCGGATTCAATTCGGAGCGGCAAGAGCAGTGGCGTTTTCTCCGGTCAAGCCAGAGGCAGAATGTGACGATGCGAAGGTATGATTCTGGCAATGATAATTCTCTTGGGAGTAGCGCTCGGCGGAGTGGTACTCATCAGTATCCAGCATTACAGCGCGTCCCGTTAAGCCGGGTTTGCAGGGCGATTGACCAGTTAGCTTGACATTTTCGCCCCGTTTTACTTCTGTGCCGACGGTTCCGGTTGGCTAAGTCCTAGGGCTCCTGTGCATTCGCAATCAGGGCTAGATGATGCTTGTCGGCGGAAGCCAGGAGAAAACTCTCCGCGGCGGTTGCACGGATCCTTTGATTTAGTCGGATATGTTATCCAGCAGCATAGAATGCTGGGTATCTGAGACTTGTTAACGAACGGTTAAAATCAAGCTAATGGGTTGTTGACCCTATAGTTTGCGCGCCCTTGTGCCGTTATCTTCTGACCAACAGGAAAACCATGATTACAATCTTACTGCTCATCGTTGGTGTCATCTTCCTCATAGCGGGAGGCGTGCTCCTTGTAAACATCGCGCACGCTCCCGAAGGGTATGAAGATGCGTCTGGTTTTCATTTCGGCAAGGAACCCGACCTTTTATCAAAGCGCCCCACGACTCCCAAGCTCAGGAAGGTTCGGGGCCCCATTCACGGCACCAGCCGGCATCTCCCAGCCACTTAGATTTGTCGGCTGTTCGCGTTAGACAACGCCGTCTTTTGACTGTTGCCAGACGCTGGGATAAATTGAATGGGAAAACCGGATCGTATAGGGAGTGAATAAAGCTTCTACGGGAATACCGTAGACGAGTTTACGGGATAGCCCGTATAGGCGGCGAACCCGCGACAGTGTATAGTGAGTCAACTTCTTAATACTATGTCCTTCACCCTTGCGCTCCTCATCCTGACTCAAGCCCTCGGTCTTTTCGCTTTGCTGATCAACATCCTGCGAGCGCCGGATGGCTACGAAGACGAGGCTGGCTTTCACGCCGGAACCAAGTCGACCGGGAACGAGGTTTTTTATGATGCCTTTTCAGACCGTCAGACTCATCACGCTCCAGTGTTTGTGAAAAAAGAGCGGCAGATTGCTGTCTGATTTTGTGCTTCTAAGCGTCGGCAAACCCCGGGAGAGTCCGGGGCATGATTGTCAGCCTGAAACTCAAGCCCAATGCCAATTCACGCGTGCTTGCGGGGCATCCGTGGGTGTTTGGCAATGAGTGTGAGCAAATACTGCCGGCCGAAAATGATGGCGAGGTGGTCGAATGCCGTGATTCCAGGGGGCGCTTCCTCGGTACTGGCATTTACAACAGCAAGTCACAGATCGTCTGGCGTCGGCTGAGTCGAGAGCGTGTGTCGCTGGATGAGACCTTTCTTCGCCGGGCCTTGACCGCAGCACTGGCCCGACGCCGGGAGATAACCGATCAGGGAATGGGGGCGACTGAGAACTACCGGCGACTTGTCTGGTCCGAATCCGACGATTTGCCGGGGGTGGTTGTCGACCAGTTCGGCAGCACGCTGGTAGCCCAGGTCCAAACTCTTGCCATGGAGAAACGGTCGGGGTTATTGAGCGATCTGCTGGCTGAACTGGTGCAGCCAGTGGAGATTATCTTTCGCAACGATGCCAATATCCGCCGGTTGGAGGGTCTGCCGCTTGAAGTGAAGACGCGAAGCGGACAGGTGTGGGAGCCACGCTGGGCGAAGATCGACGGTCTGGACTACTGGCTCGATCTGCAGGGCGGGCAAAAAACCGGATTTTATCTGGATCAGCGCCAGCAGCACGCGACCGTGGCGAAATATGCCCCGGGCAAACGCGTGCTCGATGCCTTTTGCAACCAAGGCTCATTCGCCTTGCACTGTGCGCGAGCCGGAGCGGTCAGTGTGCGCGGCATCGACAGCGCCTTCGATGCAGTCGGGCAGGCGAAGAAAAATGCCGAGCGCAACGGTCTGCAGGTGGAATTCGTCGCGGCCAATGTTTTTGACTGGTTCACGGCCCAGCGGGATGCGGAACCGGCGTGGGAGCTGATCGTCCTCGATCCACCGCCGTTTGCAAAATCGAAGTCCGCACTCGAAGGCGCCTTGCGCGGCTACAAGGAGTTGAATCTGCGCGCGATAAAGGCGCTGGCACCCGGCGGGGTGCTCGCCACTTACACGTGCTCTCACCACATGCAGGACCGGGAACTGCGGCAGGTCTTGGCCGAGGCGGCGGCGGACGCGAAACGCCGCGTGCATGTGTTGGAATTCTGCCACCAGCCGCCTGATCATCCTGTGCTGGTGACGATGCCCGAGAGCGAATATCTCCGGGGGTACATTCTGCACATCGAGTGAGTTGTCCTCGGGCGCGGTTGGATGCAGCGGGCAGAGGAGAAGACAAGCCGGCGAGGTCGGCGCTTGATCCTGCGGAGCTTGTCAGCTGATACTTTGCCTCATGCCTTGGGCTGAAGTTCACTGGCGCAGCGAGGTGCTGCAAAAACAAACCACGATGCAGGTGCTGCTGCCGCGGGTGGGCCGCCCGCCGTTCCCGGTTTTATATCTGCTGCACGGCCTGTCGGACGACTCAACGATGTGGCTGCGTCACTCCCGGCTGGAATGGTATGTCCGCGAACTGCCTTTGATGATCGTGTTGCCCGATGGGTATCGCGGCTTTTACACGAACAACGAGGCGGGGCCCGCCTACGCGAAGCATCTCGGGCACGAACTGGTGGATTTTGTGGACCGGAATCTCCGGTCGCGGACCGGGCGGACCGGACGAGCCATCGGCGGGCTGTCGATGGGCGGTTACGGTGCGCTGCGGCTCGGGCTGGGATATCCTGACCGGTTTTGCTCGGTGAACAGTCATTCGGGGGCCGTGGGCCGGACCGGGGCGGACTTCAGCCCGGCGGCCGTGAAGGCAGGCCGGCACAAGGACAAGTCAAAGGAATTTATCGGCGAATTGCGCCGGGTTTTCGGAGAGAAACCGGTTGGCACAGGACATGACATTCTTGAACTAGCCCTCAAGGCCCAGACAAGGAAGCTGCTGCCACGGTTACTGCTGGACTGTGGCCGCGAGGATTTCCTGCTGAAGGACAACCGCGAGTTTCACCGCTCTCTCCGGGAGAATGGCATTCCTCACCAGTACCATGAACATGCGGGGACTCACGATTGGGATTACTGGGACACGTATATTCAGCAGGCTCTGAAATTTCACTGCCACAACCTTGGGGTAACAAGGATTGCCCTGCCAAAATAAGAAGGCCGGACCGTGCGGTCCGGCCTTCCCGGTGTGTGTTGACGAAGCTTGGTGTTAGGTCGGCTTCGTTGATTGACAGTGAAAGCAGTCCGGGTGCGGGCTGCAAGTCTACATCTTGCCGCCGAAGATGGCGCTGGAGCCAAGTTCCTCCTCGATGCGGAGGAGCTGGTTGTATTTCGCCACGCGATCAGTGCGGCAGAGCGAGCCCGTCTTGATCTGCCCGGCGTTGGTGGCGACCGCGATGTCGGCAATGGTGACATCCTCGGTCTCCCCGGAACGGTGCGAGATGACGGCAGTGTAGCCGGCTTCCTTGGCCATCTCGACCGCGTCGAGCGTCTCGGTCAGCGAGCCGATCTGGTTGACTTTGACGAGAATGGAGTTGGCGGTGCCGGTATCAATGCCGCGCTTGAGGAACTCGGTGTTGGTGACAAAGAGGTCGTCGCCGACCAGTTGGATTTTGTCACCGATGGCATCGGTCAGTTTCTTCCAAGTGGCCCAGTCACCTTCGGCGCAACCATCCTCGATGGAGATGATGGGATATTTCGCGACAAGCTCCTTGTAGAACTGCACCATCTGGTCACCGGTGAGTGAGCGGCCGTCCGATTTCTTGAAGACGTAGCGGTTTTTCTCCTTCACGTAGAATTCGGAGGCAGCGACATCGAGGGCGAGGTTGACGTCCTTGCCGAGTTTGTAGCCGGCGTTTTTTACCGCAAGAGCGATGACGTCGAGTGCGGCCTCGGTCGACTCGAGCTTGGGAGCGAAGCCACCCTCGTCGCCCACGGCGGTGGCGAGCCCCTTTTCTTTCAGCACCTTCTTGAGCGAGTGAAAAACCTCGGCGCCCATGCGCAGGGCCTCGCGGAAGGAATTGGCGCCGGTGGGCATGATCATGAATTCCTGAAAATCGATGGGGGCGTCGGAGTGGGCACCGCCGTTCATGATATTCATCATCGGGACGGGAAGCACCTTGGCATTGGGACCGCCGAGGTATTTGTAGAGGGGCTGGTTAAGGGCGGTCGCCGCGGCATGAGCGGTGGCCATGGAGACCCCGAGAATGGCGTTGGCGCCAAGATTTGACTTGGTGGAGGTACCGTCGAGCTTGATCATCGTGCGGTCGACCCCGACCTGGTCGGTGGCATCGTGACCGATAAGAGCCGGGGCGATCTTCGCCTTCACATTGGCCACGGCGTTGAGCACGCCTTTGCCGAGATAGCGTTTTTTGTCACCGTCGCGCAGCTCGAGGGCTTCGTGCTCACCGGTGGAGGCCCCGGAAGGCACGGCGGCGCGGCCGAGGTGGCCGGAGGCGAGTCTGACGTCGACCTCAATGGTGGGATTGCCGCGCGAATCAAGAATTTCGCGGGCAGTGATGGCGCTGATGGTTGTATTCATACTTGGGAAAAGTTTGGAAGTACAGGCACCCGGCGTGCCAGCTGCGCGGCGGAGTGCGTCATCTCCGCCTCCGGGGCTCAGGTGTAGGGCGGGCGGGAGGCACCGATTTTATAGAGAAAACTCTGCAGAGCCGTGGGAGGCTTCGGCACGAATTCGGCAGGCAACTGGGCGGCGTAACCGTGACGAATAGCCGCCCCGAGCGGGGTGCCGCCATTATAATTGCGGATGGTCAAGGTCGCCCGGTTGAGAAATTCCCGCGGGATATCGCCAAGGTGGCCCTCCACCGCCGCGGCATGCAGGGGGGTATCACCGAAGTCATTGCGGCTGATCAGCAGGTCGAGCGTCAGTCGGTCACGCGGAATCTGCCGGATGTAACCCGACTCGGCGGCGGCGTGGATGGGGGTGTGGCCCGATTTACTCGCCAGCACAAGGTTGTCGTGAGTGAGCAGTTCAACGGGAATTTGATCGAGATGGCCGGCGATGGCGGCGGCATGCAGGCAGGTGTCGTGATTCGACGTTTTGGTGAGGAGTGCCTCGGCGGTGAGCAATTCTTTGGGCAGTTGGTCAAGATGGCCGTTGAAGGCAGCTACATGCAGGACGGTCTCGCCGCTGATGTTGGGCACGGTGAGCGTGGCGTGGTTGAGAAATCTGGCGGGGAAGCGGTCCAGCGTACCCGCTTCGGCAGCTTCGTGCAGGAGGGTGTTGCCCGTGTCGGTCTTGCTGAGCATGATTTCAGCGGTAAGCAGGGCGGCCGGGATCTGGTCGAGTGCGCCAGCGGCGGCAGCCTGATGCAGGGGGGTATAACCGCTGTTGGACCGGAGGAGCAGGTTATCACGGGTGAGGAGGGCATCCGGCACCTGACTGAGGTGGCCACTGCGGGCCGCCAGGTGGATGGGCGTGTAGCCGGCGTCGTTTTTCAGCGAGAGCGCGCCCTGGGTCAGCACAGCGGCAGGCAGCTGGTTAAGGGAGCCATACTTGGCCGCCATGTGCAGCGGGGTGTTCCCCGAGGTGTTTTTCTTCGTGAGGTTTTCGAGCGTGAGAAGTTCGGCCGGGAGAATGGCAAAACTGCCCTCACGGGCGGCGGCGTTCAAGTCATGCTTATCCATGCCAATAAGCACCAGAAAAACACGCGGACCAACGGGCAAGCAAACTAAAACCACTCTCCCGCGGGCCCGCTCGATTAGAGTTTGCCAAGGCCAATTCACCCGGCAGCATTTCCTCGCTATGACTGTTTCCGGTAAAGACACCAACCTCAGCAAGGCCACACTGGGTGCCGTGCTGTTGATCGACGATGAAAAACCGCTGCTGGAGCTATTTGCCGAGGCTTTGGCCCCCTATTTCGAAATTACGATGGCCACCTCGACCCGCGAGGCGGGCTTCCTCATGCACAAGAAGGTTTTCAAGGTGGTGGTCTGCGACCACCTGATGCCCGGCGGAAACGGACTGAGCTTTCTGGTGGATTCCCGCGAAGAACATCCCAACACCCAGCGTATCCTTGTCACCGGCTATATGAAGCCGGAGATGCTGCTGCGCAGTGTCAACGAGGCCGCCCTGTACCGTTATCTGCTCAAACCCGTATCGCTGCCCGAACTGGTCAAGACCGTGCAGGAAGCCGCCAAACTGCACGACCAGACCGTTTCCGCCGGCAACTGAAACCAGCATGGCCGAATCGAACCCCAACCCGCCAGCCCGGCCCACGGTCCTGCTCGTTGAAGACGAGACAGAGCTGGCCACCATGTGGCGAAAGGTGCTTGACCAGGACTTTGACATCGAGACGGCAACCAATGGCGAGGAGGCCGCCCTGCTGTTCGCCGCGCAGCCGTTCGATCTGATTGTAAGCGACCACATGCTGCCCGGCAAACTGCAGGGACTGGATTTTCTCGTCCAGGCCATGCAGCAGCGGCCCGCGACCCGGCGCTTGCTGATGACCGGCTACATGAATCCCGATTTGATCGCCCGCAGTATCAACGTCGCCAAGTTGAGCGCCTGCTTGATCAAGCCGATCAAAGTGCTCGATCTGCGGGACGAGATGTTCGCCGCGCTGGGTTCGCGTCAATCGTAGTGCCGGCGCAGGTTGCTCGGCAGCAGGCCGAGTTCCTCGCGATATTTGGCCACGGTGCGGCGGGCGATACTGAGGCCCTTGCCCTCGAGCAGTCCAACGATATCCTGATCGCTCAAAGGCTTGCCCGGATCCTCGCCTGCCACGATGTCGGCGATCATCTCCTTGACGCTGGTATTCGCCACGGCCGCACCGGCCTGCGACTGGTAGCCGGAAGTAAAAAAATACTTCATTTCAAAGACGCCGTGCGGGGTCTGCATGTATTTGTTGGCGAGCGCCCGGCTGACCGTGGTCTCGTGCACGCCGATGATGTCGGCAATCTGGGTCATCGTCAGCGGCTTGAGCTTGGCCACACCCTCCTCGAAGAACTCACCCTGGTGCTTGATGATCTCGCGCGTGATGCGCTCGATGGTGTGCTGGCGTTGCTCGATGGCATTGATGATGAATTTTCCCGAGCGCAGTTTTTCCCTGAGATAGTCGCTTTCCGGTTTGCTCAGCCGGCCCTTGGCAATGAGATCCTTGTAGGTGTTGCTCAGACGCAGGCGCGGAATATAGTCGTGGTTGAGGATGATCTTCCACTCGCCGCCGTCCTTCTCAACCGTCACATCGGGCACCACGACGCGGTTCGCGTCGTCGGCGAAACGGCGCCCGGGAGCGGGGTCAAGGGTGCCGATTTCCTCGATGGCCTCCTGGATCACCTCGTTGGCGAGGCCCGTCTTGCGCGCAAGGTCTGGAATGCGGCGGCGCACGAGCAGGGCCAGATGATCCCGGATGATGCGGGCGGCCACGGATTTTTCCCGATCCTTCTGCGCGAGCTGGATGAGCAGGCAGTCGGAGAGACTCTCAGCCCCGATGCCCGCCGGATCGAAGGTTTTCAGCACTCGCGAGGCCTCCTGCATGGTCTCAAGGGGCAGGCTGGCGAGCAGGGCCAGGTCGGAAAGCGTGGCGGTGAGGTAGCCCCGATCATCGAGACTGCCCACGAGAAAACGCAGGGCCTCAAGGATGGCGGTCGGGTAGTTGGCCATCTCGGCCTGCTGCATGAGATGCTGCTGCAGGGATGTCTCACTGGTCAGCGAGTCGAAAAAATGCTGCCGGCGTTCGTCATCTTCGGAGGAACTTTGCCTCACCCCGCCGGCATCTGCCAGGTGATCCTGCCAGTCCTGTCCGATTTTTTCCAGGACCTGGAAATCCTTGGAGAAGTCCATTTCCTCCCGGGCATCGCTGCTGGGTGTCGATTTGTCGTCATTGCTGCTCGCCGCCTTCTCCAGGCTGATGTCATCCATCGGCAGCTCCTCGAGCGTTGGGTTGGATTGCAGCTCCTCCTGGATGGCGGCGCGCAGGTCAAGCGCGGCGACCTGGAGGATCTTCAGGGATTGCCGCATTTGCGGCGCCAGCACAAGCTGCTGCGTCTGCCGCTGGTGAAAACTCTGGTTGAGTCCGGGGCCGCTCATGCGCGAAAGAGTTTACCTCTGGCTTTCGAGCGTGGAGGTGCGGGCTTGGGGCGGGGCGGAAACGGCGGGGGTGGAACCGGGTTTGGGTGGGAAAACTTGGGCGAGGTAAACGGCGAGCTTTTCGTTCGTGGGTCCGTAGCGGTCGCTATATAAATAAAGCTCGAGATCGGTGAGCATCTCGAAGGCAGTCTGGTAGCGCTTGTCGCGATCGCGTTGCAGGGCCTTGTGGATGATGGCCTCCAGTTTGGGGTCGATGTCGGCGCGCAGCGTGGAAAATTTGGGCAACGGCATCGTGATGACGCTGCGGCGTGACTCGAGCCGGTTGGCTCCGCGGAAAATGTTCCGCCCGAGCAGGATTTCGGTCAGCACGATGGCCAGGGAGAAAAGATCCGAGCGTCCGTCTGTCACGGCGTAACTGGCTCCCTCGGGCGAGAGGTATTCGTCCTTGCCGGGGATCACCTTGCCTTCCTCGTTGTACATGAGGTCGAGCGCCTTCGCGATGCCGAAGTCGGTGAGCTTCACGTCGCCTTCCAGGGCGAGCATCACGTTCTTCGGGTTGACGTCACGGTGTACGATCCCGAGCAGGCGGCCTTCCTTGTCCCTTTTCGAGTGGGCGTAGCTCAGGCCCCGGCAGACGCGCGAGGCGATGAACACGGCCATGTCCAGCGGCACCTGCTGGCCCAGTTCGTTGTGCCGGTCGATAAACTGTTCCAGATTCACTCCGCTGACGAACTCCATCGTCATAAAATACTGCCCGCCGATCTGGCCGAGGTGGTAGGTCTGGACGATGTTGGTGTGGATGAGGTCGGCCACAAGCTTGGCCTCGCCGATGAAATTCTTTTGAAACTCCGGGATGCTCGAATATTCCTCCCGAATCAGCTTGATGGCGACAGTCTTGCGGAAATTGCCCGTGCCCTTTTGCACGGCCTCATACACGAGACCCATACCGCCCTCGGCCAGCTTGTTGGTCAGCTCATATTGGAGTTCGTTAAAGATATGCTTGAGAGATGCCACCCCCCCAGAAAAGCCGGGCTTGAGGCACGTGGCAAGAACACAGCAACTATATTTGCACGATTCCTGCTACAGGGTTGACGCGGGGTGAATTCAGCCCCGGTTGACAACCCTATTAGGCCGCCTACCGTGCGGCTGATGCTGACCCTCACACCACGCGCCGCCCGCCAAGTTCAGGCGATGCATGCGACCCAAAGCGACGCCCTGAAGCGACTCCGCGTTTTCGTGGAGGGCGGCGGTTGTTCTGGATTTCAATATGGCATGTCTTTCGATCTGCCGAAGGAGGGCGACCAAATGTTCGAGACCGAAGGTGTGCAGGTGCTGGTTGATCCCACCAGCCTGGCTTATCTTGCCGGCACGAACATTGATTTTGACGACGGCCTTCACGGCAAGGGTTTTGAGCTCAAAAATCCCAACGCACAGAGTACCTGCGGTTGCGGGAAATCGTTTAACTGACGGGGGACGTTTCCCGCGCGTTGTGTCGATTCCGCACTGGCGGACGGAATAATCCGGTCTCAGACGCGGGCTTCGTGCAGCGCCACAATTCCGAACGTGAGAGAAGTCGCCTGGACGGAACTGAAGCCGGCGTGACGGATTTCCGCGGTCAGGGCAGCGCAGTCCGGAAATTTTTCGATGGAGCCGCAGAGGTATTCGTAGGCGGAGCGGTCGCCGGTCACGATTCCCG
>CAZBLQ010000034.1:0-20942 GCA_964492635.1 uncultured Oleiharenicola sp.
TCGTCGAGGTCGAGCTCCGCCAGAAGGGCACCGAGCTCCACGCCGCCACCGTCGTCGGCGACACCGTGGGCGATCCGTTCAAGGACACCTCCTCCGTCGCGATGAACCCCGTCATCAAGTTCACCACCCTCTTCGGCCTGCTGGCCGTCGAGATCGCGGTCACCATGACGAATCAGAGTCTCAAGACCGGCATCGGCTGCTTCTTCTTCGCCGTGGCGCTGGTGTTCGTGTATCGCTCCTTCTACATGATGCGCATCCCCGACGAGAACAGCGCCGGCATCTGATTTGCCGGGCGACCGGCCCGGACAAACACCGGGCTGGCAGCAACCAGCAACGGTGCCCCGACTCCACCTTCAAGGCCGCGGTTCAACCCGCGGCCTTTTTCTTGGCCGCCCGCCGCGCCGCGAGGGCGACTCCGCCCCCAATGCCGCAGACGCCGGCCGCCAGTATGGGCAGCCCTATGATCCCCGCGCTTCCAAGACCATCTCTCCCCACGAAGTAGACCGCCCACGCCATCACCGGAACCGCCATGGCAATGACCGCGGGCCATTTCGCCGCGCCACCCGGCTCCCTTCCTCGTTCCAGCATGAACTGGCAAAACGCCAGATAGAGAGCCAGCACGACACTGCCGGACAATCTTTCCCCCATGGGGTTCTGGCCTGGAACCTCGAAGGGCTCTGCGCCCAGAATGAACACAAAGGGCGTCAGCAACCCGAGCCCAAGGGCAATGATGATTTTGATGATGATGGTCTTCTTCATGGTGCCCCGAGTGTATCACTCCGCCCGACGCCGCGTGAGTTGATAAAACCGATGCACCAAATTGCCCAAGGCGATTGCCCGGAATCCCGCTGCTTTCCGCGTTCCGGCCCCTCCGTGTGTCTGCGAGTTTCCTTCCGTGCTTGCCAGCCATAACGCTGGGGCGACGGCTGGTATTCCATAAGATTCGTGGTAGACTCCCCGTTCCTCTCATGAAAACGAAACTCCCCATGAGCTTGTCAAACGGGCCTCTCCTCGCTGCCCTCTGCCTTCTCTTCTCCAGCTGCAACTACGACGTTCCCCTCACGGACACACCGACACACAAGATCGACGCCCGCCTCTTCGGCGACTGGACGGCGGTGGACAAGGACGATAACAAAGAGATGCACCTGAGTGTGCGGAAATTCGACGACTCCACCTACGTCGTCGCCCTCGACGGCGACCTCTACCGCGTCTTCCACTCGGACTTTGCCGACACCGCGTTTGTTAGCGTGCAGGACCTCAACTCGCACGAACGCAAATACGTTTACTATGTATGGCAGCTTTCCCCCGACGGCACGCAGCTCAGCCTGAAGGGCGTCAGCAACAAGGTTGTCCCGGAGGAGACCAAGGGCCGCGAAGCGCTGCAGAAGCTGATCAAGGCAAACCTCGCCAACCCGAAACTCTACGGCGACGAGAATAAGTTCACCCGAAAGCAGCACTGGTAACTGCTGCTTTTTGACCACGGATAACGCGGATTATCACGGATAAAACAAGGCGGTTTTAAACCACTGAGGCACACCAATGTTCCACTGATGAGTTACTCAGAAAGCTTTGGTCCGGTTGTGTTTTGATTGGTGTCCCGTTTGTGTGGATTAGTGGTTAAAAGGTTTTTGTCTGGTTCAGCCTGTCGGGGTTTTTCAATCATCCGTGTCCACTTGCCTCGCCGTATCTTTAGTGAAGGCGGGTCCGTGAAATCCGTGGCCAATTGTCTGTTCAGGCTTTTTGCGCTTTTTTGTGCTTCTTGTGGCCAGTCTTCTGGACTTTTGCCCAGGTTTCGCGCTGCTCACGCGTGGCGCTCGGCGGCCACCTCGGCGATATCCGCCAGGTCATGCAGCACCGGCAGCATCCGCTCCAGCCGCGCGCAGGCCGGCGTGTCGGAAAAGGAGCCGACCTCCGCGTAGCGCACCATCCCGTTCTCCAGCTTGAAGGTGCCGCCCCGGCTGTCGGCCGCTTGTGCCGCCATCAGCTTCGCGCGCACTTCGGGGACCAGCGCGGCGCTGACGAATTCGGGTTCATTCGTCTGCAGAAACCAAGCCGCATCGAACGCGGCGTCGCCCACCACCGCCTCCTTCGCGCCGAAGAGAGCCTCAAGCTTTGAAGCCAGACCCTGCCGGTGGAAATAAAACGTCAGGTTGCCCGCGGTCTTCGGCCGCACCGACACGGCGCGCCATGTCGTGCTCGATTTGCCGCTGCCCGTGATGAAGCTGTGGAAGTCCACCTCCCGCCCCGCCTGCAGGCCGGTCACCGTACACGTGGTCATCCAGCCTGCGCCCGGGTTCTCGTGATAGACCAGACCGAGCCGCTGTGCCAGCGCCTGCAGGTTGGCCTTCGCCTTGCGCGTCTGCGTCACCGCCATCCAGAGCACAAAGCCGATCATCCCCACGGTGAAAATCAAAAACAGCAGCGGCAGCATGAGGCGATAAGGCCACATCCGGCCCCGCCGGGCCATTATTTTCGGCAGCCACCTGGCCACGCTTCGGCGCCCAGCAAGACGTACCCCGCCAACCCGAAACTCTACGGCGGCACGCTCGTCTTCACCCGGAATAAATCGCATCAGTCCAGATTCTGAAACCCTGACTCTAGCAATCGCGGAAAAGCGGAATTACTGAACCGGCTTTGTTTCAGCGTTTCTGTTCTTGCGCGTTTCCGCGATAAATCAGCTCCGCATCGCCGGCGGTTCTCGTTGCTCGTTTAGCTCAATGAGATCAAACGACGTGCAGGCCGGATGATTTTCCATGCCGGCCTCCTGTTTGATCTTCTGCAGGTAGGGGGACACGCGGTCGTTCCAGCCGAACTTCCGCGAACATTCGTTCCACACCAGTGCCTGCATCCGGTTGGGCCGGAGCCCGCGGACGAAAATCCACTCGGCAATTTCCGTGTCCGTGCCGCCCTCATTCACCCGCGCCTCGATGTCCCCGAACTTCACGTTGAGGAAGCCGCACAGGTGGCCGTCGAGCCCGACGGAGAGCCCGTAGTTGCGGTGGTATTCCTCGGGCAGCTTGCCGGCCTGCCTCAGGCGGATCTTGTCGAGCATCCGCCCGAGGTGGTGCAGACCGCCAATGGTTTTGTCGTAGGGGGAACGGAAACCTTCCACGCGTGGCATGGGCCGCAATAAATCCATGGCCGCCGTCTTGGCGAAAAGAATTTTCCCTGAGCCTTCATCCAGCCAACGGAATTTGTTGCCACAAAGAGGCACAAAAAAGCCCGGTGTGCATGGCTGGAGTTCCCCATGCACCTGCTTGGCGAGCCGAAGCCTTCGCGAAGGCTGGTCGGCGCCTTGCGAGCTTCACTTGCCTAGATATTTTTTGCGACTTCTTGTGGTCAACCTTCTGCCGGTTAATAATCCTATCCTCATGTCCGATTCACTCTGGATCTTCGCGGTGCAGCTGGCAGGCGGCCTCCACTTCGTCACGCTGATTTTGGCATGTTTCACGCCCATTCCGCCGGACTGGGAGAAAAATCTCGCCGCGCTGCCGTCCGTCCACCGGCGGTTTGCCCTGGCTCAGAATATTTCCATCGGCGCCATGATCGCCGTACTCGGGTTGTTCTCGCTCGGCTTCGCCCCGCATCTTGTCAGTGGCACGCCGCTGGCTCGCGCCGTTTGCGGCACCACCGCGTTGTTTTGGGGCGGACGCCTCTGCGTGTTGCCCTGGCTCGGGGTCCGGCCAACGCTTACTACACCTGCGCTGAAGCTCGGCTACGCGGTGCTGCTCATCGAATGCGCGACGTATGCCGCCGGATATGGCTGGCTGGCCCTCCGCAGCATTTGAAAGAGCGGCGGGGATTATTTGGCTTGTGCGCAGGCGCTCTGTTCCACTTCCGCGCCGTCAGCCGCGAACAGGCTTCTGCCCCTGCCGGCCTTGCCGGCCATAGTAGCGATACGACTCGCGCAGCCAGCCGAGCAACCGGGCATCGAAATCGGCCGGTGAGGATATTTTCACGTAATGGTAGAGAATGGCCGGGCCAAAATTCTCCACCTTCACAATCCGCCGGTGCCGGATGCGCCGGCCGAGAATAAAGCCCGCCAAAAACCAATCCTTCCGCGGGTAGACGCTGGCAAAACGCACGCGGTCCATGAACACCGCGCGGGATTTCTGCGGGATCATCGTCACCCGGCCGGATTTTTTCACGAGCGCGGTGAACTTCCGGAACAACGGTAGCAGCGACGGCTCGCTGCGGGCGAAGAGTGCCGCCAGGGTGAATTTGCCGCACGAATGCCACATATAGCGGGTCACCAGCCTCGCCCCGCATTTCGGGCAGCGCCAGAGAGGTTTTAAGGCGGCCGGCATGGGATCGAGTAAAACCAGGGCGGCCGTCTTGGCGAAAGGATTTTCCCGGATATGTTCTCCCGCGAATAACGCAAATGGAAGCGAAGAGACCAATCACGCATTCGTGAGAATCCGTCCAATCCGTGGTCAAACGACAGGACCGGCCTTCCTGACCCGAACTCGACAACGCCCCGTAGATGGGCAATCTGGCCCGCCATGAGAATTCCACGCTGCCTTCTTGTTTTCGCCGCGTTCACTGGCTCGTTGTTTGCCGCCGAACCGTCCTTCGACCAATGGGTCGACAGTTTTTCCGCCGAATGGATGCGCGGCAACCCGCAGAACGCCACCACCGCGCAATATTTCAGCGGCCCCGAGCAGGACGTCCTCGACCGCCAGCTTACACCCATCACGAAGGAACACCGCGCCGCCCGCGTCGCCCTGGCCCGGCGCGGTCTGGCGGAGCTGAAGCAGTTTGACCAGGCGAAGCTCGACGCCAGTCAGCGCATCTCCGCCGCCATGCTCGCGTGGCAGCTGGATGATATCGTGCGGTCCGAACCGTTCAACGACTACAATTTTGTCTTCCAGCAGTTCAGCGGCCTGCAGGTGCAACTGGTCAACTTCCTGAGCCAGACCCATCCCATCCGCAACCGGCGCGACATTGAGAACTACCTCGCCCGCCTCGACCTCGTCGCTGCCCAGATGGACGAGGGCATCGCGCAGGCGAGGGAGCGCGCCACTCGAGGTTTCCTGCCGCCCAAATTCATCCTCGTCTCCACGCTTGCGCAGTTCGACCGCTTCCTCACCGATGAGCCGGCGAAAAATGTCCTCGTCGCCTCTCTCGACGAGCGCGCCGCGAAATTGAAGGACGTCTCCACCGAGGACCGGGCGAAGCTTGTCGCTGCCGCCGGCAAAATCACCGCCGAGTCCATCATCCCCGCCTTCCGCCGGGCCCGCGCACTGCTGGAGGCGCAACTGCCGCTGGCCACCGACGAAGCCGGCGTCTCACGCCTGCCTGGCGGTGATCAAGCCTACGCCAATTCCCTCCACCGGCTGACCACCACCGACCTGACGGCCGAACAGATCCATGCGCTCGGCCTGAAGGAGGTCGCGCGCATCGAGGCCGAGATGGACGCCCTGCTGCGCCCGCTCGGCTACACCACCGGTTCCACCAAGGAGCGCATGGACCAGCTCGACGCCGACACCCAGCCGCCCGCCGAACCTGACCCGCGACCGGCCTTGCTCGCCCGCTACGAGGAAATCCTGCGGGACGCGGAGAAACGCGCCGCCCTCATTTTTGATCTCCGCCCGCAGGCCCCGGTGGTTGTGAAGCGCGAACCGCTCTTCACCGAAAAAAGCGCCGCCGCCCACTACACTCCGCCGGCCAAGGACGGCTCGCGGCCCGGCGTTTTCTGGGCCCCGCTGCCCGGCCCGAACTTCCAAATCCCGGAGATGCGCACCCTCGTTTATCACGAAGCTGTGCCAGGGCACCATTTCCAGATCGCGCTGCAAAACGAGATGACCAGCCTGCCGCGCTTCCGGCGTGACCGCGTCTTCGGTTTTCTCTCCGCGCACGGCGAAGGCTGGGCCCTTTATTCCGAGCAACTGGCCGCCGAGCAGGGCTGGTATGACGGTGATCCCAAGGGCCACCTTGGCCAGTTGCAGGACGAGCTTTTCCGTGCCCGCCGGCTGGTGGTCGACACCGGCCTGCACACGATGCACTGGACGCGCCAGCAGGCCATCGACTACGGCATTTCCGCCTCCGAGGTGGAGCGCTACGTTGTCTGGCCCGGGCAGGCCTGCTCCTACAAGATCGGCATGCTGAAAATCCTCGAGCTGCGCGCCAAGACGAAGGAGGCTCTCGGCGACAAATTCTCCCTCAAGGAATTCCACAACGTCGTGCTCCGCGCCGGCAATGTTCCGCTGGCCGTGCTCGAGCAGGTGGTCGACGACTACATCGCCGCGACACGTTGAGACTTAATCCACCTTGTCCAGATTGGCCTGATCGGGCCAGTGCTGGGCGATGTAGCGCTGGGATTCCTGCAAAAAAGTCCGGATGATCGGCGTGGGTTCGCCATGCCACATGGCCGCGAGTTCGACTTCGCCAATGCCGTCCAGTGGCAGCACGCGCACCTGCGGGTGCCGCACCACGTCCGGCATGAAAATGTTCACTCCCACGCCGTCGCCATTGGCCACGTACTGCGTGATGAGCTCCATCGAACTTGCCTCGATGGCCATCGGCCAGGTGACGCCCAGTTTTTTCAACCCGCTCTGGAACACCTGGCTGATGCTTTCCGTCGGGGGCAGGCAGATCAACAGTTCCGCCGGCCGTTTCTGCGCCAGCAGCGTGGCAGCAGATTTTATCTTCGTTTTCTTGTGCACGAGCAGCACCAGCGGGAGCCGTAGCAACCGCAGGCAGCGGATATGGCCCGGCAGCCGACCGCGCAGCGGGATCACCGCCAGGTCGATCTCGCGATCGCGCAAACAAGCCTCCAACTCCGGCTGGAATCCCGAACGCAGCGCCAGCCGCAACCCGGGCTGGCTTTGTTTCATCCGCTGGATCACGGCTGGCAGATGGTCGCGCAGCACCAGTTCCGACGCGCCGATGCGCAGTTGCGGCGCCAGCCGCGTGCGGAGGCGCACGGCCATCGGGCCGAGGTTTTCAAAAAACGGCCGGACAAAATTATCCAGCTCCTCCCCCGCCGGGGTCAGCTTGAACGGGCTGCGCTCAAACAGCTTCACCCCGAGATCCTGTTCCAGCAGGAGAATCTGGCTGCTGACCGCCGGTTGCTGGATGCCGTAGGGCATGTGCCGCACTGCGGCACTGATGCCGCCGTGCCGGGCGACGTAATAGAACAACTCAAGATGGTGGATGTTCATCACCAGCCGGCATTGCATCATACCGCCAGCGCAACAGCAATGCCGTTCGGGAAGTGCCTCAGCTGGGGTACGGGCAATTGCATCCAACCGCGCTCCCCCCATTAGTCCCCTCAATGGATGGCATCAGGTTTATCAATTAACGTCCGGCGCCTGGTATCCTGTATGTTCAGCGCCATGATCTACGCTGTAATTGTCCTCGCCCTCCTGGCCCTGCTGATTGTCACCGAGCCGGTTGATGCCTCCTGAACACCCGCCTGCTGATGCAAACCACCCGGTTCGTCTTGAACCAGCACCCGGTCCATTGGGATCGGTTCGGCCTGAAGATCTGCCTCACCGCGTTCGGCCTGCTGGCGGGAAACGCCGCGTTTGCCCAACAACCGCCTTCCACGGTTTTCCGTTCCGCCCTGCTCGAAACGTCCGCCGCCAGTTATTCCTATTCCTCCGCGGCGGACCTCACCAGCGGTGGCGCGGTAATCGGCGGCGTATCGGTGCATCACGCCGAATTGAGCCTTTCAGGGCGCCGGACCCTCACGCCCGGACTTCAACTGGCCTATGGTCTCGCGTACGAAGTAAACCTTCTCGACGCCAGCGCCGCCACCCCGCTGCCGGATCAGCTGGCCGGGCTTTCGCTGAATTTCGGGCTCATCCACCCTGTTGATGCAAGGTGGAACACCGCAGTGTTTGTTCGCCCGGGTTTCTACAGCGACTTTAAAACGCTCGGGGTGCGCAGCTTCAACGTTCCGGTGCTTTTCACCGCCAGTTATACGCCTCGCCGCGAGCTCACCTGGACTTTCGCCGTCAGCGTCAACACGTTTTCCAAAAATACGGTGCTTCCCGTAATTGGGGCGCACTGGCAGTTCGCGCCCGACTGGGATTTCGAAGTCGGCTTCCCCCGCACCGCCCTCACCTGGCGAACCGGCGAGATGCTCAAGCTGCGCATAAGTGCGGAATTCCAGGGTGGAAGCTATCGCGTCACCCGTGAGCCCCCGGCCGCTGTGGTGCCCGCACTGGCCGGCTCGTTGCTCGACTACCGGGAAATCCGCACCGGCGGCGGACTCGAGTGCCGGCTGAGCAAAACAATTTCGCTCGCGACTGACACCGGCATCGTCGTCGACCGCAGATTCGACTACCATGAGCGCAACTACCGGATGGATGGTCGCACCGCGGGTTACCTGAAACTGTCACTCAACCGCCGTTTCTGAAACCGGCCGGGCTGCACTCAGCCCGTTCTTGCCCCTGGTCCCGTTCTCCCGAAAGCTGCCGCCCCGTCGGACCAGCATTAAGAACGTGAAATCGAACCGCAACTACCCGCTCCTGCTCGTCGGCCAGTTTCTCAGCGCCTTGGGCGATAACGCTATTCTCGCGGTCATCGTGGGGCAGCTGACTTACCTGCAAAAAGCCGGCGTCATTACGGCCACTGAGTTGCGATCAAACAACACGATTTACACCAGTCTGCTCTTTGTGCCCTACGTGTTGCTTGCGCCGCTCGCGGGCTACCTTAACGACCGTTACGCAAAGACCCGCTGGCTCGTCGGGGGCAACGCCCTCAAACTTCTCGGCACTGCTGTCTGTGCCCTGAGCGTGTGGTTCGGACCTTGGTGGCAGGGCTTCGGTTATCTCATCGTCGGTATCGGTGCGTGTTTCTACGGTCCGGCCAAATATGGCATTCTTCCCGAAATCCTCCCGCGGGAACGCCTCGTCAAGGCCAACGGCATGGTTGAGTTGCTCACGCTTACTGCCATTCTCGGCGGGGCCATCGCCGGCTCCGTGCTGGCCGATGTTTTCAAGGATCAGGTCTTGGTTTCCTTTGGCGTGCTGTTCGGCATCTTCGGCTCGGCGCTGCTGTTCAATTTTCTCATGACGCCCACGCCGCACAAGCCAGACATCCACCTCGCGGCCAGCGTGGCAGCTTTCGGCGGCCACCTGCGCGACCTGCTGGCTTCGCCGCGGCTCTGCCGGGTGCTCATCGGCACCGCACTGTTCTGGGTCTGCGGCGCCGCGATGAAAATCAACTTCCAGCCCTGGGGCCTTGAGGTGCTGCATCTGCCCGACAACACCCAGATCGCCCTGCTCGGCCTCTGGCTCAGCGTCGGCGTGATGGCCGGCAGCGTCCTGGCCGGACAGTTGCACCAGGTGGGTGACCTCCGCCGCACCCGGACCTATGGCTTCGCGCTGGCCGGCATGCTCGCGCTGCTCTACTCCGTCAATGCCCTGCCATTCTGGCGCCACCCGGTTGTGCACCTCGGGCCGCTCCACCTCGTCGTGCCCGTCGTGCTTCTGCTGGTTGCCACGGGCGTGACCGCCGGTCTTTTCCTCATTCCGCTCAACGCCGCACTGCAGTCCGAATCCGATCCGGACAAACTTGGCAAGACCATCGCAGTGCAAAACCTCGGCGACAACCTCGGCATGCTGCTCGCCGGCGTGTATGTCTTCGCCGGGGTGATGACCGGGCTCAGTCCCAGCGGCGTGTTCCTCGGCCTGGCCATCGGCGTTGCCTTGCTCGTCACCTGGCTGCGGCTGGCCGGGAGAAAATCCGCCGCCTGATCCCACTGCACATGATACAATTTTTGTTTCGCCTGCTGGCTCGTGTCTGTTTCCGGTTTCGCGCCTACGACACCGGGGCGCTCACGACGCCGGGTCCGGTGCTGCTCGTGCCCAACCACGTCTCATGGCTCGACTGGCTCTTCCTCTACGTGGTGCTGGACAACGACTGGAAATTTGTCACCTCCAGCACGACCGCGGAAACCCATTGGGTCTTCAAAAAAGTGATGGTGAACCGCCGGACTTTTCCCGTGGACACCACCTCGCCCTATGCCGTGCGCGACATGGCCGAGTATCTGGAAAAAGGTGGACGGCTGGTGTTGTTCGCCGAAGGCCGCATTACCCTGAGTGGGAGCCTCATGAAAGTTTACGACGGCACGGGCTTCCTCATCCGCAAGACCGGCGCGAAAATCATCACCTGTTACCTGCGCGGTGCGAGCCGGGTGCGTTTCGTGCGGCACAAAGGTTGGCACCGGTGGTTCCCGCGGGTCACGGCCCACTTCAGCCCGGCGTTGTCCCCGCCGGCCTTTGAAAATGTTTCCCACACCCTGGCCCGGCAGAAAATCACCATGTGGCTGCGGGACCGGATGACGCTGCAGCAGTTCGAGGTCGAGATGGAACACGGCCCGCACAACATGCTGGCCGCGATCGCAGAGACTGCCGCCAGCATACCCGGCCGCGTCGCGCTGGAGGATGTCACTTTCAAGGAGCTGACCTACCGCCGGCTGATGGTCGGCGCCGATTTGCTCGCGGCGGAATGGCGGCGGCGGTTGGGCCCGATTGCTGGTGAACGTGTCGGCGTCCTGCTCCCCAATGCGAACAGCCAGCCGGTGACATTGCTCAGCCTGTGGGCCGCGCGAAAAGTGCCGGCCATGCTGAACTATTCCACCGGCCTCCCGGTCATGCTGCTTTGCGCACAACTGGCCACGCTGAAGCACATCATCACTTCGCGGCAGTTTCTGGAGAAGGCGCGGCTCAACCTCACGACGCTGGAACAGGCCGGCATCAAGCTCATCTACCTCGAGGACGTCAGCCCGGGGATTTCCAGGCTGGCAAAATTCGCAGCACTGGTCCGGCACACGCTGTCCACCGGCACCGGCTTGCGCGACATCCCGCTGCGACCGGAGGAGACCGCCGTGGTCCTGTTCACCAGCGGCTCGGAGGGCGTGCCCAAGGGAGTCGAGCTCACGCACCGCAACCTTCTCGCCAACGTCCGGCAGGCCATTGCCGTCATCGACCTGACCGATGACGACCGGTTCTTCAATGCCCTGCCCCTCTTCCACAGTTTCGGCCTGATGGGTGGCACACTTTTCCCGCTCGTGCGCGGCTGCTACACCTTCCTTTATCCGTCGCCGCTGCACTACCGTGTCGTGCCCACCCTGGTCTACGACCGGGTCTGCACGGTGCTGATGGGGACGAACACTTTTCTCAACGGCTACGCCCGCAAGGCGCACGCCTATGATTTCAATTCCCTGCGCTACCTCATCGCCGGCGCGGAAAAGGTGCAGACCGCGACCCTCGATACCTGGGCGCGCAAGTTCGGCGTGCGCATCCTCGAAGGTTATGGGGCAACCGAGTGCAGCCCGATGATCAGCCTCAACACCCGCATGGAACCCTGCGTCGGTTCAGCCGGCCGGTTTGTCCCGGGACTCGACCACCGACTGGAACCGGTCGAAGGGGTTGCGGAAGGCGGCCGGCTCTTCGTCCGCGGACCAAACGTCATGAAGGGTTATCTGAATCCCGAGGCCGACGAAAAATTTCGGGCGCTCGCCGGGTGGTATGACACGGGCGACATTGTGGAGGTGGATGCCGAAGGCTACCTGCACATCCGCGGCCGGATGAAACGTTTCGCCAAGGTCAGCGGGGAAATGGTCAGTCTCACTGCCGTCGAGGATGCGCTGGCTGGCGCCTTCCCGCAGTTCGGTCTGCGCTGCCAGGTGGCGGTGATTGCCCGGCCCGACGAGGACAAGGGCGAGAAACTCATCGCGGTGACCAACGAGCCCAAGCTGCAGCTCGCCGACCTGCGTGCCGTCATCAAGGCGAAGGGCCTGAGCAACCTTTGCGCCCCACGCGAAATCAGATTCGTCAATACCATCCCCAAGCTCGGCACCGGCAAGGTGAACCACCGTGAGCTGGTCCGGCTTCTGGCCGACGGCGAACCAGGCGAAACTGTAACCCGGTGATTCCAGTTCAACTGCCCATGGCGCCTGGTCCGCTTCTTTGCTAGACTGCCGGCATGTCCACGCCACCGACCGACGTTGATCTCGACGCCTACTTCACCCGCATTGGCTACTCTGGTCCGCGCGAGCCTTCCCTCGCCACGCTAAACGGCGTTCTCGGGGCGCACACCGCCACGATCCCGTTCGAGAATCTCGACGTGCTGCTCGGCCGGCCCATCGACCTCGCTCCCGCCGCCATTGAGCGAAAGCTGGTGCAGCACGGGCGGGGCGGCTATTGTTTCGAGCAAAACACCCTCCTGCTCCATGTGCTGACTGCACTCGGCTTCCGCGTCACTCCGCTTTCCGGCCGGGTCCGCGTGCAAGTGCCGCGCGATTTCACGCCGCCACGTACGCATCTTTTCCTGCGCGTCGACCTCGGTGGCGAGCGGTGGCTGGCCGATGCGGGCATCGGCGCCCTTTCCCTCACTTCCAGCATCCGGCTTGAGCGCGACGGCGAGCAGTCCACCGCGCATGAGCCGCGCCGCATCCTCCGTGAGAACGGCCGCCTGTTTCACCAAGCACGGCTGGGTGACGAGTGGACTGATGTCTATGAGTTCACCGGCGAGGAGATGCCCGCCATCGACCGGGAACTCGCCAACTGGTGGACCAGCACGAGCCCCAAATCGAGGTTCCGGCAGATGATCTCCGTCGGCCGCGCGGGGCCTGCCGGCACGCGTTTCGCTATTCGCAACAATGAATTCATCCACCGTCAGGGTGCCGATGCCCTGCAGCGCTGCGAGATCACGACACCCGAACAATTGCTCGCCTTGCTCGCCCAACATTTCGGCCTGCACTTCCCCGCCGGCACCCGCTTTGGCGGGCCCGATTCACCATGGCCGGCCTGACTTTACTCGCGCTGCACGCTCACCGTGCAGGTGCGGCCATCGGGATTATGCGTCACCACGACGATCACGGCGCCTTCGTTGATGCATTGCTGCACAAAGGCGCCTACTTCTGCCCGTGGAACACTGTCGTGGGTCTGCATTAAAATCATGGGATTTGCACTGGTTTGCATAACCTAAACTTGCAGATGCTCCGCGACGCCGACAGAGACCAAAAGACCTTAATATAGGTGGAAGCTAAAAAACGCTTCCGGCGTGGATTCCATGATCATGGCTCTACCGGCCGCCGCCCACCCTCTGATCTGCCATGGGTTTTGTCTGGCCTCCGAATTTTCGGCGGGTAGACGCATTCCATGAAAATCAGCGCCTTGCTTTGCCTTGTCCTGGCCTTTTGTGCCCAAGTCTGTACCGCAACCGAACTGACTGTGGAGCAAAAACAGTGGCTCGGCCGCGCCGGGCGGCACGAGAAGGCCGGATGGATTTACCTCCATGTCGAAGGCGGCCCGCGCGAGCGCGGTTTCCAACACGGGTACCTGCTGGCGCAGGAAATCGCCGAATGCCTGCGCGTGCGCCGGGCCGTGTGGCACCATAACACTGCGATGGAGTGGCCGTGGCTGCTCAAGGAAGTCGCCCGCTTCATGACCCCCGCTGTCGACAAGGAGAACCGGCAGGAACTTCTGGGAATCGTGGATGGCATGCGGGCCGCCGGCCCGGCCACAACCCTGGACGAACTGGTGGCCTACAACGCCTGCGCGGAGCTCGACGACTATTGGTGGCCCGAGGTGCAGAAGAAAATGGACAGCAGCGCCACAGTGGTCACTCCCCCCCACCAGTCGTGCTCCTCGTTCATCGCCACCGGGGGGATGACCACGGATGGTGGGGTCGTGCTGGGTCACAACACCATGTTCAGCTATGTCGAGGCGATCTCCAACGTCATCATCGATATCGTCCCCGCGAAGGGACACCGCATCCTGATGCAGACCCAGGCCGGCTGGATTCACAGCGGCACGGACTTCTTCATCACCGATGCCGGGCTCGTCGGTTCTGAAACCACGATCGGCAATTTCCACGGCTTCACGGAAAAAGGCCTGCCCGAATTCGCCCGGATGCGCCGCGCCACCCAGGATGCCGGCAGCATCGACGAATGGTGCGCCATCATGAAAAAGGGCAACAACGGGGGCTACGCCAACGCATGGCTGATCGGTGATGTGAACACCAAGGAAATCGCCCGGCTCGAGCTCGGCCTGAAATTTGTCGGCTTCGAGCGGACCAAGGACGGGTATTTTCTCGGTTCCAACATCGCGGAGGACCTGCGGATTCTCCGGCTTGAAACCGACCTGAACGACATGGATATCCGGCTTTCGTCCGTGTCGCGCCGCGTCCGTTGGAAACAACTGATGAAGGAGAATACCGGCCGGATCGATCTCGCCAAGGCGAAGGAATTTGAAGCCGACTGCTACGACACCTGCTACAGTGTGCCCGACAAGCTCAATGGCCGGGCCCTCAGCGCCCATGGCGAACTCGACCCGCAGCTCGGCAGCACCCACACGCCGTTCAGTCCCGGCGGCACGTTTGACGCCAAGGTGGTCGATACCGCGATGGCGAAGAAGATGAGCTTTGCCGCGCGGTGGGGCTCCGCCGATGGCACCGCGTTTGACGCGGTTAAATTCCTGGCCGACCACCCACAGTTCGACTGGCAGACCGGACTGCTCAAGAACAGGCCTGCCGAGCCATGGGTGGACTTCACGGCCGGCGAAAAAACTGAATAACTCCTGCGCAGGAGTGATACTCTCCCTCCCACCCTGCAGGCAGGTCCCGGAGAAAATTTTCCCACCCTCACTTTCCATGAAATATCGTCCTTTCGGCAAACACCGTTTCAATTGCTCTGAGATCGGCTTTGGCGCCTGGGCCATCGGCGGCGGCTGGGGCGCTCAGGCCGATGCCGATTCCCTCGCCGCGCTGCACCGCGCCCTCGACCTCGGCGTCAACCTTGTCGACACCGCCGCCGGCTATGGCGACGGCCGCAGCGAGCGCCTTATCGGCCAGGTGCTGCGCGAACGAACAGCCATCGGAAAAAAGGAGAATATCTTTGTCGCCACCAAAACACCACCGGCCGATGGCATCTGGCCCCCGTCGCCCTATTGCCGCGCGGAGGAACGCTTCCCCGAGAAATACCTGCGGGCGAATATCGCCACCCGGCTGGCCAACCTTGGCACCACCAAGCTCGACCTGCTGCAACTGCACACCTGGACCCGCGCGTGGAATCGCAATCCCACGCCCTTCAAGCTGCTCAGGCAGCTCCAACGCGAGGGCCAGCTTGGGCTCATCGGAGTTTCCACCCCCGAGCACGACCAGAATTCCGTGATCGACCTCATGCGCGGCGGCTGGGTCGACGCCGTGCAGGTGATTTATAACATCTTCGACCAGGAGCCCGCCGCCGAGCTGCTTGATGTCGCGAAGGAATGTGGCGTCGGCATCATCGTCCGGGTTGCGTTCGACGAGGGTGTGCTCACTGGAAAATTCACAGCCGATACGAAGTTTGCACCGGATGATTTCCGCGCCAAGTATTTTGCCGGCGACCGGCTCGGCCGGGCTGTCGCCCGCACCGCCGAGATCCGGAAAGATCTCGCCGGCACCAACCTCACCCTCGCCCAGGCCGCGCTGCAGTTTGTGCTCGCGCACCCCGCGGTCTCGACCGTCATTCCGGGCATCCGCAATGTCGCCCAAGCCGAGGCCAATTGCGGAGTCAGCGATTTGCCCGACCTGTCCGCGGATCTGCTGGGGCGCCTCCGCCGCCACAACTGGCGCCGGGGCATCTGGTATGGCGGGAAGTGACCCGGCGGATTTTCACCCGGTTTTTCGACGCCAGCGGCAATAAATTCTGGCCCCCGGTCCCGGGTGGCCGTTTGCTGGTCTGAACGCCCGCTTTCATGAGTCCTATCTGCGCTTTCTTGTTCGCTCCCGCCGGTCGCCGGCCTTTCCGCGCATGAATCCTTTTGCCCTGCTCGCGCCGCTGTTTCTGGTCTTTGAGCTCTGGCAGCTTTTCCTGAGCGAACGCTACATGGGCATAAAACAGATCCGCGTAAACGCCGACCCGCGCGAATTGCCCATGGCCGGCTGGATGGCCGCTACCTGGGCGGGCGGACTGCTCGTCTATTATCTCTGGATGATCACCCTCTTGCTTCATCCGCTCGGCCGGGCCCAAGGCATTGTGCTGCTCGCTGTCACGGCGGTGGCCTATGCCATCCGCAGCACCTGCGGCCTCAAGTGGGTGCTGGTGGTATTGACGTTCGAAGGCTCCATCCGCATCGGGATGCTCTTCTCCCTTTTTGTCATGACCTGGCGGCAGCTGATGCGGTGACCGGCCCGGCCAGCCCGCTCCCTTCCTGGTTCAAAACCGCGATGGTTGCGCCCCGATCCGGCCCGACTGCGCAAAGAATTCCTGGGCCGCGCCCAGCAGCTTGCCGTATTGGCCGTAGTCTCCCGCCCACGAGTTTGGCACGCACACACGTTTGATTATTCCCCGGCCAATCCGGTCGGAAGCCTCGCCATCCGGGATCAACTCAAGCGTGAATTTCGGGTCCGGCAGATGGACCACATAATGCCGTTCTTGTCCGCGGCGCTCCCGATCTATCCGGACAAAGGGGGACGAACTCACTTTTTCATCCTCCGGACGGCAGTTGCGACAGTCATCGTCGCCATCGATCGAAGCGTGACCTGCTTACTTTCCGCCCTTCGTAGCCTTGGCGAAGTGGGGTTCATCGGCGTGCCTGGACCATGCCAAACGTCTCCGTCTGCACAAGGCTCTTTTCTGCAGTGCGGTTCCGGCATCAGCGGACTGAATGGCCACGCTTTAGCGGCGGCCGGTTCCTGGCTGCCTCATCCTCGGCCGGTTTTAGCCTTGAGAAAGAGCCCGTGCCGGCAGAAAACAATCGTGCGCGCGCCCCGCCTATGAATCTCGAACCCGCCCCCCGTCTCAAGAAGTCGACCTTTCTCATCATAGACGCCGTCCTTCTTCTTACGGCTTTTCTGATCGTTTATTTCAACACCAAGAATCCCTATGCGCCGCTGCCTTTTGTGAGCGCCGTGGTTTGTGTCGTGCTGGCGGCCATCATCGGCCTGGTTCCCTTCCTTGTCGATTACGCCGCCGATTCCGCCGAATATGTCCAGCAGGAGCGCGAACGCGTCAGCGACCAGGTGCAGCGCCTTCATGTCGCAGGCGAGAGCCTGGCGCGCGCCGCCGCCCAGATCAAAGCCGTCGAGGAGGCCGTGCACAAGACCGCCCATGCCGCGGAAAACCTGCCCTACCGCATGCAGGAGAAGCTTGCCGAATTCAACGAGGCCCTCGCGGGAAAGGAAGAGGGCGATCGCGAGGCCCTCGAGCAGGAGCTCACCGAATTGCGCGCCGCCAACAGCCAGCAGCTCAAGGCGGTCGCGGACAAAATCCAAAAAGCCACCACGGACTGGGCCGCCCTCGAAGCCGCCACCCGCAAGCAGCTCACGGGCGCCGAGGCCGCCCTCGCCAAAGTGCAAAGCGCCACCGCTGACACCACGGCCCTGCTGGATGGCCAGCTTGCCGCCACGCTGGCCGCACTCGAAACCAAGCTTGAGGCATTGAGGCAGACTGCAGCCGGTCTCTCCACTGGCCAGGCGCCCGCATCTTCCTTCTTGGCGCGAACATCGACGGAACCACAGGAATCGGCTCAATCCGATGCAACGGAAAAACCAGGGATCGATACGCCTCCGGTCGTTGAATCGGTCGCCGTGGTTGAAACAAGCGGTCCCGATGCCGCCGCACCTGTCGTGGAGGAGCCCAAGCCCAGAAAACCCCGGGCCCCGCGCAAGCCGAAACCCGAGGATATCCTTACGGCGATGTCCGAGCCTTCGTCCTCCACCACCGAGCGCGGCACAAGCGAGGGCGAATCTGTCCCGCCCGATTCAGCTAACGAACCGGCTGAGTCAGCCGCCCCGGTGGAAGCCTCCTTCTCGTCCGACGGCGCCACCCGGCTGCTCGCCACCGCCTACATCGGCATAGGCAACAAGCTTTTCATCCGCGGTGACGGTCCCGGCCTGAGTTGGGACAAGGGCATCCCCATGCAGTTTGTTTCCATCGGCAAGTGGGGCTGGGCCTCGCATGACGCCGCCGCCCCCGTGCGCTGCAAGTTCTACAAGAACGACGAAACCGCCGCCGTCTCCGGTGAAGTCGTCCTCGAACCCGGCAAGCACGTCGAAGTCACCGCGCTGTTTTGATCAGTAATGCGGCGGCCTTTCCTCGGCGGCGTCTTCGGAATCGGCCGCGGCGCTGGTCATCTGGACACGCAGCCGGGCAATCTCCTTCCGCAGCCGGGCGACTTCCTCGCTGAGTTCGAGCACGGCCTTGTCCTGCTCGGTCAGATGGCGCTGCAAGTGCACATACCGCTCCTCCAATTCGGTCAGTCGCTTGGCTTCACTCATTGGGCGGAATTGCACACCAAGGTCGCAAAGAACGCCAAGATAATCTTTAACTTCTGCACAACCTTTGCGACCTTGAGACAAAGAATGAAACGATGTTCCCTTGTTTTGGTCCTGCTGGTGGGGGTTGCCGGTCTCCTGGTTTCGTCCTGCTCGACGCCGGCGAAAAGCCCCGCCACGGCGGGTCCGCTCATTCTCATCTCCATTGACGGTTTCCGCTGGGATTATTTGCAAAAATACGATGCGCCCGTGCTCCGGCGGCTGGCGGCCGATGGAGTCCACGCCACGCGCATGACTTCGAGCTTTCCGTCGCTCACCTTTCCCAACCATTACACGATCGTTACCGGACTGCGCCCAGAGCACCATGGCATCGTTGCCAACACTTTTTTCGACCCGGTTCTGCAGGCCAGATTTAACTACAAGACCCACGAGTCTTCTGTCGACAGCCGGTGGTGGGAGGGCGGCGAACCCGTGTGGATCACCGCGGAAAAACAGGGCGTCCGCAGTGCGTGCTTTTTCTGGCCCGGTTCGGAGGCAAAAAACCACGGGACTCAGCCGACCCTTAGCAAGCCGTTTGACATGCGGCTCACTTGCACCCAGCGCGTGGACGGTCTGCTCGAATGGCTGGCCCTGCCGCCCAGCCAGCGGCCCAAACTGGCCACATTGTATTTCGACATCGTGGACCATGCGGGCCACACCTTTGGCCCTGATGCGCCGGAAACGGCCGCCGCCGTCAAAGAGGCTGATGCTGCCGTTGGTCACCTGCTGGACGGGCTGACCGGGCTTGGACTGCGCAGCCACGCAAATCTCGTCATTGTGTCCGACCATGGCATGGAGCCGGTCAGCCCTGATCGCACCATCCTGATTGATGATTATGTGAGCCTGAACTCCATCGACGTCGATTTCGCCGGCGCCAATGCCGGTCTCCGCCAGAAAACCGGCACCGCGGAGGAATTGGCGGCCAAATTACGCGGCAAACATCCCCAGCTCAGCGTCTGGTTGCGCAACGAGGTGCCCGAACGGCTGCACTACCGCGCGAGTGACCGCATCGCGCCAGTCGTGCTCAGTGCGAATCCGGGCTGGTATATCACCACCCGTGACTTCCTCCGGGTAAAGCGACTGACGTTTGAGCGGGGCACGCACGGCTTCGACCCGGCTTCGCCAAATATGGGCGCATTCTTTATCGCCAGTGGACCGGCCTTCCGGCGGAGAACCGAGATCCCCGACGTGGAAAACATTCACGTCTACAATCTGCTCTGCGCGATTCTCGGCGTGAAACCAGCCCCGAACGACGGCGACCAACGCCTCGGGCGGGCGGTGCTCAGGCGTTAGGCGGCCCCGCGATGCCCGTTCGGGCGAGCTCGGATTTTCTCACCTTCTCCAGACACTCGGGACAGATTCCGTGGCTGAAGCTGGTGCCGGTGCGCGTGCCGATGTATTGTTCAATTTGCTGCCAGTAGTTTTTGTCGTCGCGCACTTTCCTGCAATAGCCGCAGATCGGCAGGTACGACTCCAGCTCTTTCACCTGGGTGGTGAACCCCAGAATGCGCTCCGCCACGCGCAATCGTACCCAGAGATCCTGCAGTCTGACGGGTTTGCTGAGAAAATCGTCCACGCCGGCGTCCGCGGCGATTTTCATGTTCTCTTCCGTAGCCGTTTGACCCGTAACCAGGATGAAATAGACGTAGTCGCCGCCCCGGATGCGGATGCGCCGGCACAAATCCAGCCCGTCCAGCCGGGGCATGAGCCAGTCGCTGACCACAATTCTCAGATTTTCCGCCTTGATGATCGTCCATGCATCCTTGCCATCGGTGGCGATGACAGGCTCGTAGCCCAACTTTACCAAGGTTGCCTCCAGCACGCGACAGGCGACGGGATCATCTTCAGCGATCAGGACTTTCACGCCGGTCAGCTTTTATTTTGGTTTGGTTTATTGCAAGGGTAAGTCATGACCCTGGCCCGACCCGGGTCGCGATCCGGCTGGGCAGATGAATCCCGTGGTCCGTCCCGGGATGCCGCGAGCCACTACTGCAGCAGCCGGCTTAAGTCTTCTCTGTCGGTCACTGGCTGCTGGCAGGCAAAGTTTTCGCACACATAAGCTGTTGCCCGACCGTTCAGAGGCGTCATCTCCGCGAGGTAAGGCCGGTGCTGCGCCAGCCAGCGCTGCCCTGCTCCCCCATCGGCGCAGACCACAGCGCGCTGCGGGCCGAGCCGCTCGGACAACACCGCCGCCAGCGTGCGGAAATCCTCGGTCGCCGGATCGCCCGCGAGCACCACGGTGCGCGGCTCCGCCAGCGCCAACTCAAGCGCGCACAGCATTTGTGGCAGCGCGTGGGGCGCAGCGCTCCACTGTCTGTGCAGCGCCGCGAAAATCTCCAACGCCTGATTGCGCGCGCCCGGCAGCCCCAACATCCAGTCCAGCCGGAGCAGATTCGCCGCGGCCACCGAGTTCGGGGCCGGTTCCGCCCCATCATAATTCTCCTTCAACCGCACGATTACCGTCGGATCGTCCGCCCGGGAGTTGAAATAGCCCCCGTGTTTTTCATCCCGGAACAATTCATCCATCCGGGCTTGCAGTTTCACCGCCCACTGCAACCAGCGGAAGTCGAAGCCCGCCTCGTAGAGATCCAGCAATCCCTGAATCAGGAACGCGTAGTCCTCGGCGAATCCGGCAATGTCGCCCCGCTCCTCACGCCAGCTGCGGTAAAGCGTGCCGGTCGCCGCAT
>CAZBLQ010000034.1:21042-32981 GCA_964492635.1 uncultured Oleiharenicola sp.
GGCGCACTGTCCGCATCCTCCGCCGAGTAGAAACCGCCATGCGGACCGGTCAGCTCGCGGCGGACGTACTCGAAAATGCCGCGGGCGATCCAGGCGAACACTGCCCGGCCGGTCGCCTGTTTCGCCTCCAGGTAGTTCAGTGCGATCTGAGCCTGATCATAAAGCATTTTTTCAAAGTGCGGCACGTGCCACTGCTCATCCACGGCGTAGCGGTGGAAACCGCCGCCCACATGGTCATGCAGTCCGCCCTCCGCCATTTTTTGCAGCGTATGCGCCGCCATCTTCATGGCGTCCGCACCAAGGTCCGACTGCAAGCCTTGCCGCGCCGCGCGGCGAAAAAGAAAGTTGATCACCGATGCGCGCGGAAATTTTGGCGCGCCGCCAAATCCGCCCCACCGGACATCGTGAGACTCATAGAAATATTGGTAGCCTTTTGCAAACGCGCTGCCGGCGGCCTCGGGCAGTGACGCCGGATCGTCCTTGATTTCATGCGCCCTGCCCTCGATGGCGTGGCGTTGCAGCGCCGCGACAACCTCGTCGGCTCCGGACAGTATTTTCTCTCTTTGTTCCTGCCAGTGCCGGGTGATAGCGCGAAGCACCGTGATAAAACCCGGCCGGCCGGACCGGTCCTCGGGAGGGAAATAGGTGCCGCCAAAAAACGGCTTGCCCGTGGGCGTCAGCCAGACGCTCATCGGCCAGCCGCCATGCCCGGTGGTTTGCTGCACATAGGTCATGTAGACCCGGTCCAGATCGGGCCGCTCTTCGCGGTCCACTTTCACCGGCACAAAATTTCTGTTCAGCAATTCCGCCACCGCCGCGTTTTCGAACGACTCGTGGGCCATCACATGACACCAGTGACAGGTCGAGTAGCCGATGCTAAGGAAAACCGGCTTCTGTTCCGCCTTCGCCTTGGCGAGCGCTTCCGCGCCCCATGGGAGCCATTCCACCGGGTTGTCCGCGTGCTGGCGCAAATACGGCGACTTTTCGGCGGCAAGGCGGTTGGACATGAAACTGAATCACACCCAACCGAGTGATTCAGGCCAGCGCAAATGCGGCCAACGCTTGTGCCGGGCAGCCGTCGCGCCTGAGTTGCGTACGGCACTTTAGGATTGAGCGAAAACCGTCTGACAACTAATTTTTAGTGAATTCCGTCCAGATTTGCACGGCGGCTTGTGGAAGCCGGTATGGTTTTATTTCCCTGTTACCCCATGGACTCACCCAACAAATACTCCGGCCGGCTCGCGGCTTTTCTTCTTTCAATCGCGTCCGCCTTGCTGGCCGGCGCAGCCACCATGGAGCCGGCACCCGAGTGGCAGGATCCGGCGGTGCAACACGTTGGGGTTGAGCCGCCCTTCGCCACCATGTCGGTCTATGCCGACGCGGTCTCGGCGCAAACGCTGGATCGAGAGCGTTCGCCCTACTTCCAGTCGTTAAACGGTCTGTGGAAATACCATTGGTCGGCTACGCCGGCCGCACGAGTATCGGAGTTTTGGCGGACTGATTTCAATGATTCGGCTTGGGCAACCATTCGTGTCCCGTCCAATCCCGAGATCGAGGGTTACGGGATCCCGATATATACCAACATCACCTATCCATGGAAGCTGGCCAATCCACCTCTCATCCCGGCCGATGCGCTCAATCACGTGTCCGCCTATCGCCGTATCTTCACCGTGCCGCCGGCGTGGAGCGGACGCGAAATTTTCCTCACCTTTGACGGCGTCAACTCGTTTTTTTACCTCTGGGTCAACGGCGAGAAAGTCGGATTCAGCAAGGACACGCGCACGCCCTCCACCTTCCGGCTCACCCCCTGTCTCCGGCCCGGTGAAAATCAACTTGCTGTCGAGGTTTTTCGCTGGAATGACGGCTCCTATCTTGAGGACCAGGATTTCTGGCGTCTGAGCGGGATCATGCGCAATGTCTCGTTGTGGTCGACACCGCCGGTGCATGTGCGGGACTTCACCGTCCAGACTGCTCTCGATGCCGCCTACCGGGACGCGGTACTCAACGTAACCGCTGAAATCAGAAATTTTGCCGCCGTCCCACGTATTGCCAAAGTGGAAATCAAGCTGCTCGACCCGACGGGCAAACTTGTGCTGGAACGCAACGCTGCCTCCGTTTCGATCGCGGCCGGCGGCTCCACAGAATTCAAGCTCGGTGAACCGGTGGTGAACCCGCGCAAATGGTCCGCGGAAATCCCGCAGCTCTACACGTTGCTGCTCACCACCAAGGACGACGCCGGCCAGGTGTTGGAAATCATTCCCTGGCGCGTCGGCTTCCGCACGGCGGAAATCAAGGGCGGCCAGTTTTTGGTGAACGGCCGGCCGGTGCTGTTCCGCGGGGTGAACCGGCACGAATGGGACCCCGACACCGGCCAGGTCATGACCCGGGAGCGGATGGTGCAGGACATTCGGCTGATGAAGCAGCACAACATCAATGCCGTGCGCAGCTGCCACTATCCAAACGTGCCCGAGTGGTATGCGCTTTGCGACGAATACGGCCTTTATATCATCGACGAGGCGAACATCGAGTCGCACGGCATGGGTTACGAGGAGCACACCCTGGCGAAGGTGCCCGCCTGGGGCCCCGCCCACCTCGACCGCACCATCCGGATGTTCGAGCGCGACAAGAACCACGCCTGCATCATCACCTGGTCACTCGGTAACGAAGCCGGCTTCGGTGATAATTTCATTCGCGACTACCAGTGGCTGAAGCAGCATGATCCGACCCGGCCGGTGCAGTACGAAAATCCCCGCAGCGCGGAAACCTCCGATATCGTATGTCCGATGTATCCCGGAATTGAGTCGGTCCGGAACTACGCGGCCCTGCCGCGGACCAAGCCTTTCATCATGTGTGAATACGCCCATGCGATGGGCAACAGTTCGGGCGATGTCTGGGCTTACTGGCGGCCGATCTACGAGGGTCTGCCGCATTTGCAGGGTGGCTACATTTGGGACTGGGTCGACCAGGGTCTGCGCACGCCGGTGCCGGCCTCCCGCAAAATCGAGCGGCTGGACAATCCCAAATCGTTGCCACTCGATCCGGCGCTCGGCACTTTTTTCGCCTACGGCGGCACCTTTGGGCCGCCCGATGTCACGTCCGACGGCAACTTCTGTGAAAACGGACTCGTCGGCCCCGACCGGGTGCCGCACCCCGGCCTCGCCGAGGTGAAAAAAATTTACCAGCCAATTCAAATGCGGGCCGGCGATCTGGCAAAGGCCGAGGTTGAGTTCCAGAACTGGTTCGATTTTCTACCCTTGGAAAACTGGCTCGCCGCCGACTGGCGCGTAGTCGCCGAAGGACAGGTTATCCAGCAGGGTCGCGTCGAGGGACTGACCCTGGCTCCGCGCGAAAAGAAAAAACTGGCCCTGCCGGTGCAACCAGTCGCACCGGCGCCGGGCGTGGAATATTTCCTCGAAGTCAGTTTCAAGCTCAAGGAGCGCACGCCGTGGGCTGACGCCGGCCATGAGGTCGCGTGGGAGCAATTCCAGCTACCCTGGGCGGCGCCCGCCTTGTTGATCGCCCGCGACACCCTGCCTCCATTGGCGGTGGACCAGGGAGGGGAACTGATCGTGGTCCGCGGCGGCAACTTCAGCACCGCGGTTTCGAAGCGCACCGGATTGCTCGTTTCGCTCAAGAGCGCCGATATCGAGCTGCTCGAGGCACCGCTGGGGCCACACTATTGGCGCGCGCCCAACGACAATGACCGGGGCAGCGGCATGCCAAGCATGGAACCGAGCAAGGGTTTTTGGCAACCGGGTGGCATGGGGCTGTGGCGGAAAGCGCATGAAACCTGGGAAGCCAGATTGGTCGACGTGCGGCCGGTCGGCGCCGGCTCGGTCGTGATCATTGTTGAAGGCTGGATCAAAGCCTTCGAATGCGCGCAGCAGATTGTCTGGACCGTCATGGGCAACGGCGAGGTAGAGGTCTCCACCACCTGGCTTCCGGGTGAAAAATCCCTGCCCGAGATGCCGCGGTTTGGCATGCAGACAACGCTGCGGGCGGGCTTCGACAACCTGGTGTGGCTGGGCAAGGGTCCGCAGGAAACTTACTGGGACCGGCAAGCCGCCCGCGTCGGCCTGTATCGCGGCAAGGTGAAAGACCAGTACTTCGAATACAGCAAGCCACAGGAAACCGGCAACAAGGAGGCGGTGCGCTGGCTGGCCCTCACTAATGCGCAAGGTCGCGGACTGCTCGCCATCGGCCAGCCCTTGCTCAGCGCCAATGCGCTCCATGCCAGCACCGACGATCTCTTCTGCGCCACCAACAAGGAAAATTATTATTCTTATATGCTGCCGAAACGCGAGACGGTGACGCTCAATCTTGATCTCAAGCAACGCGGACTGGGCGGGGACAATTCCTGGGGCGCCCTACCCCATGAACCATTCCGGCTTTCCCTCTGGCCAACCACCTACTCGTACCGGCTGCATGTTTTGCACGGCGGCGAAGACTTCGCCCAGCTTGCCCGCTCCCGCGTGGCTGATGCCCCTGCTGCCGCACCATGAGCCTGGCGAAGGCCGGGGTCACTGGATTGCTTTGCTCTCGGGTTGCCGGAATTCTGGCGCAGGTCCGGTGATTTTTCGGTGACGCAGCGGTTGGACATGCCACCACAACGCCGGGCCCAATCCCGGGACTATACGGTGAATGTTTCGTTGCCCTCCCCACCGCTTTGCGGCTTTGCCTCTCTGTTCACGCATGCTCTACGCTTTCGCCACCACGCTGCTGTTCTCCTTTTCCACGGTGCTGGCCAACCGCAGCCAGCGGGCCGTGGGCACCGTCCACGCCAACCTCGGCCGGTTGCTCATCGGGATGTTTTTCCTCGGTCTGTGGACCCTCGCCTCCGGGCACAGCCTGTCCGGTCCCTCCCTGTCGATCTTCCTGCTCAGCGGCATCGTTGGGATGGGCATTGGCGATATCGCTTTCTTCGCCGCCCTGCCATTGCTCGGCTCCCGGCTGACCATTATGATGATGCAGTGCCTCTCGGTGCCCATCGCCATCCTTGTTGAATGGTTGTGGCTCGGCACCCGGTTGTCGACGGCCCAGTTGTTCTGCAGCGCCGTGGTCCTTGCCGGCATCATGGCCGCGTTGATGCCGACAAAAAGGGATCCACCCAGGGTCAAGGTCCGCAGCTATGGTGCCATCTTTGGCGTATTGGCCGCGCTGGGACAAGGAGTGGGAGCCGTGCTCAGTCGCAAAGGCTTCGAACTGGCCGAACGCTCGGGCGTTCCGGTCGATGGTCTCACCGCCGCTTTCCCGCGCGTGCTCGGCGGCTTTGTCCTCACCGCTCTGTGGTATGCGATGCACCATCAGATCCAACGTTGGCGCGTGGTTGAGTATGGTCCAACAGCGGTCATGGCGTCGCGTCGATCCGGTTATCTTTGGGTGTTGGCCCATGGCCTGACCGGCCCGGTGCTGGGCATGGGTGCCTTCCAGATGGCCCTGGCCAGCGTACCCAGTGGCATCGTCCTGCCCATCACCGCCACGACTCCACTCATGGTAATCCCTTTCGCGTATTGGTTTGAAGGCGAGCGACCCTCCCTTCGTTCGCTCGCCGGCGGAGCCGTGGCCGTGGCCGGAGCCGTGGCCCTCACCTTGGTGTAGCAAAGCCATTGACGACGGCACGCCAACCCTGCTTGCTCGCGGGTTTTCCATGCTGACCCTAGCTGATGTCGCCAAGTCCTACGGCACCCGGGAACTCTTCTCCGAGGTGTCGCTCTTCGTTGCGCGCACCGACCGCTTTGGTCTGGTGGGAGCCAACGGCGCGGGCAAAACCACGCTGTTTAACCTCATCCTGGGCGAGGAGACGCCGGATGAGGGCACCATCGAGTGGGAACGCGGCGCGGACTTCGGCTACCTGCCGCAGGAAAGCGCACCCGTCGGCGATGAAAGCATCCTGCACATCGCCACCAGCGGCAAGAAGCTCATGCCCGAAACCGACGATGACCACGACATCGACTGGACGCTTGAACCGCGCGCCAAAAAAATCCTGGCCGGCCTCGGGTTCCGCGAGACCGACCATGACCGCCTCGCCAAGTCCTTTTCCGGCGGCTGGGTCATGCGAGCCCATCTGGCCCGCCTGCTCGTCAGCGAGCCTGCGCTGCTGTTGCTCGACGAGCCCACCAACCATCTTGATCTCGAGGCACTGCTCTGGTTTCAAGACTATCTCACGCGCTACCCAGGCGGCCTCGTACTCATCTCCCACGACCGGGAATTTCTGAACTCCCTGTGCAACGGCATCCTTGAGCTGCGCGGCGGCACGCTCAACCGCTATACCGGCAACTACGACGACTACCTGAACGAGAAGGACGCCCGCAAGGAGCAGCAAGCCGCCCAGTTCAAGAACCAGCAGCGGGAAATCGCCCATCTCCAGAAATTCGTGGACCGCTTCGGCGCCAAGGCCTCGATGGCCTCGCGCGCCAAATCCAAGGAGAAACAGATCGAGCGGTTGAAGGAGGAGGCCGTTGAGGAACCGATGGCGGAGTTGAAGCGGGTGAACTTCCGCTTTCCCCAGCCGCCGCGCTCGGGGCTGAAAGTTGTCACGCTCAAGAACGTCCTGCAGGCTTACGGGGATCACGTTGTCTATCGTGACATGAACTTCGAGGCCGAGCGCGGCCAGCGCATCGTACTTGTCGGCCCCAATGGTTCCGGCAAATCCACGCTGCTGAAAATCCTGGCCGGAGTCGTGCCCATTCAGGGCGGAGAGATGAATCTCGGCAGCAACGTCGTGCCCGGATACTTTGCCCAGAACCGCAGCGACAACCTCAAGCTCGATCTGACCGTGCTCGAGAACGTGATGGAGCTTCGCACGGCCGAGAACCAGTTGACCGAACAGCAGGGCCGCGCCGTGCTCGGCGGGTTTCTTTTCCGCAAGGATGATGTCTTCAAGAAAGTTTCCGTGCTTTCCGGCGGCGAGAAATCGCGGCTGGCACTGGCCCGATTGCTCATCAATCCGCCCAACCTGCTCCTGATGGATGAACCGACGACCCACCTCGACATTCCCTCCATCGACGCCCTGGTCAGCGCGCTCAGGAACTACGAGGGCACATTCATTTTCATCAGCCACGATGTCTACTTCATCCGGCAGCTTGCCAAAACTGTTCTGCACGTCCACTCGGGCCGGCTGACGCCCTATGCCGGTGATTACGACTACTACCTGGAAAAATCCCGGGCTTCCAGCGCCCGGGCGGCGCTCACCGCAGGTTTCACCGACGCCCGGCCTGTGCAGGCGAAGCCTGCGGAGCCCAATTCTGAAATTTCAAATTCCAAGCCCGCCAAGCGGCCCAACCCGGCGGATTTGAAGAAACTCCGCACCGAAGTCGGTCACCTTGAGCAAAAGGTGGTCGAGCTCGAAACGAAGCAAAACGAATTGACCACCGAGCTTGAGGCGCCCGAGACCTACAACCAGCCGGGCAAGGCGCAGCACCTGAACCGTGAACTTTCCGCGATCGTGGATCAGCTCCAGGCGGCAACCGCCTCATGGGAAACCGCCGCCACAAAACTGGTCGAACTGGAAAAGCCCTGGCTTCTTAATGGTGGCGGGTGAGCACCAACATGCTGCTGCTGCCGGTAAAGAATTCGTAGTGCACCGGCACGACCGCGCTCTGCACGCCGCGAACGGACAACTCGCGCTGCAGAAGCTCGAGCTCGGGATAGGGTCGCCCATCGACTCCGCAAACTGGATGGATCCGGACCTCGCCCCCGCTCACGCGGATGAGTTCAGCACAAGCTGCGAGGTGCCAGTCAAAGTCAAAGCGCCCGGCATGGATGAAAAGCAAGTGCGCACAGAGCACGAGGTCGAACGCCCCGTCAAGAAACGGCAGCTGCGGCAGCGAACCCCGGACATAGCGCCCGTGGCGAGCGTTCCCCTCATAGTCGGCGAGAAACCACTGTGCCGCAGACCGCCGGTCGGTCTCGGCCGCGGCCAGTGAAGGAAAAGCCTTCAGGCGGAAAAGCCGCGGCTTGGCCCGCATCTGCGCAAACATCCTCCCGTAGTCCTGTTTGATTTGCAGCCCGAGTTCGCGGATGGAACGGCCATATAGGGGATCGACCGCTACGGCGTCGATGCCGCGGCGGCTCGCCTCGGAGGTGAATGACGATGGCCCGGCCGCGACATCAAGCACGGCCTTTCGCCGCAGCGCAGCAGGTTCCAAGGCAAAGAACTTGGCATATTCATCCAGGGTACGCCCGAAAAATGATATGTCGGGCAAGTCCATCTGGAGTGGCGGAGATTCGAGCATGGGCATGGTGGTGGTTGGTTGGATATGGTGGAAAATGAAAAACCCGACTCGGGGGAGTCGGGCTCGGCGGATCTTGGTGGTTTTTTGCGGGTGCGGTTTGGAACCGCTTTCGCGCTATGCGCGTCTCACCATGGTCGCCGAGCCGGTGGTTTCCACCCAGCACGCATGCCGACTGCCTTAATGGCGGTCGCAGAGAAATTACGCAGCTGGGAGGAAAGAATCACGGGCGCCTTGATGCGGGACTGCGGCATCCCATGCAAGCGCAAATTCCGGCCTGCTCCACCGTTCGGCGCTTGAATCTAAAAGACCCGGGCCATTTCTGGTCCGGGCCGGTGGCTCAACAACATCCTGCCGAAACGCGGAAGTTCTCAGCTGTGGCGCATGAGCAGGTTGCGCGCCGCCAGAAACGGGGCGGCGGTGAACGAAGATTTCGGTTTGGGCTGGGCCAGCTCCAAAGCCCGCGCTCGGGCCTGCGCCTCGAGTTCTTGTTCGCGCACCTTCACCCAAGCTTCGCGGCGGGCGACTTCCACTTCGCGCAGCTGCATTCTTTCCTCCCGGTCCTTGAGGGCCAGGCGGTCATCGCACAAGCCCCGGCGGGCCGCCTCAAGCAGCGCGTGCGCCCGGCGGTATTTCTCCCACTCGGCGTCCAGAATGCCCTGGTTGAGGGCGGGAGGAGGCGTGGCCAGCGGAGCCCGGCTGTTGTGGGCGTGTTCGACCAGAAGACGCAGGCGCTGTTCGTATTCGCGCAGACTGGATTCCTTCTGTTGCATATCTTCGATGTCGGTGGAAATTTGCGCGCGCAGTTTTTCGAGGTGCGCGGTTTCTTGGGTGGCCGGGGAGGTTGTCGTGTTCATGGCAGGTATGACGTCACCATAGCAGTGAAGTTCTTCCCTGCCTAGAGGCGCAGCCGGCATTTACGCCGGGTTTACCACCGACCGGCTGGATTTTACAGAAATATGGAAGCCTCTACCGGGCAAACGGCCTAACTCACCCCTTCGCAAGCGAAACACTCCACCCGAATCTTTCCTCAATGGTGGCGGAGTCCCGAGGCATCGTGCGTTCAAGCCAGTCTCTGTCCCAATGCAGAGGATGATTTCTATGCCCGGAACATCACACTCTCGCGGTTAAACATCTTCACACAGAACGCCAGAGCCACGGCAGCATAGAGGCACGATGAACTGAAAATCACCGCAATGAGGTTCCAATGCCATACCCCCGAAAGCATCTCCTTGCACACCAGCGAAAGGTTGAGGATCGGCACGAGCGCGAGTTTCACATTCAGTTCGATCCCGGGCAACGTCGCGAGCATGGCGGGCATGATGATGACAATGATGAGCGGTGAGACATAACTCTGCGCCTCCTTGTAACTTTTCGCGAAAAGGGAAATCGCCAGCAGCAGCGCAGCGAAAAGCACGGCGACTGGCGCCACCATCGCGACTACACCAAGCAAACCCAGTGGATCAATCGTCGGAATGGTTTCACCCGCCGCCTTGGCTGCGGTCGCCTGCTGGCCAAAAGACATGATCCCAATCGCCGCACTTGCACCCATCGAAAGTATTGAAAGCAATATGGTGGTCACCGAGGCGGTGAGGACCATGAGGAACTTTCCCAACACGATATTAATGCGACTCACCGGGCTGCAGAGCAGCGTCTCCATTGTCCCACGCTCCTTCTCGCCCGCCGTCAGGTCCATCGCCGGATACATCGCCCCCGTGAAGCACAAAATGATGATGAAATAGGGAATGAATCCGCCAAAGGCGTTGCCGCCGACCTTTTCGGGCGGTGCGACATTTTCCCACTTAATTTCAAAGGGCTTCACCAGACTGGAGGGGAGACCTCGCTCGGTGAGGCGGGCTTCAACAGACTTATCGCGCACGGCCCGGAAAAATTTGTCGAGCTCGCCCGCGCCCATCCCGGACTTCAATTCTCCCTGGTAATGATAAATCATAACCGTCTGGGGTGTGCTGCTCTTCAGGGATGTCTCAAAGCCGGGGGGGATCTCGACGGCCACACGAACCTTCTTCTCGGAGATGAGTTGCTTGTAATCGCCAGCGTGGGTTACGACACGGAATCTATTGTCCGCCCTTAACGCCGCCACGACCGTCGGAGAGTCGCTCCCATTAATGATGATAACCGTAGTGGCCTCTTCGCGGGCCTGTTTCATGACCTTGGACATGACGGTAGTGACGCCAAATATCAGTACGGGAATGAGCAGCGTGGGGATAACGATCATCGAGATCAGCGTACGGCGATCGCGCAGCGAGTCCTTCAGCTCCTTAAGATAGATCGTGAGAATAAAATTCCATTTCATAGCGAGTGGTCTCCTAGGTATTGAGTGCCGCGGTCAGGGCGGCCTCGCCACCGACTGCTTTCACAAAAACCTCCTCCATGTCCTGTTCGCCATAGCGCTGTTGCAATTGAGCCAGCGTGCCCTCGGCCACCAGCCGGCCGCCGTGGATGATGCCGATGAAGTCGCAGAGTTTTTCCACTTCACTCATGACGTGCGTGGAGTAGATGACGGTCTTGCCGCGGTTGCGACACTCGCGCACGAAGCGGACAATGGAACGGGCCGTCATCACGTCGAGCCCAAGCGTAGGTTCGTCAAAAATCATGACCGCCGGGTCATGGATGAGGGTGCGGGCGATCGAGGTCTTCTGCTTCATGCCGGTGGAGAACTTGTCGCAGCGCCGGTCTAGAAACTCGTGCATGTCGAGCTCGTCGGCGAGTAATTTGAGCCGGGTCTTGATCTCGGCGCCGCTCAAGCTGTTGAGCCGGCCGAAATAGGTGATCATCTCACGGGCGGTGAGCCGGCCATAGAGCGCGGTGCTGGCGGCGAGGAAACCGGCATTAGCCCGGACTTTTTCAGCAGCGGTCGCGATATCATGACCCGCGAGGGTTGCTGCACCACTGGTCGGCTGAAGCAGTGTGGCCAGAAGGCGGAGAGTTGTGGTCTTGCCCGCGCCATTGGCGCCGAGCAGGCCGTAGATCTGCCCGGGGCGGCAGGTGAACGAGACGTCGTCCACCGCGCGGATTTCACCCCGCTTCTTGTCCTTGAATATCTTGGTAAGGTGGCGGGCTTCAATCATGATTGGCAGGGGTGTTGGTTGGCCGATAGGACGAATGCCGGCACCGACGCCGTGATTCGCATAAATTTGCGGGGGCTTCACAGGCTCATTTTGTCGCGAAATTCCTGAGCCTGCCGGCGGGACAATTCAACCTTGAGTCCGCCTTTCAGCTTCACCAGCAGACCGCCGCTGAACCAAGGTTCAATCCCTTCGACCCAGGCAAGATTGATGACCTGTTTGCGGTTGGCGCGAAAAAAATGCCGGGTGTCAAGCCGCTCCTCCATCGCGGTGAGTGAACGGAAGAGCTGGGGTTTCTGGTCGTCGAAATGAAGGCGGGTGTAGTTGCCCTCCGACTCGAGCAGGCGGATGTTCTTCACCGCCACGAACCAGCAGCGCTCGCCTTCGCGAACAAAGACCTTGTCATCCAAAGTCAGCCGGTGCTGGGGCTCGGTGTCGGTCTCGGCCGCCGGGCCATGGCGGCGCAATTTTTCAAGCCCGGCGACCAGCCGATTGGGATCGACCGGCTTGAGCAGGTAGTCGAGTGCGTTGAACTCGAAAGCCTTTACGGCAAACTCGTCGTAGGCCGTGGTGAAGATGACGGCGGGCAGCGGCGGCTCGAGTTGTTCAAGCAGGCTGAAGC
>CAZBLQ010000035.1:0-32004 GCA_964492635.1 uncultured Oleiharenicola sp.
ATGCTTCGCCAAGAAGTTCCAGATCGGCGGCCTCTCCCGCGACAAACTCTATCCGTTGGCCAAGTCCGAAGGCTCGAAGTTGATCTACCTCGAAGTCAGCGACCGCGAAAAGGACATGCCCAAGACCGTCCACGTTTCGCTCGACGGCCGCTCCAAGGCCCGCGTCCGCGAATTCGATTTCGACCTGACACCAGTGCCGGTAAGCACCCGGACCTCAAAAGGGTTAACGGTAACGAAATGGAGCATCAAAGAAGTAAAACGGACTGACTTGGACCTGAAGTAGCACACCGGGAGCCCGGCGACGTGATCTTCTCCTAGGAGCAGTCAACCCATTACTCCCTCCATGAAATTACTGTCCTGCCTCTGCCTCCTGCTTGTCACCGCGCTGCATGCCGCAGATCCGGCGCCCGCCCTGAAGACCGACAAGTTCAAGCTCGGCGACTGGGAGGACGACATTGGCTACCGGCAGGCCGTGCGGGTGGGCAACACCCTCTATATCTCGGGCAGCGTGGGTGCGGGTGCCATGCCCGACGCCATCCGCGGGGCTTATGGCGAACTGGAGAAAACCCTGGCGCACTATGGCCTGACCTTTGCGCACGTGGTGAAGGAAAACATCTACACCACCGACCTCGACGCCCTGAAGGCCAACCTCGAGGTGCGACGGGCCTTCTACGGCAGGGAATTCCCCGCCGCCACCTGGGTGCAGGTCAGCCGCCTCTACGAACCCGCCCATGTGCTGGAAGTCGAACTCATCGCCATTTTCCCCGAAGGCCGCGCCAAGGACAGCAAGCCCGGCTCCTGACCGAAGGCATCAGAAAGAAGTCAGAGGTAAGTGAACGGGGTCAGGCCGCGGATCTTGATATCCGGTCGGTGAGCCTTGCGAAGTGGAATTCCACCAATTGACCAATGTTCATCGTCCGGTGTTCATTGTTCATCGGCGTCGGAAAATGAAAAGTGAACATTGAGCAATGAACGACGGACAATCGGTCGGCTTCTGGCTCAGTCCTGTGCTTGCCTCGCCATCTTGTCTCGCCGAAGTCCTCCGCAGGCTGAAGCCCACTGGGCGACGGCGGATCGGTGGCTCGCGACTTGGGGTCTGCGGCGTCAATTCCAGCCGGGGGCCGTTCTACCGAACCCTCCCGTTGATTCTGCTGTCAAAGACCCTGACACGCATGAATCTGACCGACGAACTTCGCAAACTGGCCGAGCTGCATCGCGCCGGGCAGCTGACCGACCGGGAATTTGCGGCGGCCAAAACCCGATTGATCGGGGCGGAAACGCAGGACCCGTTTCCGTCAGTTGCTTCCACCATTCCGCCAGCGGCCCAACCGGACTTCGGGGAGAAAATCTTCTATTCGAGCCGCTGGTCGTCGGGGAATCTGTTCTTCCGCGACCGCCTCAAGCTCGCCAGCGATGGCATGCATTTCCGGAAAGGCGCGATTTTCAGTTCGCAGGAAGAGCACATCAACTACCGCGCGATCGCCTCTCTCCGCATCAAGAACGGCATCTTCCTCTCTAACCTGAATATCGAGACCTCCGGCGGCAGCCAGCCGATCTATATCAACGGCCTTTGGAAATCAGCTGCGAAGGAAGTCCAGGCGCTGGTCCAGACTGCCCAGAGCGCCCGATAAGCGCGCCGCAGAAAGGGGACAGGCCCTGCCGGCAAAGCCGCAGGGACGGGCCAATAAAAGGCCCGCGGCTCGGGAGAGTCGCGGGCGGTTTGCTGGGCGGCCGGCCCGGGCATTCACCCGGGCGCAGGCCAGCGGACGAGCCCTGTGATGCCAACAGGCATCATCAGGGCACACCGGGTTGGCAGCTCTGCCGCTGCGTGGGCAGTCCGACAGACCCCGCGTGCGCCAGCAGGCGACAACAGGGAGCCAACAACGATGAATCGCTTACTTGTCCTTCTTCATGCTTTCGTGGCCGGCGGCACACTCGCTGGCGTTCAGGAAACCGTCGCCGTTGGTGTCCAGCTTGGTGAACATAGCGTCGGCCCAGGCCGCATGCTCGACCGAGGAAATCTGGCCGTCGCCATTCGTATCCATGGCCTTGAACTTGTCGGAGGCGGTTGTTTCATCCTTCGCGGGCTTGTCGGCCTTCTTCTCGTGGGCGGCGTTCATTTCCGCGACGGTGACCATGCCGTCGTGGTTTGCGTCCATCTTGTCGAACATCTTCTGGGCGTGAGCGGCATACTCCGCGCGGGAGACCTGGCCGTCGCCGTTGGTGTCCATCGCCTTGAACATGGCGTCAGCCGAGTGCTCGCCCGTGTGTTCGGCGAAGGCGCAGGGCAGGCCGACGAGGGCGAGGCCGCAAGCGAGGATTAATGAGGTTTTGGTTTTAGCAGTCATGGGATTGATTTTTTGGGTTGTTGAACAATTGAAGGACCAAGATACCCGCCCCGGAGCCCCGCCGCCATACCGTGCATACCCCACCATGGGCCTGAGACGGCGCAGGCGGCGCGATTTGGGGCCGCAAAGCCGGGTAGGCACCTACCAGATTGCTGGAAGTCGAACTCATCGCCGTCTTCCCCGAAGACAGCGCCAAAGACAGCAAGCCCGGCTCCTGACCGAAGGCATCAGAAAGAAGTCCGAGGTAAGCGAACGGGGTCAGGCGTGGATCTTGATATCCGGTCGGTGAGCCTTACGGAGCGGAATTCCACCCATTGACCAATGATCAGCATTCATCGTTCATCGGGACCGGAAAATGAAAAGTGAACCTTGGGCAATGAACGACGGACAATCGGCCACCCACCCGGGACAGCACCGGTCTGCTTCGGGCGAAAAGCGGACCGGCCACCTAACCATTGCCCATGCGCATTCCGTGGTGACATCCCCAGCGCAACCCGCAGATTGCCACCGTGCCGCAGTCCTCAACCGAGAACCTTGATGAACCGGTATCCTTGGCCGCGACGGGTGTTGCCGCCTACATGGTCGCCAACATCGTCCACGAGGTCTTCGGCCACAGTCTGGTTTGCGTTGCCACTGGCGCCCGCATCACCGTCCTCACTTCCGTCTTCTTTCACAGCGTACCCGGCAGCCGGATGACGGACGCCGGCGGCCCCATGGCCAATCTCCTCTTCGGCCTCCTGCTCTGGGGCTGGATGCGACGGGGTGAACCGGCCCGTCAAGGGCCGCCCTTCACCCGCTTCGTCCTGCTCATGATCACCGTCTTCAACCTGGCCTGGGTCGCCGGTTGTTTCTGCCAGACGGGCGTCTCGGGTCATGGCGATTGGGGTTTTGTGATCGAGAGGCTTCACCCCGCCGCTTTCTGGCGCGGCAGCGCACTGATCACCGGCGTCGGCCTCTATTGGCTCGCCCTGCGGACCGCCGTCCGCGGCCTGAATCTTTTCGTCGCAGCCGACGAGCCGGACCGGGGCCGGCGGATTTTCCGGCTGGTTGCGTGGCCTTACTTCGCGGCCGGCATGGCCGCTTGCCTCGCCGCGACTCTGGATCAGGCCGGCATGGTCGCGGCAGTAAGAGGAGCGGCGATGGAAACCCTCGCCCTCAACATGCCGCTGCTGCTCGTTCCCTTGTTCATGAGGCGCCGCCCGGCTTTCTCGCAACGGGACGTGATCGACCGAAGCGGGGCAGGCTTGGCCGTCATTGCCTTCGCGTTCATTCTTTTCGCGCTCAGTCTTGGTCGCGGCATGAGATTTGGCGTCTGAAGTCCGACTGCCAAACCTATCGGATGTGGGTAGGCTTTGAGGTCTGGGGCCGCTGAATGGGAAGGAACCGGGACTCCACCAGTTGACCAATGTTCACCGCCCGTTGTTGATGGTCCATCGGAGTCTGAAATGGAAAATAAACAGTGAGCAATGAACGACGAACAATCAACCAGAGGAAGCGGAGCTTCCCCGCGGTAAGCCAAATCAGCCGCAGCGCAGGTGGCGCGACTTTCGCCCCGGCGCAGGCCGGCGGACGAACCCCGTGTCGTGAGCACACGACATCAAGGGACCCCGTGCTCGCAGCAGCGCGCAACAGGGAGCGATAGGCGCTGAGCCAGAGCCAGCACTCAGCCGGACTCCTAGGAGTTGAAGGCGGACTTCTCACTGAGAATTGCCATACCAAATGGTGGTCGCCGATTTCCACATCGGCGACAGGCGTCGGTTGGGACACCGACGCCCACCCAACTCCTAGGAGTCCGGCTCAGCTTTCAGCACCGAGCCTGTCGCTTACAGCTTATGGCTTGAAGCTGACCGCTCCCCTCGCCCGGAACCGACCGTTCTCCTGCTCTACAATCTCAGTTCTTCTTGCCGGCCTTGGCCGCGGCGGCGGCATCGAGTTTTTCGAGATACTTCGCGGGGTTGGCCTTGAAGCGGGCTTCGCATTTATGGCAGCAGAAACGCACCAAGCGGTCGGGCTGTCCTTCCTGCTTGTAAACATATTCCACAATCTTGCCGGCTTCGAGGTGCTCACCGGAAACGATGCAGGACGGGGCTGGATACTGGGCGCGGGCCTTGGCGAGGGCATCGGCCGGCTCCTCGGCGGCAAAAGCCGGCAGCGCGATCGCGATGGCCATCAGTGATATTGAAGCAAGCCGGTTCATGGAGTTGGACGAGGAATGTAATCCGGAGGAACCAGAAGGGCAACCTCGCGTTTTATCCTGTACCATCTGCGCCTTGCCGGCGGGAAATCACCGCGATCAGAGGAACAACTACCATTGCCAGCAGCCATGAACCCAGCGGGACCATGAGGAACATCGCGGCGGGTTTCGGCCGCGGCGGCCCGAGCGCCACGGTCCCGTAGATGAGCAATGAGCCCAGCGCGACAACCAGCGTGACGCCATAAAGCGCCATCCGCGTCGAAACCGACCAACGCCGGGAGGCCCGGTCGGCCAGTCCGCCGGCAATAAACGGCGCGAGCACCCAGACGATGAACAGGCCCTGCAGAATCCGGGATCCGTTATGCCGGCCCACCATGAGCGTGAAAACCACCGAGCCCACGGCTCCCGCCACCGTCGCGATCAACGCTGCGGGATGCAACAACCCGGGCAATTCATTTCCGGGTAAATCCTGTGGTGTGCTCGAGGTCATCTCCAAGCCTAGCCTTAGGCGCTGTTCTCAGTTTCCGCCAGAATGAACAGAACGGGTGTCAGCCGACGGCGACTGGATGGCGGGAGGCCGGGCGGAACGGAACTCCACCAATTGATCATTATCCATCGTCCCGTGTTCATGGTTCATCGGAGTCGGAAATGAAAAATGAACCTTGGGCAATTAACCACGAACAATCGGCCAGCCTCCAACTCCGTCCTCTACTCGCCTCACCAGCTTGTCTCGCCGAAGTCTTACGCAGGCGGAAGCCCGCCGGGCGACGGTGGGTCTCCATTCCCACGTTGCAGTTCCGGCCAAGGTGGTAACCTTTAGGGCAACCATCTCCTCCCCTATGTCCAAACCCGTTTGTTATTCCATCAAGGCTTTTTCCACGACCAGCGCCTCGTCTCCGCTCAGCGCGACGACCATCGAGCGTCGCCAGCCGACTAACAGCGACGTCCAGATCCAGATCCTCTATTGTGGCGTCTGCCACTCCGATCTGCACTTCGCGCGCAACGAATGGAACTTCACGCAATATCCCGCCGTACCCGGCCACGAAATCGTCGGCCGCGTGACGGCCGTCGGCAGCGGTGTCACCAAGTTCAAGAAGGGCGATACCGTCGGCGTGGGCTGCCTCGTCGATTCCTGCCGCACCTGCCCGGATTGCCGCGCAGGCCTCGAGCAATTCTGCACGGACATGACGATGACCTACGGCAGCACGGACAAGCATCTCAACGCCCCTACGCTCGGCGGCTACGCGCAAAGCATCGTGGTGACGGAGGACTTCGTGCTCCGGATGCCCGTCAATCTCAATCCCGCCGCCGCCGCGCCGCTGCTCTGCGCGGGCATCACTACTTACTCCCCGATGCGCCACTGGAAGGTCGGTCCCGGGCAGAAGGTCGGCATCGTCGGCCTGGGCGGCCTCGGCCACATGGGCGTCAAATTTGCCCGCGCCTTCGGGGCCCATGTCGTGCTGTTCACCCGGTCACCAAGCAAGGCCGCCGACGCCAAACGCCTTGGCGCCCACGAGGTGGTCATCTCCACGGACGAAGCCCAGATGACGGCGCAGGCCGGCAGCTTCGATTTCATTTTGGATGCCGTGTCCGCCAGCCACGACATCGCCGCCTATCTCAACCTGCTGAAGCACGACGGCAACCTGGTGCTGGTCGGCGCGCCCGAGAAGCCGCTGCCCGTGGCGGCGTTCCCCCTGATCTTCCGCCGCCGTTCCTTCTCCGGTTCCTTGATCGGCGGGCTGCCCGAGACGCAGGAGATGCTGGATTTCTGCGGCAAGCATAACATCACGTGCGACACCGAGCTGATCCGCATGGACCAGATCAACGACGCCTACGAGCGCATGCTGAAGAGCGACGTGAAATACCGCTTCGTGATCGACATGGCCTCGCTGGCTTGAAGGCGAGGGAACGGCAGGCGATAAGCTTAAAGCCGTAAGTGTTCTACGGGCGATCAGCAGTCAGCACCAAGCTCACCGCTCCGGGCAATTTCGCCGGTCTCCGCTGGCGAAAGGGCGTGCGTCATCGTTCTTGTGCTTTTCCCTTATCTTTCCTCGGGTCGTCATCCTCGGCCTCAGCCGGTTTTTCCTTGGGGGCCGGTTTCGCCTTGGCCGCATCGTTGGCGCGCTTGGCGGCATCCTGCTGCGCTTTCACCTGCGCCTGCTGAGCCTTTCGCTGTGCATCATCCTGGGCGTTGGCTGCAGCCGTTTTTCCCCGATCCTCCGCCGGCGGTTGCGACCTCTCCGCTGCCGGGGAGTTTACCGTCGCACCACGATCGCTTTTCTCGGTGTCCGGCTGCGACCTCGCTTTCGCCGGTTGCTCCTTCCGTTGCGAATCTTCCTGGGCTTTCATCTTGGAATCTTTCGCACGCTCCTCGTCCGGTTGCTGCGCCCTGGCCGCCCCCTGGGCCTTCACCTCTGCGTCCTTGGCGCGCCTCTCGTCGTCCTGCTGCGCTTTACGCGTTGAATCTTCCTGGGCTTTTGCCGCCGCAGCATTTCCGCGATCCTCGGCCTGCTGTTGCGTCTTTTCCGCGGCTTGGGACTTCACGTTCGCATCCCTGGTGAGTCTCTCTTCGTCCTGCTGCGCCTTGGTCGCCGCCTGGGCATTCGGTTTTGCGTCCCTGACCCGCTGATCGGCGTCTTGCTGCGTCCTCATTTGTGATTCATTGGCCTTCCTCTGCGACTCTTCCTGAGCTTTCACCGCCACCGCACTCGGGTGTTGTTCGGGCGACGGCTGTATCGGTGTCTCGCGGGGAACAACCGCGTTCCTTTCCGGCGGGCGGGTTACAGAAGGGGAATTGCGCTGGTCCACGTTGGGCTGATGGCCGGAGACTTCAGCCCTGGGCTGCACTCTCGGGTCGGGTCGGGGTCCCTGTGGCGCTTGGGGCGGAGCCTGATTGCCCCCCCGCTGCCCGGCCGGCTTTGCCGCAATCGGGGACCGGCGGACTGACACTTTGGCCGGTGCGACGACCTCACCGGTTTTTCGGCCGGTCGGGACGACGGCCTTCGCTTCCACGGTCCGTCGCTGGTCGCGGGATTGCTGAACTTCCCGGCCGCGCTGAGCAAGCTGCTGGCGATCGCCCTGGGCCAACGGCTGGAATCGCACGGGGTTGTCCTTCCGGCTGGCCAGTTGTTCGATGGGGGAGGCCATCATGATGCGAATCTGGCCGCCGGCCGCGGGGCGCGTGTTGATCGCCAGTTGGGCGGCCCAAGTGCGTGGCGGGCGGGCGGCTTCGTTTTCACGGCGGTTCTGGTAGGCCGCTTGATTGTGGTTCTCCCATTCCCGGTCCGAGCGGTGCTCCCAGCGATCATGAGAATAGAACGGATCGTACCCATGACGGCTGGATTGAAAAGAATACGACGCGTAGAACCCGCCCTGGTCGTAGCGCGAGTCATAGTAATCCCCGAAATAGTAGTGGTGGTAGCTGGGCCGCACAAAAAGATTGTCGGTGAGCGCCGAGAGGTTGATCACGATCCGGGGCGAGTAGGAGTAGCCCCGCCGGGCATACTCGCGTGACTCATAATGGACGGGCGCAAAGAGCAGGCCGCGTTGCTCCACGGGGTAATCCCAAAAGCCTTCGACAAAGATGACGCCCCGCGGCGTCCACACATAATTGGCGGGGACCCAGACCCAATCCGACCGGCCCTGCGCCCAGTAGCCGGCGCGCCAGGCGTAACGATCCTGCTGCCAGACCCAGCAACCCGGCGTCCAACCGTAATCGTCCGAGGGCGCGTCGATGTTGGCGCCGACTTCCAAGGACATGGGCGGCGGAGGCAGATAAGTTGTCTCCTGCTCGGTCGCGTCGGCCCAATAGCCGGAAATCCACTGGTAGCCTTGCCCGGTGTCCCGCCAATATCCGGCCATCCATTCACGGCCCGGCGGCAGAGCGCGCCAGGTGCCGCTGATCCAAAGGTAGTCGTTACGTTCGTCATCCCAGCCCCAGTAGCCGGGAATCCAGGCGACATCGTCCCCTTCCGGTTTTTCCTCCGGCGGAATCTCCTCGATGGGATCGGGTGGAGGAGTTGTCACCACGATGCCCGGCTCGGGATTGTAGCTGACCACCCCGGCAAAGGCCTCGTGCACGGGACCGCGGGTGAGCACTTCCACGCCCGGCTCATTGTCGCCGGCCGGCTGGGCCCGGCTGCTGGCCACCGGCAGGCTGACACTGATGAGACCCGCCAGCAGGGCGGCAAACCAACCCATGGTGGAAGTAGGGCACGCGACGAAGGCGTAGCCCGAATCAGAAACAGTCTGGGAATTTTTCATAAGGTGAAGTCGGCCATTTGGAGTCGAACAGAGGGTAAGACCGCCAAAATCGCCGCTGGGTGCGTGGAAACGCGCTTACGTGCCGGTGCAAACGCCCGGCCGGAGGGCGCCCAACTCACCAGGGAAAAGTGAGCATGAGGCCCTTGTCGCTGGTGAACCAGAATTTGAACCTTTTGCCCTGCCAGATGGTGCCGGTGCGGAGAAACTCCTGCACGCGGGTTTCATGGAGCGTCGGCGGGAGCGCGGGCACCGGCTGCCCATGGACGATGATCGGCTCAAGCTGCAGCATATCCTCCGGGCGGTCCACCGGCGCAAGACCTGGTTCCCCGTTCTTCGCGCCATGCTCCTTGTTCGCAGGGTTCTTGCCCTGCGCGATGCCGGCCTTTTCGCGGATCAGCCGGGTCGACTTTTTCAAGACACTTTCCGCCGGCGCCGTTTCATCCGGCCAGGGCAGCGGCTCCGCGCTGAAAACCGGACCTGCGGCCAGCAAGCCCAGTCCGAGCGACCAAAGGCGGAGGCAGTTGTTCATGGGGTACACAATGAGACCGCTGACAGAGCAAAAGTTCGCCCAACGCCGGAACAAATGCGACGCTATTTGCTGGCAGTTAGGAGTCAGCGCTCAGCTTTAATGCCCTTTTGTGCTTTTTGTGTTTCTTGTGGCCAATCTGTCTTCTGGTTCCTGCTCACTCCGACCTGAGCAGCTTCGAGATATCCACCTTGGTCGCGCGTTGCGCGGGCACAACGCACGCCAGCACGGACGTCAGAAGCAGCAGCACGCCGACCGCCGCCAGCACCCACGGATCCTGCGCCGAGGTTTCGAACAGCAGACTTTGGACATAGCGCGTGAGGGCGAGCGTGCCACCCAGGCCAATCACGATGCCGGCCAGCGTCAGCAGCACGCCGCGCCGCATGACGAGGTCCACGAGGTCGCGGCGCGTGGCGCCGAGCGCCATGCGAACGCCGAACTCGCCCATGCGGCGGTCCACGGTGTAGGCGAGCACGGAGAAAATCCCGACGACGGTCAGCAAAAGCGCGATGCCGGCGAGCACCTTGAGCACGGAGTCCGCCATGCGTTCCGCCCAAAGCTGCTGGTCGCGCGACTGGTTGAGCGGTATGATCTGATTCACGACAATCCGCGGATCGAACGCATAGAGGTCACGCCGGATGGCTCCCGCGAACGCCTCGTCGTAGTTGCGCGACAGTCGCACGACAAACGTCGTGAGATTCGCCACCCCCCAGCCTTCCGGACTGTAGATGTAGTTGCCCGGTGCTTCGCGCATGGTGGCGCGGACATCGGCGACTAAGCCGACCACGAGCCAGCCCTTCCAATCCGGCCCCGCGACTGGATTTCCACCCACCGTCCGCACGAGCTGGCCGACCGGATCCTTCCCGGGCCAGAGGGCGCGGGCGAGGGATTCGTTGACCAGGATTTCGTTGCCCCGCGACTGGTTGAGCCACCGGCCGCCCTTCAACTTTAGTCCGGACGCGTCTTGGTAGCCGATGTTGAAACCCGCCATCGCCGCCTTGACCGGCTGGCCGTTGGGGCCCTCCAGCGTATGGGAAGCGTAGTAGAAGCCCGGCAGCAGCACATCCTGCCCGAAGCCGACGGCCCGTATTCCGGGCACCCGCATGAGTTCCGCCTGGATTTCCCGCAGCCGCATCAGACACGGCTCCCAATCGGCCGGCTTTGTGTAGATCGGAGGCAAGCCGATCTGCACCTTGGCGCGGCCGGTGGGATCAAAACCGAGGTCCACTTTCTGGAGCTGGTGGAAGGTGCGGATCATCAGCCCCGCCCCGGCGAGCAGGATGACGGCGAAGGCGGCTTGCAGCACCACGAAGGAGCCGCGCAGCCGGGCCAGTGCCGGGCTCTCCCCCAACGCGGCCCCGCCGTCCTTCAGACCGGACGAGATGTCGGTGCGCAGAATCCGGAAGGCCGGGATGACGACGATGAGCAGGCTCGTGATGACGGTCAGCAGTCCCATCACTCCGACCACGCGCCAGCCAAGCGTCCAAGCCGTCCAGTCCTGCGCCACCAGGTTGGTGCTGCCGGCGGCGCTGAGCAGCAGCGGGAACAACCAGTTGGCCACGAGCAGGCCGGCGAGCGAGGCCAGCACGGCGAGCGTCACGCTCTCCACCGCCAGCAGCCGGATGATGCGCCAGCGGCCGCCGCCGAGGGCGAGCCGGATGCTGAGCTCGCGGCGCTGGCCGAGCATGCGCACGAGCATGAGGTTTGACGCGTTCAGGCAGGCGATGGCGTAAAGAAACCCGACCGCCCCGAGCATCACCCAGTAGATTTCCACCCGCATGAATTTGTTCAGCTCGGCCAGGCTGGAGAGCGCCGCGCGGTCCTTGGCAAAATACTGGCTGGCGGCGGCCGGCGCATCCATCTTCACGGCCTGCAGGGCCAATTGCGTCTGCTCGCGCGTGACGCCTGGGCGTAGCTTGCCCAGCAGAAAAAGCTGAGGCATCCAATACTGCGCGGGATCGACGCGGTAGGTGAGCGGACGGTAGATGTCGCTCCAGAAGTAGACGGGCAGGATCTGCGCCTCGCGGAGCACGCCCACCACGGTGCAGATGGTGTCGCCCACCGTGATCTTCCGGCCCAGCGCATCCGCCACGCCGCCGAGCTGGCGCTGCCAGAATTGGTGGCTCACCACCACGACGTTGTTTGCGCCCTCCTTGTCCTCGCCGGGCAGAAAGCCGCGGCCCAGCACGGGCGCGATGCCGAGCACCGGAAAGAAATTCGCGCTGACGCCGATCCAACTTGTCGCCACCGGCTGGCCGCGGATAACGACGTTGCCGTTCTGGTAGGCGGCCTTGGCGTAGGCGGACATGACATTGCTCTGCTCGTAGGCCCGCGTCATGAAATCGAACCGGACCGGCATGAACGGAGCCTGCTCGTCGTGGCCACCGATCAGGTAGACGTCCTCGGGAAATTTGGTCGCCCGGAACAGGATCCAGTCGGTGACACTGAAGATGGATGCGGCCGAGCCGATGCCGAGGGCGAGCGTCAGGACCGTGACGAGGGTGAAGCTGCGGTTGCGCGCGAGCGTGCGGAACACGAAGCGAAAGTCGGAGAGCATGTCGGTAATGGGGGATTGACGGACGATCGCTCGCGGATGCGATGCGGTTTTATACGAACCCGGTGGCAAGGATGACAATGCATTTGCGCGGCATAGGGGCGGCGCCGCCAGGCGGTAAGCGATAAGCCTGGGGCTGTAAACTCGGGCTTTGCAGAACTGATAATCGACGTCGCGGCCTTGTCACTTGTCACCTCGGCTAACAGCCGGGTTGAATATTCCCGCGGGAGCGTTCTACTGGCACGCATGATCAAACGCGCCTTCCTTTCCACGCTCGCCCTCGCGCTGACCCTGTCGTTCACCAGCGGCCCGCTCCACGCCGACGAACCGCCCAATCTCGACCTGGCCAAGCAGCAGATGCGAAGCTACGTTGGCTCGGGCGAATACGCCAAGCGGGTTGCGGAAGTCGCCCTGCAGGCCAACAAATTTCTGGTCAAGCGCATCGCCAAGGGCGCCAAGCCGGGCAAGAAATTGGCGGTCGTGTTCGACATCGACGAGACGACCCTGAGCAACCTGCCGCACCTCATAGCCAACGATTATGGCTACGTGCCGAAAACCTGGGACGCCTGGATGCTGTCAGCCCAGGCGCGGGCCATCATCCCCGTGCAGACGATTTACGACACGGCCGTGCGCGGCAAGGTGGACGTGTTCTTCATCACTTCCCGCTCGGAGACCTTCCGCGCCAGCACGGAGAAAAACCTGCGGGAGGTCGGCTATGATGCCTGGACCAAGGTCTACTACAAACCAACGGCCGACCCAACGCTCAGCACGACAGGATTCAAGACCGAGGTGCGCCGCAAGCTCACCCAGGAAGGCTACATCATTGTGGTCAACATTGGCGACCAGAACAGTGACATCATGGGCGGTTACGCGGAGCGCGCCTACAAGCTGCCCAATCCGTTTTACCTGATGAAGTGACCCGCCTTCGTCCCGCCTGGCGGGACTTCGTCGCGGCGAGGCGGCCCGGCGGAACATTTCATTCCCCGCGGCGGGGCAGTGCTACCTGATCATTCGGAAATTATCGGGCGCGAGCGGGAAGATCGGCCGTCCGAGGCGCTGCGAACTCACGCGCTCCAGTGCGAGCGCCACGGAATAATTGTGGGCGACGAAGCGCAGGAAATCGGTGCGCTTGATGCACAGGCTGCGAGCGCCGTGGCCAGCGACCACCTGCGCCGTGGCCCGGCTGTTTTGCAGCAAGCCGATCTCGCCAAAAAAATCCCCCCGATGCATCCGATGGAGCAACTTGCCGCGGCGCAGAATGCGCGCCTCACCTTCCATCACGATATAGAAGCTCTCGCTGAAAACCCCCTCCTGCAACATTACGTCATTTTCCCGGTAATCCTTGATCACCGATAGTTCGGCAAAGCGCTGGATGGCCTGCATGTGCCAGTTCTGGCAAAGACTGATGCGGGCAAGGAACGGCAGCTTTTGTACCAGGTTGGTGACCACTGCCCTCGTGGTCCGCGTTATGATCAGGTTTTCCGCCTGGGCCCATTCAAGCCGGAGCAGCAGCACCGGCGTCAGTGTGCGATAAAGGAAACGCGGATTCCCCGGATCAGCGAGCGCGTGCAGGCCGACAAGCTCATCTTCGCAAAGCACCTGCACGAGGGCCCGCCGGCCAGTGGGCATCATCCGGTAGACCCCTACTTTGCCGGAAAGGATGAGTGAAACGTGGGTGACGGGTGCATCGAAGTCGTGCAGGGTCCGCCACGGCCCGGCCCGGTGCGGCTGCAAAGCCTTGGCCAGCGACTGCTGCACCGGTGGCGGCAGCGTGCGCAGCAGCGGTGAACGGTGCACGGCGCGCAAACGATCACCTTCTTCCAGCGGCAGGGCCATGCGCCCAAACCAGCGCCGCCACCATTGCCGCAGGGTCTCGCGGCGGGCCAGCGCCCGTTCGCTGGCAAAAAGATAAAACTCGGAGACGGCGTAGATCAGGCCGAGCAGGAGGAGCGAACCGATGACCGCAAACGCAAGCCGCGGTCCCTGAGTCCGCCAGAAGGCCAGCGACCACGGCGGTACTTCGGTCAGCACGCCGACAAAATAACCCAGCCCCAGCGTCCAGATCACCCCGTAGCCGATTTCCAGCCAGGTCCCCGGATTGCGGACGCCCGAGCACAACATCCGCCAGCGGACGCGAGGCGTCCGGTTTGGCGGAAAAAGATAGGCGTGCTCGGCATCACTCAACCGTTTTTCCGCGCGGGCCCGGATCATCCGGTTGACTCGTCCGCCCAAAACGGGGCGCAGCACGACGAGCAATCCGACGAGCGGGAAGCAACTCCACTCCGGCCGGGTCCAGGTCAGCAGGCCCGTGGCCGTGGCCAGCACCGCCAGCGGGCCGAGCGCCACGGTCAGCTGCTCCGCGGGCGGAAGCATGCAGATGTCGGTAATGCGGATGAAAAAATGCCGCTCGACATAAACTTCGCCACCTGCACCCCGCAGAAGAGACGCGGACAGTGCGCCCCCCAGCGCTCCCGCCAGGAGCAACGACGCCAGGCTGGCGAAAGCATTGACGAAAGTTGACGGCAGGGCCGGATGCAGGGCCACGGTAAAGCCAAAGCCCGCTACAAAAAGGATCCATAGTGGAATGCGCAAACGGGCCGGCTTGAGCGCCAGCGCCCAGTTGACGGCCGGCATTGCGTTCACCGTCTGGCCCGGCGCGATCAGGATGCGTGCGCGCACCGCCTTGAGGATCAGTTCATAGAATTCGCCGAGCGCAGGGCACAGCCGGTCAGTGATAATGCCTTCGAGGACCTGCGGCACCATGCGCGGTTCACCAAATCGGGTGAGCACCTCCCACTGCTTCGGGGTAATGGCCAGATAGGTCCGCGCCGGAACATTCTTGACCAGCATAACGCCGCCGAACGCCTTGGTCCGTTCCAGTTGGGAGGCCAGCTGCCATCGGTTCGCGGTGAGGGTGAGATTGATTTCCATGGCGGTCGCCCGAGTCAGATCTCGCCTCGGAATTCGGCCCGGGCGGCATCAATCAACTCACTTAGTTCAGCCAGCCGGAATGGTTTGGTCAGAAAAGTGATTTCCCGGAGGTCAACCGGCCACCATGAGTCGTTGCTGAGATGTCCGCTTATCACGATGATTTTGCTCCGCTTCAGCCGGGCGCAGAGCTTGCGGGCGAGGGTGAGTCCATCCATGCCCGGCATCAGTACATCCACGACCGCCACCAGCGGCTCAGTGTCACGGTGATCCAGCGCCTGCAGCGCAGTGTGCCCGTCATTGGTGGTCACCACTTCCAGTGCATCACTGCTCAGGGCGTCCTTGATGAGTACACAAATCGGCTCGTCGTCGTCCACGACAAGAAGCCAGTCACGCAGGGGATGTGCCTTCGCAGGATTTTGGTCAACGGATGTCATCAGCAAGTTAAGACATCACATTGAGTTGCCGTGTTATTCAAGAGAAAAATAGGTATATATACCTATTTTTTATAGGTGTTTTATCCTCATTTTATTTACTCCATATAATGCTAACCATTATTTACTTATGTAATTATACCACGCGAACCCAATGTCCCGTTCTTTGTTTCCCAGCCGGGGTTTCTACAGAATTCATCCACTGCAGAACATGCGCCTGCAGAAACAACCGGACTCGTTGATCCAGATTTTGCGTTTAAGGATCGGGTTTTCTATTTCGCCGGCTGCACCGCAACCGGGGCGGCTATGGATGCCGGAGCGCTCTGCCAGAGATAGTGACCGCGACGGTTGTGGTCCACGCGTATGGCGATGGCGGCGAGAATCAGTACCACAACGAGCCCGATGACCTGCCGACGTTTGGCCGCGGCCTCCTTGTCCTCGTAGGGATCCTCAAGCGAACGCTTGGACCCCCGCGGCAGCACGGCGACGTCGGTCAGCGCAGTGCCGAAGGGAATGTTGATCTGCACGCGGCCGTTGATGGCCCAGCCGTTGGCATCGAGAATCGGGCCGAGGGTGCGCTGGCGGAGCTTGAGCCAGGCGATGACGACCGCCGGCAGCGAAATCACGAGGATCAGGCCGATGAGCACCAGCGGAAACTGCCACCACTCGATCCTGGCGAGACCGGCGACAATGGCGGCGAGGGCGCCGCTGATGGCGCCGACGCCGACGCCGATGGCGGCCACGGTGCCGACGTCCATCTTCTTGGGTTCGGCCGCCTTGGCTTTTTCGGCGGCGGCCTTTTCCGCCGCGGCCTTGTCAGCCTGGGCCACGAGCTTGGCGGCGCTGACCAGCCGGTCGTTGGCGGCGGCATCTGCGGCGGCCGCGCGCTTGGCGACCATCTCGTCAATCAGGCGGACGAATTTCTTGTAGGGCGACCAGAACGACTGGCGCAGGCTGACCGGGTTGTCCACGAGACTGGTGATGACCGCGTCCCAGTCCCGACCCTGCCGGTCGTAGAACACGCCGTGGCGGCCGACAAAAAGATAGTCGCTGGTGCCCTGCATGAAGCAGGCGGCGATGGTCATCGTCGCGCCGGCGGGGCGGGTGCAAGTGCAATAGGCGATGTAAATCTTGCTCATCGCCGCGAGCGGATTCGGGCCGTCGACGCGAAGGCACAGCTCCGTGCTGCGGCTGTCGAGATAGAGCGTGCCGGCCTGGAAAATGGCCCAGCGGTCGCGCGAATAGAAATCGGCGAAGTTGACGAAATTGTGCAGCAGCGCGCGCATGTCGCGGCTGTAATGCGTCAGGCGGTCCACATCGCTGATGGCCTTGAACTCGGGCTCGAGTGCCCGGTCCTGCGCCACTAGCGCGGCGACCTCCGTGCGACCCGGGCTGGCGAGGATTTCCTTCACGCGGGCGAGGCCGAGTTTTTCGATGGCGGACCCGGCTTTGCTGCCGAGCCAGGTTTCGTAGGCGGCAAACTTGGCGTTGAGCGCGGTCCAGTCGGCCTCGGTCAGGGAGGTTTTGCCGGCGCCGAGCACGGGGGCCACGGCGGTTTTGTGCAGCGCGACGAGTGCGCCGGCCCAGGCGGGATTGGTGCCTTCCAGCAGTGGCAGCGGGCGGCCCGCCTCGATGCGCGCCAGCGGAAAACCAGCCACCTCGTCGGCGGTGATCTTCAGGTCCTTCGCGGCGATGGCGAGATATTCGGCCTCGGCGCGGTTGAGCGCGACCGTCGCGCGGGCATCGAAGGCCGCCAGCCGGCAGCGGCCGAAATAATCCTCCACCTTGCCCCGCACGGCCTTCAGCGCGGCAACAGCGGCATCGGTGGACTCGCCGAGAACGGCGATGTCCTTGGCCGCGCTTTGCCCGACCCACGCAACGTAGGCGGCCAGTTCAGCGAAAAACTTTTCGACGGTCTCCGCGGTCACACCCACCGAGCCGGTGCGATCCGCCGTGCCGCCGAGGCAGGCGATGATGTCCTTGATCAGCGCCTGCACCGCCGGATCGTCCGTGGCCTCGGGCGGGATGACGCCGTCGCCGTTGAGCGGGCTGGCGGAAAAAATTTTCGCCGTGTCGGAGGCATCGGCCGCGGAGATGGCCTCGGCCCCCTTCTTGCCGACATTGGCCAGAATCTGTCGCGCCGAGGAAAGAATGACTTTGCCCTCGTCCGTGGCGTCATTGATCGCGCTGAGCGGCAGCACGGCGCTCCCTTTCAACAGCTCGGCCGGATCCTTCAGCCGGGCCGCTGCCCAGTTGACCGCGGCGATCAGCTCGGGCACCCGGATGCGGCCGTCACTGTCGTTGTCGATCAACGCGAGCGTCTTCTCGTCGAGTTCGAGTCCCTTGACCGGGCAGCTGAGCGCGACCCAGAGTTTCTGGTCGAGGTGCTCAAGGTTCAGGAGGTCGGCGCCGGATTCGAGTGAAACCTGATCCAGCCCGCCAGTGCGGAAGAATTTCCAAGTGTGCATGGGGTGCGTTGTGTGCTGGGGAAGGGAATGTCGCCCGCCCGGTCATTGCAAGCGGGAGATTTCCGTCCAATCCGCCGCCCCACCCGGGCAAATTCCGCCCAATTTGTGGCAATCAATGCGCGGTCTCGGCCGCCGGCGGGTGTATAATGCCGGCATGAAAACGTTCCTGGTGCCCGTTGATTTCTCCGCGGTCTCTAAGGAGATCGTTGATACTGCTGTTACCTTTGCCCATTCGTTCGGCGGCAAAGTCGTCCTCCTCCACGTCATCCAGCCGCCCATCATCACCAGTGAATACGCCCTGCCGGTCGAAGCCGTGCAGGAGGCGATTATCGCCAGCGAAAAAGACGCGACCGACAAGCTCACCGCCTATTCCGCCCGGTTCCAGGCCGCCGGCGTGGGCCTCGAAGCCATCGTGCGGCACGGCCCGCCGGTGCACGCCATCCTCGAGGAGGCGCAGAAAGGGGATGCTGATTTCATCATCATGGGTTCGCATGGCCACGGCAAAATCTATGACCTGCTCGTCGGCAGCACCGCCAGCGGGGTCATCAAGGAAGCCCGGTGCGGCGTCATCATCATGCCGTCCGTGGGCAAGACCAGCGCGGCCGCTCCCGTCCGGCACCTGGTCGAGTTCTGAGGCATTGGCCGGGGTAAAACAGGGTTGAGCCCGCCGGGAATGGCGGGCACGCTGGTGGCATGTATCGCGAAATCCACCAGTGGCACAGCCCGCGTCTCGACAAGAACATGGAGGTCGCCGTCTACGGTCATTACGGCTTCGCGCTCCTCATGTTTCCCACCGCCGCCGCCGACTATCTGGAGTACGAGCGGTTCCACGTCATCGAGTCCATCTCGCCGTTCATCGACTCCGGCAAGTGCAAGGTTTTCTCGATCAATTCCATCAACAACGAGAGCTGGCTCAACGACTCAATGCACCCGCGGCACAAATCCATCCGGCACCAGCAGTTCAACGGCTATGTGGAGGAGGAGGTCGTGCCCTTCATCCACAGCCACTGCCGGAACCGCATCCCCATCATCACTTCCGGCGCGTCGTTCGGCGCGCTCCATTCGGCCAACACCCTTTTCCGCCGGCCCGATCTCATCGACGGCTGTATCGCCATGTCCGGCAGTTACGACCTCAAGGACTACACCAACGGCTACTGGGACGAGGACGTCTATTTCAACTCCCCGCTCGATTACCTGCCCAACCTCGAGGACGAGACCCAGCTCAACCAGCTCCGCGCCAAGCATCACATTTATTTCATCTCCGGCCAGGGCGCCTACGAGAAGCCCTCGTCGTCCGTGAACATTGGTCGCATCCTCTCCGCCAAGCACATTCCGCATGTGATCGACCTGTGGGGTCACGACGTGAACCACGACTGGCCCTGGTGGCGCCAGATGCTCCCGCACTACCTCGGGTCGAAGTTCTGATTTTGTTCACCACAAAGACACCGAGGCACTAAGGAGAAACTGTCGGACTCCGTGACTTTGTGTCTCTGTGGTTAATCTGCTCTGCATCAGTCCCCGAACCTGATCCCCTGCGCGAGCGGAAGTGAGTCCGAGTAGTTGATGGTCACGGTTTGTCGGCGCATGTAAGCCTTCCATGCATCACTGCCGCTCTCGCGGCCGCCGCCGGTTTCCTTCTCGCCGCCGAACGCCCCGCCGATCTCCGCGCCGCTGGTGCCGATGTTGACGTTTGCGATGCCGCAGTCGCTGCCGCGCGCGGACAGGAATTTCTCCGCCTCGCGCAGGTCCGTGGTGAAAATTGCCGAACTCAACCCCTGCGGCACGCCGTTCTGCATCGCCAGCGCCTCGTCAAAATCGCGGTAGACCATGACATAGAGGATGGGCGCGAAGGTCTCATGCTGCACCGCCGGCCAGTCGTTCCTGGCCTCGACGATGCAGGGGGTAACGTAGAGTCCGCCGCGATATTTCTTCCCGGCCAGCCGTTTGCCACCGCACAACACCCGGCCGCCATTTTTCTTCAGCTCGGTGAGTGTGTTCATCATGTTTTGCACCGACATCCCGTCGATCAGCGGGCCGACCAGGTTGCCGGGTTCCAGCGGGCTGCCAATGGGCAGTTGCCGGTAGGACGAGATGAGTGCCGCGACGAAATCGTCCTTGATCGATTCGTGGATGATGATGCGGCGCGTGCTGGTGCAGCGCTGGCCGGCCGTGCCGACCGCGCCAAAAAGAATCGCCAGCCTGGCCAGCTTCTGGTCGGCGGAGGGCGCGACGATGATCGCGTTGTTGCCCCCAAGTTCGAGCAGCGAGCGGCCGAAGCGCTTGGCCACGACCTCGCCGACGCGCCGGCCCATCCGGGTCGAGCCGGTGGCGGACACGAGCGGGAGGCGGCGGTCGTTCGCCAGCAGCTCACCGACCGAAGGACCATTGCCGATGACGAGGGAGAAAATTGCCGGGTCCACCTCGCAGGCCCGGCAGACTTTCTCCGCGATCCTGATGCAGGCGATGGCTGTGAGCGGTGTCTTTTCCGACGGCTTCCAGACCGTGGCATCGCCGCAGACGGCGGCGAGGGAGCTGTTCCAGGCCCAGACGGCCACGGGAAAGTTGAACGCGGAAATGATGCCGACGACGCCTAGCGGCTGCCACTGCTCCATCATCCGGTGGCCCGGGCGTTCGGACGCGATGGTCAGGCCGTGAAGCTGGCGCGACAAGCCGGTGGCAAAATCACAGATGTCGATCATCTCCTGCACCTCGCCCTCGCCCTCCGCCAGAATCTTGCCCGCTTCGAGCGAGACGAGCCGGCCGAGTTCGCTTTTCAGTTCGCGCAGGGCATTGCCGAGCTGCCGGACCACCTCGCCGCGCTTCGGTGCCGGCAACTCGCGCCAAACGAGAAAGGCCTGATGCGCCGCCGCCACCGTGCGCTCACAGTCCGCCGGTGCCGCCTGTCGGACCCGGCCGAGCAGCGAGCCGTCAATGGGCGAGTGTTTCTCAAGCACGGCGCCACTGCCACCCCACTCGCCCCAGAAGGCGCCGGCGTTGACGGAGTTGGTGGAGAGACCGAGCTTCGGGAAGACGGCCTTCGCGGTGGCGGAGACGGAGGAGGATTTGGTGGGCATGGGATTGTTTGGTTGCAGGGCGGGGTCGCTGACCCCGCCGAGCGCGAGGCGGGATCAGCGACCCCGCTCTACGGCAATAAAATATTCAATTCCCATAAACCCTCCCGCCCCACTGGGTGCCGAGGAAGCTCTTGAGCGGGACGGATTCCTGTTTGACGAAACCCGGGCCGAGTTTGCCCTTCGCGAAAAGCTCGAGCACGCCCGTGAGGCCGGCGGCGGTGGTGAGCTGGATGGCGTTGAGCTTGCGGCCGTGGACGGTGGCGCCGTGCATTTTCTTGATGAAGCTGCGCTGCTTGAGTCCGCCACCATTTTCGTTGCCGACGACATTGACGTAGAACACCACGACGTCGGACTCGGTGAGTGGCACCTCCTGGTCGAAGATCTGCGTGACGAGTTCCTGGCGCGGCGCGAGGTTGAGATCCTGCAGGAGAAACTTCATGAGGTCGCGGTGGCCGGGATAGCGCATGGTCTTGTAATTCAGGGCGCCGACCCGGCCCGCAAAGGTCCGGCACATCGTGGCCACGCCGCCGGAGGTGTTGAACGCCTCATACTCCGTGCCATCGATGGTGATGCGCTCCACGCCGTCGAGCGGCATCGTGGTCACGAGCTTGCCGTCGTGCAGCGCCTCGCCGACCTGGCAGTATTCGTTGATGAGACCGGCGGTGCTCCAGCTGAGGTAATACTTCATCTGGTTGCTGGCGTTGAGCGGCAGAGCGCCGACGCGCATCTCGCAATTGCGGACTTCCTGCAGCGACGACGCAAGCGAACCGCCCACGATGTTGATGGCACCGGGCGCGAGCCCGCACTGCGGCATGAACGTGGCTTTGGGCGCATGCGCCGCGAGTTTCTGGATGAAAGCCGTCGTCTCGACATCCTCGGTCAGATCGAAATAGGAGACCCCCGCCTTCGCGCAGGCGCTCGCGATGGCCTTGTTGAGGAAATACGGCGCGGCGCTGATGACGGCCTCGCGGCCCTTGACGAAGGCCGCCAACGGTGCGGCCTGTCTGACGTCCAGCCGGACAAACTTCGATTTCTTGAGTCCTTTCAGGTCGATATTCGAGCGCGTGTCGGCGAGGGCGACGCTTTTGCAGAATTTGCAGGATTCAAGGAGAGTGGCGATGGTGCCACCAACTTTGCCGGCACCGACAATTCCGATTTTCATGGGGATTTTGAGATTGGTTTTAATTTGTCAGCGCGAGTCCGGTTTGCCGGGCGTGGCGATCCAGCCGGATGGATTGCTTCGTCGCAGGGCTCCTCGCAATGACATGGGTGTCAGGCGGTGGCGTGCGCGGCTTCCTGGACCTTGCGCGGGTCGGTGGCCGCGATGATGGCGCTGACGGCCTTCTGGTTGAAACCCTTGAAACCACCCTTGCGCTGCAGGTTTTCGAGATGGCTGCCGATGGCGCCGTCCCTGATGAATCCCGCACATTGCGCCACCGTGATGATGCCTTTCGCGAGCAACGCCTCGGCGCGTTGGCGGTCGACCGGCCAGCGTTCGCCCTCGGTGAACGCCTGCTTGAGGAACGGAAAGTCCGAGAACGGCTTCATCGTGCTGATGCCCTCGGTTGCGAGCTGGTCGCGCAACAGCGGAAAATTGAACCGCGCCTCGAGGTGGTGCATACCGGCCTGCAGGAAACTGTCGCCGTGCAAGCCGCACCAGAGGCCGACGGTCCGCGCTTCGTTGATTTCGGGCAGCCGCTGCGTGGCGTAATCCTGGTCCACCTCCGCGGGCAGCAGGTCGACGTCGGCGAAGACCACGATGCCGACCGACGGCGTCTCCATCACCTGCGCGCCCCAGCCGGCCTCGGCGCCCGCGTAGAACCGCTCGCGCTTTTCCAGCCCGAGGTTCTCCAGGAATTTCACGAGATCGGGAAAATACCGGCGCGAGCAGCGGAAGGTATGGTGGTCGTGGTTGGCCCAGCCGAGGCCGAGCAAATCCTGCCGGCGCTTCTGGACCCGGGCGGCGCGGTTGCGCAGCTCCCAGAGGTGCCGTTCCTCCGCGAAGAAAATTTCACACGCCACGTCCGCGCCAACGAAAGTGATGGCCTTCTTTTGCACCTCGAAGGCATGCTGTACCGCCTCGTCATCGCGACCGAAGCCGCGCTTCCGGGTGCGGAACAGCTCGCGGACTTTCAACACGTCCGCCACAAATCCCGCCCGCGGTTCGGCCACAGTGAATCCGCGATAGGCCAGCCGCTCGACCGCGGCGAAACACGTGCCGTTTTCCTCGGCCACGGTGATCAGCCGGAAACGTGAGCCGGGCAAACCGGCGGGTTCGCCCGTCAGCCCGTTGCGCGCCATGAAGTCGGCGAGATATTCCGGGTGGATGGCGAGGAATGCCGGCACAGCGGAGGTCCGGGCCTTCACGCTCACCAGCACGCGCGGCAGCATGGCATGCGGGTGCTTGAGCACCAGATGATCGACGGCGACATCCACCGCATCGGGCGTGAAGCCCACCGCGCGAAATGCCTTCTCGTGGTTCTGCGATACCACAAAGTGGTCCACCCACTCGAAGAAATCGGTGCCGGTTTCGTCGCGCATCCGGCCGGCGAGGGCGCCGGCGGCATGGTTCGCCTCGAGAAAGGCGTTGATGTGGGTGGAGAGCAGGGCCTCGGCCTCGTAGGCGAGCGGCCAGTTGAAATTGGCGGGGGCGTTCAATGCACTCATGACGGTCGGGAGAATTGGAACAGGCCTCCGTGGGGTGGCGGAGGCCGGCGTGGATTTTGCCGATGACATAAGCCCGCCCTCCGCAGGTGTCCAAGCCTGTTCTCATCACCCGAAAGGATTAATTGGCCCACCAGCGCAGTCATTGCGAAATGCCTGAGTGAGCAGGCGATGAAGCAATCCATTCATTGGGATCGCCACGCCCGGCCAAGCCGGGCTCGCAATGACAGAAAACTTTCCCGCTTCATCCTGAGGCTCGCCAAGACCCCGGCGGTTTCTTACTTACATCACACCACCGCATGAGCGCTGTCCCCTCGCCCGCCGCCCTGCAGCAACTGGCCGCCCGCCTCGAAGGCGAGCTGCACAGCGACGCCACCCTGCGCGCGCTCTACGCGACGGATGCGTCGGTCTACCGCGAGCTGCCGCTGGCGGTCGCACTGCCGAAGACCGAGGCCGATCTTCGCGAACTCATCCTCTTCGCCCGGGAATACCACACGTCGGTCATTCCGCGCACCGCCGGCACCTCCCTCGCCGGCCAGGTGGTCGGCGCCGGGCTCGTCGTGGACGTATCGCGGCATTTCAACCGCATCATTGAAATCAACCCGGCCGAGCGCTGGGTGCGGGTCCAGCCGGGCGTGGTCCGCAACGAGCTCAATCTCGCGCTCAAGCCGCACGGGCTGTTCTTTGCGCCCGAGACCGCGACCCAGAACCGCGCGATGATCGGCGGCATGGCCGGCAACAATTCCTGCGGCGCAAACTCCCTCGTCTATGGCAGCACGCGCGACCATCTCCTCGGCGTCCGGGCGTTCCTCAGCGACGGCAGCGAGGCCATCTTTGGCCCGCTCACTTCCGCGCAATTCGCCGCGAAATGCGAGGCGCGCACGCTGGAGGCGGCCATCTATCGCTGCGCGCGCCGGCTGCTGGGCGATCCCGCCAACCGCGCCGAGATCGACCGCGAGTTTCCGAAGCGGAGCATCCACCGGCGCAACACCGGCTACGCGCTCGATGTGCTCAGCTGGGGCGAACCGTTCACGCCCGGCGGGGCGCCGTTCAATTTCTGCCGGCTGCTGGCCGGCTCGGAGGGCACGCTTGCGTTTGTCACCGAGCTCAAGCTCAACCTCGTGCCGTTCCCGCCGAAGGAAAGCGCGCTGGTGTGCGTGCATTGCGAAAATGTGGATGAGTCGCTGCGGGTGAACCTCATTGCGTTGCAACACCAACCGCACGCGAGCGAGCTGATCGACCGCTACATTCTCGAATGCACGAAGGCGAACCTGGAGCAGCGGCATAACCGGTTTTTTGTGTCGGGCGATCCCGGCGCCATCCTCGTGGTCGAATTCTGCCGCGACACCAAGGAGGAACTCGATGCCGTCGTCGCCGCCTTCGAGCGCGACTGCCGCGCCGCCGGCCTGGGGCGGAATTTCCCTGTCGTTACCGGCGCCGACCAGAACCGGGTCTGGGATCTGCGCAAGGCTGCGCTCGGCCTGCTCTCAAACATCCCCGGCGACGCCAAGCCGGTGAACTGCATCGAGGACACGGCCGTGGACCCCGCGGATCTGCCAGCCTTCATCCGCGAGTTCAACCTGTTGCTCGATAAGCACCGGCTGACCTGCGTCCACTACGCGCATGCCGGCTCGGGCGAACTCCACCTCAAGCCCATCCTCAACCTCAAGGATGCGGAGCACCGCCGGCTCTTCCGCGTCATCACCACCGAGGTCGCGGACCTGGTGAAGAAATATGGCGGCTCGCTCAGTGGTGAACATGGCGACGGCCGTCTCCGCGGCGAGTTCATCGCCCGGATGATCGGCGAAAAAAACTACCAGCTCTGTCGCGAGATGAAAAAAGCGTGGGATCCCACCGGGGTGTTCAATCCCGGCAAGATCACGGACACGCCGCCGATGGACTCGCACTTCCGCTACGAAACGGGGGCCCAACCGCGCGAGATAAAAACCGTTTTGGATTTCTCCGCCAGCAACGGATTCCTGCACGCCGCCGAAATGTGCTCCGGCTCGGGTGACTGCCGCAAGTCGCACCTCATGGGCGGGACGATGTGTCCGAGCTTCATGGCGACAAAGCAGGAGCAGCACTCCACCCGCGCCCGGGCCAACATCCTTCGCGAGGTGCTCACCCGGTCGGACCAGACCGATCCCTTCGACAGCGACGAGATCGCCGCCGTCATGGACCTCTGCCTCTCGTGCAAGGGCTGCAAGTCCGAGTGCCCGTCAAACGTGGACGTCGCCCGCCTCAAGGTCGAGTGGCAGCAGAAATTCCATGACGCCCGCGGCGTGCCCTTCCGCACCCGTCTCGTGGCAAATTTCACCACAGCAATGCGCACGGCCTCGGCCGTGCCCGCGTTGCACAACTGGTTCGTCACAAACTCGGTCACGTCCGGCTGGCTCAAACGCCTGGCCGGCTTCGCGCAGAAACGCAGCCTCCCCGTCCTGCACGGCAACACGCTGCGGCGCTGGCACCGGCACAACGCCAATCAGACCGGCATCGGTGGTAGGGCGCGACCGCTGGGCGCGCCGCCAGTAGCCCCGCCTGTAGACGGCCGGCCCAGCGGTCCGGCCCTACCCGCTGAAACCAACATCGCAAACCCCTTTCCCCAGGGTCGCGTTTATCTCTTCTGCGACGAGTTTACCAACTACCACGACACCCCCGTCGGCATCAAGGCGGTGCAATTGCTCAACCGGCTCGGTTACGAGGTCGTCATCCCGGAGCACGTCGAAAGCGGCCGGGTTCAGCTGTCGAAAGGCTTGTTGCGCGACGCACAGCAGATTGCCATCCGGAACGTCGAACTGCTCAAGAGTGTTGTCACTGACGAAACGCCGCTGCTCGGGATCGAACCGTCGGCCATCCTCGGCTTCCGGGACGAATATCCCGACCTGATGCCACCGAGCCTCGTCGATGCCGCCCGGGAGCTCGCCAAGAACTGTCTGCTCATCGACGAGTTCATCGCCCGGGAAGCGGACCGGGGCCGCATCAAACGCACCGCCTTCACCCTGCAGACTCGCGCCATCCGGCTGCACGGCCACTGCCACCAGAAAGCGCTGGCGTCACTGACGCCGAGCGTGAAAATGCTGGAGCTGCCGCTGAACTACAAGGTGCAGCTTATCCCCTCGGGGTGCTGCGGCATGGCCGGCTCGTTTGGTTATGAGGCGGAGCATTTCGAACTGTCGCAGCAAATCGGCGAACTGGTGCTCTTTCCCGCGGTGCGGAAGGCCGCCGCGGAAACACTCATCGCCGCGCCCGGCACCAGTTGCCGGCACCAGATCAAGGACGGCACCGGCCGCCTTGCACTCCACCCGGTGGAAATCCTGCACGATGCGTTGTTGTAGATGATTGGATATAGACTTGATGCATGTGGTCTATCGGAGTAACATGCGCATTGTGAATATGAAGCGCGGCCTCCTCGGTGGCATTCTCACCGCATTGCTCACGATCCCGGTCTTGGCCCAGACGACCTTCACCTGGACTGGATTGGGTGCGGACAATAATTTTGAAACCCCGGCCAACTGGCAGGGTGGCGTCGCGCCATCCGGCCTGCCAACAGACAATTTGGTTTTCGGAGTATCGCCCCGCCAAAGCATCGCAGTAAACACGGCCTTCACTACAGGCAGCTTCTCCTTCAATGGCATTCTGAATGGCTATTATTTCTATCCCGGGGGGGGCAACCCGGCGATCACGCTCAGCGGGGATATGTCCACGAATTCCGGGGTGGACTACTGGGGTTTGTTCGAGACTCCGCTGGTGTTGGCGCCCGGCAATCATACGTTCACGACCACTTCCGCCCGGATTTATTTGTGGGGCGCGGTCAGCGGAACCGGTGCCGTCGTGAAAAACGGCCCGCTCGACCTCTATCTCACCCAGCCAAACACCTACAGCGGTGGCACGGTCATCAACCAAGGCGGGGTTTTCGTCAATTCCGACTCCCTGGGCACTGGCCCGGTGACATTCAACGCCGGCAACCTGGGCACGGACTACACGAGCGACCCGACGACTGACGTTGTCCTGAACAATAATTTTTCGCTCGGGGCCAGTCCTACATTTACCAGCAGCTCATCCGACCACACCTCTTTGGTCCTGGCCGGCACCCTCACCGCCTTGGTGCCTTCGGTCACGATGCACCTGGTCGGCGACACTCCCCTCTATTTGAACGGTAATATCGTCGAGGGGCCGGCGGGCACCGCCTACACCTTCATGACGGATGGGACCCCCGGCTCAATGATTGTCCTGGGTGGCACGAATACCTACACCGGCGGCACGGTCGTGAAAAGCGGCACCATCGTCCGCTTCGACCAGTCGGGTTCAATCCCCGCCAGCGGGCTCATCACGGCCGAACAGGATGCCTATGTCGGCCTGGGTGCGGCCAGTGTGACCGCCGACACCTTCATCAGCCATCTCGATCCGGCGAGTTTCGCCGGCACCATTGGATTCGACAATGGCTATGTTTATTCGGGCAACATCGATCTCACCAACTTTTCCAACCCCGCCGGGTCGATTGCGATTGGCACGATGTCCTCCGCCACGCTGACCGGGGCGATCACGCCCCCCGCCACCTCGGGCACATACAATTTCCGGAGCAGCGGTTCGCTTTACCTGCAGGGCTCGAACCCGCTCGCTGACCCGGTCTCAGGCAGCAACGGCCTGACCTCCGGTTCCTTTTACGCCACAGACCCTGGGATGCTGGTTCTCAGCCAGGCGGTCCCCAACACCTACTCGGGCAGCACCATCGCCGATGCGGGGGGCATTATCTTTGACAGCGCCGGCTCGCTTTCCGCGTTCACCGACCTGCAGCTCGCCAACGGTGGCTACATCAGCTTCACCGATACTTCCGGCCTCACTCTGGCCGACCTGGTCAGCAAAGTCAGTTCGGTCTCCAATTACGGCGTGCTCGGCATCGACACCCACAACTCGGCCTACGGCATCGACCACAACCTCGCCAATTATTCCACCGCGGTCGATTTCTCGAGCCTGTTCCAGCCGGTCTATCTTGGCACGGTCAGCAGCCTGAATATCACGGGTACAATCACGACTTCGAACGACAACTCCGATGACTATTTCTTCACCGGCTACAACGGCGGCTGGCTCAAGCTCTCCACCCAGCTCACCGGCAGCCGGCAGGTCCATGCCGGACTGCCCAATATTTTTCAGGATTTCGCCCACCAAAACTATTCCACGGTGGAACTCGCCAACACCGCGAACAATTACACCGGCGGCACGGTGCTCAATTCCGGACTGCTCGTGGCCGATAATCCGCTGGTGCTGGGCGCGGGTAACCTGACGGTTGACGCCACGGCCAGCGATGGCATCGCCCGGCTCCGGTCTGGGGGAAATTTTGCCGCCAACATTGTTCTGCAGTCCGGTGAGCTGAACATTGACACCAGCAGCTCGTTGAATCTCTCCGGCGTGATCTCAGGACCGGGCAATCTCTCCAGCTCGGCCAGCATCACTCTCTCGGGCAACAACACCTACTCGGGCGGGAACTTTTTTTCCGACCGCAACACGGTCTTTGCCAACAGCAACACCGCCCTGGGCACGGGCAGCCTCGCGTTGGACATCGGCGCGCATGTCAACTTCTCCACCGCCGCGCCGGTGGTCGGCAGCCTGATCCAGGGTGATCCTTACACCCAGGATGGAACGATTTATGCCGCGCTGGTCCTCACCAACGAGGGCAGCGCCACCCTGACCATCAACCAGACCCAGGACGGATACTTTGGCGGAGCAATCCTTCAGAACGGCGCCACCGCCTCCGTGGTCAAGACCGGCCCGGCGACCCTGACAATCAATGGCGACCACGGCCTCAGCGACACTGTCTATACCGGCGGCACGACGATTCTCCAAGGCAAGCTGGTTGCCGGTTCCGCCGACGCGTTCGGTCCGGGCGCCATCACGATCAACGGCGGCACCTTGGGCACGGCGGTCAGCGTGGTGCTCACCAACCCCATCACCTTTGGGGCCAGCGGCGGCACGCTCGGCGGCAACGGCACGATCGCCGTGCCGATCACCGTCGGAACCAATGTCATCCTGTCCCCCGGTGACTCGCCCGGCACCCTGACGTTCGCCTCCGGGCTGACCCTTGCACCCGGCGGCGAGCTGGATTTCCAGGTGCAATCCGCCAATGGTGCCGCCGGCTCCGGCTATGACCTGGTCAATGTTTCGGCCGGCCTGCTCAACATCACCGCCACCAGCGGAACGCCGTTCACGATCAAGCTCATTTCCCTGAATCCTTCGGGAACGGCAGGCAACGTCTCCGACTTCTCCCTGGGCAACGGCTACTCCTGGATGCTCTTCACCGGCAACAGTGAAAACGGCCTTACGGGCTTCGCGGCCGACAAGTTCGTGATCGACACCAGCGGCTTCACCAACAGCTTCGCCGGCGGCAGTTTCTCCCTTATGCAGGGCGTGAGCGCCGGCAACCCCGCGCTGTTCCTCAATTTCACGCCGGTGCCCGAGCCATCGACGCATGCGCTCATGCTTGCGGGACTCGCTGCGGTCGCCTGGAGATTCCGGCGGCGCCGGTAGGTCAGGCGACGGCATCAGGTCAGAGACAGTACCGGCTGCGAGGCGCTGCACCCGGTGGAAATTTTGCATGATGCCTTGCTGTGGGCAAATCCCTCGCAAACGACGAGAAACCTACGGAGCTGCCCGGCAAACTATTCGACCACGGATTACTCGGATGACACGGATGAGTCATGCTCCACGAGAAATTAACTGAAGACATCATCGGAGCCGCCATGATGGTCTTGAATAAACTGAAACAGGGGGTTGGACGAGAAACTTTACGAGCGGGCTTTGGTGCTGGAGTTGGGCAAGCGCGGCCACAAGGTCGAACAACAACGGATCTATTCTGTATATTACGACGGCGTGGAAATCGGCACCCTGGTCCCCGATTTGATCGTAGATGACTCCGTTATCGTTGATCCAAAGGTGGTGACCGATTTTAACGAAACTCATATCGCCCAGATGCCCGGTTACCTCACTATTATTGGGTTACAAGTGGCATTACTATTGAACTTCAAGCACTCGGATTTGCGCCGGAAACGCACTGTCCGATAGGTTTCTTCATCCGTGTCATCCGAGTAATCCGTGGTTCAAAGCTCCCTGGATTTGGTTGCGGCTCCGCCGCTCTAAGCTTTTTGTGTCTGAATGAAAATAGACCACGCTGCCCGCCGGGCCCGGATCGCTCCCGCCCTCGGTCTGACCAATGAGATTCTCCTCGTCGGCGCGGGGCATCCGCTGCCCAAGCCCGAGATCAGCGATCAGCAACTGCCGTTCATCGCCCACCAGGAATATTATTACCTGACCGGTATCACCGATGCGATGGGCGGAATTCTGGCGTTCGATCCCAAGTCTGGGTGGACGTCGTTTGTCCCGGAGGTCAGCGAGGCCGAGCGCGTGTGGGAGGGCCGCGAGCAGTTGCCGGGTGAATTGCTCGACAAATTTCCCGCGTGGCTTGCCGCCCGCCCGGGCCGCCGCATCGTCATGCTCGGTGCGCCGGTGGCCGGCATCGCCGTTGACGAAACGCGCACGGCGGAGGTGCGCGAAGCCTTGAAGCACGCCCGCCGGCCGAAGGAGCTAGGCGAGATCGATGTGATGCGGCGCTGCGCCACCGCGACCGTCGCCGGCTACGCCGCGATCCAGCCATTGCTCAAGCCGGGAGTGAGCGAGCGCCAGTTGCAGATCGAACTCGAGGCGGAATATTTCCGCCACGGCGCACAGAAGACCGGCTACGATTCCATCGTCGGAACCGGGCCGAACTCGGCGGTGTTTCACGGCTCGCCGTCGCACCGGGTCGCGCAGGAAGGCGAGTTCATCCTCATCGATTCCGGGGCGGAGCTCGACCGATACGTCATCGACGTCACCCGCACTTACGTGGCGGGCAGGCCGAGCGCGTTCCAGCGCGATCTCTACCAGGTGGTGCTCCACGCGCAACAACGCGCCTGCGAGCGCTGCCGGCCGGGAGCGGAGTGGAAGGACATCCATTTCACCGCCGCCATCGACCTGATCACCGGGCTTGTGGCGATGGGCGTGATGCAAGGCGACCCGCAATCGCTCGTCGAGCAGGAGGCGCACATGCTGTTTTTTCCTCACGGCGTCGGCCACATGCTCGGCCTCGGCGTGCGCGACGCCGGCGGGCTGGAACCCGGTCGCATCAAGGATCCGCGCCCCTGCCTCAAGAATCTGCGGATGGACCTGCCGCTGCGCCCGGGTTACATTGTGACCGTCGAGCCCGGCCTTTATTTCATCCCCGCGCTGCTCAACGATCCCGCACGCCGGGAGAAATACCGCGCCGACGTGAACTGGCCGCTGGCGGACAAGATGCTCGGGGTCGGTGGTGTGCGCATCGAGGACAACCTTTTAGTGACCGATGGTGCACCGGAGAACCTGACCGCGACGATTCCGAAAACGCTTTAGGCGCCGCGAGTAAGGGGAATTCCATTTCCACCACACACGATCCTGGTCCGGAACCTCCCGCTAATCACGCTGTAGCCAAAGCAAAAACACTGGCTAGCTGGCACCTCGGATGCTAGGCAACCGGTCATGCCCTTGA
>CAZBLQ010000036.1:0-29266 GCA_964492635.1 uncultured Oleiharenicola sp.
GACGAGGAATGCCACGTCTGGAACCGCTTCATCCTGAAACTCGGCTGGCGCGATGAGCGCTCCGCCGTCCTGCCGCAGCGCATTCGTGATGCCGGCCTGACGGGCAAACCCATCGAGACGATCATCGACCACATTGAATACGACGAAGGCCGCGACCCCGTGACCACGCGGGCGTGGGATGCAGTCTGATTCGCGCACCTTCGTGTTCTTCGTGCCTTCGTGGTGAAATGACCCGCCCGCACCTCGCGGCCCCAGTTGGGAATCTCGGGCTCGACGAGCATCGCGAGGTTGATGAGCGATTCCTACCAGCCATAGGCCGGGGCGATCCATCGCGGCAAGTCGGGGCCTAAAGCTCCCACAAGCCAACTGAGCCACTACTGCTTTACGGCATGCCTCGACTAAGCTTGTCATCGGTCATGCCGTGGACTACCTTTCTTCCTTGATTCCCTGGGCTCTGCCTAGTCGGCAGCAAGCTTGGGCTATCAAGGATAGCGCGATAAATTAATCCCCCACCAAACTATGATCACTGCAAATATTGCTTCCACCCGCTCGGCCATGTGCAGAACCGCTCTGCTCGCATTGGGCTGTGCCTTCAGTCTCGCCCTCATTTCAAGTTCCACGCTGAAAGCCGCTGATACCGCTGCTCTGCAGCCCATGGCGGCAGCCGACAAGGCGCCCAGCCTGCCCTTGAGCGCCACTTTCACAAAAGTAACAGGCGCCGAGAAAGGCCCTTATGTGCTGAACCTGAAAAACGATTCGAAGGACACTGTTACAGTCACGGCCAAGGTTCTTCTGGCGGTGGCGTTCCATGCCGACTCCAAGGCCCGGAATATTCCCGAACATGCCATCAATGCCGGCCAAGTCTGGAGCATTGCTGACTTGGTAGTGGACGATAGGGTGGTCGTCACTGCGAAGGGTTTTGCCCCGCTCGAACTCACAGTCCCCAAATCCTGAACCAAGGATCATATCCAATTCCTGCGCCCGGCTTCAACGCCGGGCGCTTTTTTTGCAGTTATCCCTATTAAAAGAGACTCATGTTGCGGCGGAAACACTCTCCGAGGCCCTTTTATTCCAGACAATCGATAATTCGTCGGCACAGTTATCTACTTAATCGCACCTGTTTACATGTTATAGCTTGTTTTGCGACAAATATAACAATATATAGATTGTATAAAAACACCCATTCAAAGCGTTCATAACTCATCTCTTGATGCCCAATTGCCGGCGATGACCGCCGCTGCCCAATCCATTCCCCAGCCGGTTGGTGGGTGGCTTCGCACAATGCGTCAGACCTTCAGCCTGACCCAAGCAACTGTGGCTGAAAAAGCCGGCATCAGCCAGCAAGCTTATGCCCAGTTCGAAACCGGCGAAACCAGTTCCACCATTTCCCTCGGCCGCCTGCGTCATGCAGCGGCAGCCATGAACTGCGAGTTGGTGTACTTCCTGATCCCCCGTCAGGTGCAGGCCAAATCCGTTGCCAAGCGCGCCACCGGGCTCGAGCCCAATGCTGTTCGCTCTCAGTCCGTAGTAAATTTCGGGGCACTTTTGGATCAGGCCATGGGTGAACTTCCCGTGGAATTGCGGTAAGCCATCGTTGCTATTAAACTGTCACCGCTCTCCTCCTTCGGAAGCTGGACCAGTCTTCTCCCCGGCAGTAACAGACTATACCCTTTACTGTCCGCATTGAGATTTTGTGGGCTGCCGCTTGCGGCATGCCGGCCCAACTAATGGGCGGCGCATCAGCCTTCGCGCAAGGCTATGGCCCGACAAGAGCGCCGACCCTACAGTCCAGAAGCAATAGATAGTTGGTATTACATCCTGCGCGCTGATCCTTATTTTTGACCCGATTGGGCCGATAATGGGGCATGTGTAGAAATGTGCTCTGGCGCCTCGCCTTGTTTGCGTTTTTCGTCCCGGGATTCGTCCGCGGGGCGGACCGCTGGGCGCAGTTGAAAATAGGCATGACGGCCGACGAAACTGCGGCCGTGATCGGTGAACCCCTTTTCCGGAGCGCCGGGAGAGGCTTCGAGTTGTGGATTTATGATCGTCACGCCGAGGTTTTGTTTTTCGGTTCCTTGATCGGCTGGACCACCCCGGGCACTGAGAAGGCCGCCAGCCGGGTTGTTGACGTTTGGCAGGACAACCACCGCGGAGCGAGTGCACCTACTTTTTTAAGCGCCATACCGGCGTGGTATCCAAGCAAAAGCATCGCCCACCAACGGGCCGTCACTTTGGGCGACTACGAACGGCTGCCCACTTATCGATTCCGCAATTGAGCGGATCGCCGACGAGTCGGGAGCAGACAGTTGATGCGCAGGGGAACCCGGGTTCCCCTGCGCCAAGGCTTCAGAGTCCCGCACCAGCCGCGACAATTTCAAGGGGAATGCGCGCGAGCACCTTGTCGCCCTGCCCGCTCATGTAGCGGATCTCGCACGGCCCGGCAGCATCGGGTGGGTCCACTTGGGCGGGCGAGCCGCTGGCCGTCCATGCAAAATGGCCTGACGTCCCGTCGGGTACACCATCCGGAACGATGGTGATATAATCATTCTGGTTGTTCGGACCGGTCCAGACGACAGACACCGGCACGCCCAGCGGGGCCTTGGCCGGAGCCTTCAAGGTGATTCGGGCAGCGCTCATCTTCAGCGCCCGCCGGGCGAGCACCTTGTCGTCCTGGCCGCTCACATAACGGATTTCGCCGGCACCTTCGTCACCGGGCGCGGTCACTTGCAGCGGCGAGCCCGTCAGAGTGTAGGCGAAGGCACTGCGACTGCCGTCGGGGATTTCCTTCGCAACGATGGTAATGTAATCGTTCTGGTTGTTCGGGCCGGTCCACGTGATCGTAACGGCAGAGCCGGCGACGACCTCCTCGGGTGCGGCGAGGGTGATGCCGGCCGTGACCGTCTTGAGGGCCCGGCGCGCGAGCACCTGGTCGCCCTGGCCGCTCATATAACGGATTTCGCAGGCGCCTGCTTCACCGGGCGCGGTCACCTGCACGGGCGAACCACGGCCCGTGTAGGCGATGGCCCCGCGACTGCCGTCGGGAAGCGCTTGCGCGACAATGGTGAGGTAATCGTTTTCGTTGTTCGGACCCTTCCACGCGATCTCGACGCTCGCCCCTGCGACAACCTCGTCGCGTGCGGTGAGCGAGATCGCCGCCGCAAGTATCTTGATCGGACGGCGCGCAAGCACGTGGCCTCGCTGCCCGCTCAGGTAACGGACCTCGGCGTCGCCTGTTTCCATGGGCGCCGTGACCTTCAGCGGCGAGCCTTCGCGGGTGTTCACGTACTGTGCATAAACGCTGTCTTCGGCGCCTTTAAGCACGATAGTGATGAAGTCACCCTCGTTGTTGGGCCCTTTCCAAGTGATCGGAACCGGGGCGCCCGCAGTCGCCTCAGCCGCCGCAGTGAGGGTTGCGTCAATCGCCGTGACTTTGATGGGGGCACGCGCCAGCACGGTGTGCGAGCGTCCGGCTACATAGCGCAGCTCCGCCTCCCCGGGCTCGATGAGCGCGGTCAACTGCAGGGGCGAACCCTGCCGGGTGTAGGTGAGGTTGCCGTCGTCCGCTTCGGGCGTGCCCTTCGGCACAATCGTAAGGTAGTCACCCGCGTTGTCCGGGCCGGTCCAGCCGACAGGAAAAGCGGCACCGGCGAGAACCGAGGGCGCGGCCTTGATCGTTACCGGGATGACCACTTCGGGTGGGGGCGGCGCGGCCTTGGCCGGGGTCGTCACGGAGGCCTCGGTGACTGCCAAGTAAAGTGCGTCCTTCAGCGAGGCGGCATCATTGGCCTGGAGAAATCTACCGCCCGTGTTGGTCGCGATGCACGCAAACGACTTCGCTTCCTTCGCCGACAAATCGAAAGCCACGGCGTAAACCACGAGATTAGAACTCGCCGCCTTCAGCCGGGCGGCCGTCTCGCACGGATCCCGGCCGCAGGTCTCGAGGCCGTCAGAAACCAGAATCACGTTGGCCGGCTGCTTGCGGTAATCGAGTGCGTTGGCGGCAAACTCCAGGGCCGCGGACAAAGGCGTGAGCCCCTTGGGCTGGATCGCGTTCACTGCCGCGATAAAGGCGGCCCGGTCGAGCCGGGCGGGCGGAATCAAGAGCTCGATGTCCTTGCAATCACCGGGATGGCGATGGCTGTAAACCACGAGGCCGAGACGGGCGTCGTCCGGCAGGCTGGCCACCAGTTCACGCACGGCGCGTTTGGCGATGTCGATCTTGGTTTCGCCCTTGATGCGCTCGTGCATGCTGCCCGAGGCATCGAGCACGATGATTGTCGGGGCGGCACCCGCCACGCTGGCGGTTGGGGCGGCCGGGGCGTTCCGGGGCAGGACGAGAGCGGCTGCCGTCAGCAACACGCAGGGAATTAGTTTCATGGCGTAAGGGATACGACCGGAGAAACGGCGTGGAGCGGTTCTGGCAGGTGAGGAGTTTGTTTATGATTCCGGTCAGCAATAAGCCAGCCATAAGTGGGCCGCGCCGCTGAGGCAGTCATGCGGCAATGCCACTTTGCAAAGGATCTTAGCTTATTTTGGTGGAATCTCCCGCCAGTCTGGCTTCTCTAACCCTTGCTATGAATATGTTCCGCCCTGCCCTGTCCATGTTTGTCGGATCGGTCCTCGCGACCGGTCTTTTTGCCCAAACCCCGGCCGCTCCCAAGCTCGAGTTCCCCGATGCCAGTCCTGCCAGCACGCTCAAGCAGCGCATCGGACTTACCGATATCGAGATTTCCTACTCCCGGCCCAGCATGAAGGGCCGCGTAATTTTCGGTGGTCTCTTGCCCTACGGCCAAATCTGGCGCACCGGCGCCAACACCGCGACCAAGATTACTTTCAGCACCGCGGTTAAACTTGGTGGAGCCGACGTGCCTGCCGGTGCCTACGCCCTCTACTCCATCCCCGGGGCCGACGAATGGACCGTCATCCTCAACAAGGTGTCAGGTCAGTGGGGTTCGTACCAATACGACCAGAAGAACGACCTCGTTCGCGTGAAGGCGAAACCCGTCATGCTTCCCACCCCGGTGGAAACTTTCGGCATCGGCTTCGCCGACCTCAGCGACCAGTCCGCCACGCTTTTTCTCACTTGGGAAAAAACCCGCGTGCCGGTGAAGCTCGAAATTGACACGGTCGGCCTGCTCGTGCCGCAAATCGAGGCCGCCATGGCCGCCGAGGGCAAGAAGCCCTACTTCCCTGCTGCCATGTTCTATTACCAGAACAACCTCGATCTGAAGAAAGCCGCCGCCTGGATTGATGCCGCGGCCGCCGAGCAACCGGACGCCTTCTGGTTGATCTACCGGAAGGGTCTCATTCATGCGAAAATGGGTGACAAGGCCGGCGCCCTAGCCGCCGCCAAGCAGTCGCTTGAGCTCGTCGCCAAGCAAAGCGGCGAGATCAAGGACGAGTACACCCGCCTGAACAACGCGCTCATCGCCAGCCTCAAGTAACGATCCATTTGGTTTCAACGCGGGCAGCGGCTGTGCCTTGCCGCCGACTGCCCGCGCCCGAAACTTTCCCTTCCCGTCATCGTCTCTTTGCCTGCCCACCCCGCCACTCACCGGAATCCTCATGAATATCATCCGCCCCGCTTTGATTACACTCGCCCTCGCCTTTGCCGCCACCAGCCTCAGCGCCCAGCCGGCCGGAACGGCGCAGTCTGCGCCAGCACCCGCCCAACCGCGGATCGCGTCGACCGGCGGCAAAAGCCCGCACGAAACCATCAGCACCGTCATCGGCGATCGCGCCACGGGCAACCGCATCACCATCACTTACGGGCGGCCCTTCACCAGGGATCCCAAGACCGGCGAACCGCGCAAGATCTGGGGCGGACTCGTGAAGTGGGACAAGGCCGACCGCCTCGGTGCTGACGAAGCGACCCTGCTCCTTACCCAGCAGCCGCTCCTGATCGGCGACACCACGATCCCGGCCGGAGCCTACACTCTCTACCTCGTACCTTCGGAAAACGGTCCGACCAAACTGGCCTTCAGTACCAATCTCGGAAAGTGGGGCGTCCCGGTGGACGAGACCCACGATCTGGCCCGGGTTGACCTCCAAAAAGGCCCGCTCGAAAAACAAGTCGACCAGCTCACTCTGGCCATTGAAAAAAATCCGGCCGGCGGAGGCGTCATCAAGCTGATGTGGGAGAACACCCAGTTCTCCGTGCCGTTCACCGTCAAGAAATAGTCGCGCCATGCCCCTCCTGCACTGGCGGATGTCCCTCGGTCTGCTTGGCGTGTTTTTCCCTTTTGCCCTCAGCGTGGCCGTCCCGGCTCCGGAGCCACCACCGGGCCCGGGCCGGGGCGACACGACACCGGCGGCGATTCTGCACGAGCTGCGCAGCTTCGTCACGATGGGCACTGTGCTCTATGTCGCCGCCCATCCCGATGACGAGAACACGCAGTTCATGGCCTATTTCTCGCGTGGCCGCGGCTACCGTACCGGCTATCTTTCGCTGACCCGCGGAGATGGCGGCCAGAACGAACTCGGGGCCGACTTTGGCGAAAAACTCGGCGTCCTCCGCACGCAGGAACTCCTTGCCGCGCGGCGCATCGATGGCGGCCGCCAGTTTTTCTCCCGCGCGATCGATTTCGGCTATTCAAAAACCCCCGAGGAAACCTTGCGCTTCTGGAATCGTGCAGAGGTTCTCTCGGATGTGGTCCGCGTCATCCGCCAGTTCCGTCCCGATGTTATCGTCACCCGGTTTCCCATTCCCCCGGGCAGCGGCGGGCACGGGCATCACACCGCGTCCGCCATTCTCGCCGTCGAGGCCTTCAAGCTCGCCGGCGACCCCAAGGCTTACCCCGAGCAACTCGCGCAGGGTTTGTCAGTCTGGCAGCCGAGGCGCGTGCTCTGGAATGCGTGGGGCGGAACACGCGGCAATGGCGGGCTGGACGGGCCGACCGTGCAGCTCGATATCGGCGGCAAAGATCCGGTAACGGATGAACCGTTTGGCACCATCGCCAACCGCAGCCGCGGCATGCACAAGACGCAAGGGCTCGGCGGCTTTTCCGGCCGCGATGGCAGCGGCCCCAATGTGCAGAGCTTCATGCTGCTGGCGGGCGAACCGGCCACTAAAGACTTGATGGACGGCGTTGATTTGACCTGGAACCGCGTGCCCGGCGGCGCCGAAATCGGACCGCTCGCCGATGACCTGCTTGCCCGATTCAATCCGCAGAATCCCGCCGCCAGTATCCCCTCCCTCCTCGCCATCCGCGCCAAACTCGCCGCGCTTCCCGCCGATCCGCTCCTCGACGACAAGCGCGCCGCGCTCGACCGCATCCTTCAGGACTGTCTCGGCCTCGAGGTCGAGACGACGCTGGCCCACGCCGATGTCGTGCCCGGCGAAACTTTTCAGCTGCAACACACCGCGGTCATCCACTCTGATTTTCCCGTCCGCTGGCTCGGCCAGTCCGCCACCGAGGCCATCGCTCTCGCGCCTGATCGCCCCGCGAAACGCGAATCCTCCGCCACACTTTCCAGCCACGCATCGCTGACTCAACCCTACTGGTTGCGTGAGGAACCAAGCGAAGGCACCTACACCGTCACCGAGCCGGAACTCATCGGCCGGCCCGAAAGCCCCCCGGCGTTTCCAATCCAGCAACTCTTCGAGGTCGGCGGCCAGACACTCACCCTCACCGTCGTGCCCGTTCAAGTCAGCGCCGACCCCAAGCGCGGCGAAATCCGGCGCCCGCTCGAAGTCGTTGCACCCGCCTCGCTCAAGTGGATGCATCCCCTCGAACTTTTCGCGCCCGGGGCCACGAAATCCGTCACGCTCGAACTCACCGCCGCCCGCGCCAACGTTCAGGGCACGCTGCAACTTGAGGCGCCCGCCGGCTGGAAACTCACCCCCGCCACCCGTGATTTTCGCCTTGGTGCCGTTGACGAGGTGTCCCGGTTTACCTTCGAAATCACCGCGCCTGCCCAGCCTGGCGCCGCCCAGCTCGGGGTGCGTGCCGCGATCGGCCCGCGCCACTATCACCGCACCCGCCTCGAACTCCGCTACGATCATTTGCCGGTCCAGCTCCTTCAACCCGACGCCCGGCTTGAAATGGTCGCGCTCGATGTCGCTGTGCGCGCGAAAAAAATCGGCTTCATCCCGGGCGCGGGTGACGACGTCGCGGCCAGCCTCCGCTTGCTCGGCTGCGAGGTCACCGATCTGGCCACCGACTTCGCACCCGCAACGCTCCGGTCGTTGGATGCGATCGTGATCGGCGTCCGCGCGTTCAACGAAAACAAATTCCTCGTCGCAAATCTTCCCGCCCTCCTTGCCTACGTCGCAGACGGCGGCACCGTGATCGCGCAATACAACCGGCCCAATGACCTGAAGGACAAACCGCTCGGTCCTTATCCGCTCTCAATCGAGGGCCCGGCGCCGCTGCTGCGGATCACTGATGAACAGTCACCGGTCTCATTTCTCGTGCCGGATCATCCGGTGTTCAACACCCCGAACAAGATCACTCCCGCCGATTTCGACGGCTGGGTGCAGGAGCGTGGCGCCTATTTTCCCAGCACGTGGGATGACGCGCACTACACCGCGGTGTTGGCCATGAACGACCCCGGCGAGGCGCCGCTGAAAAGCAGCGTCCTCATTGCCCGACACGGTAAAGGCTACTACGTTTATACCGGACTCGCGTTTTTCCGTCAGTTGCCGGCGGGCGTGCCGGGAGCCTACCGGTTGTTCGCGAACCTGCTCTCTTTGGGAAAATGAAGATATCACAGGTAGGGCGGGTTATCCCTAACCCGCCGCTCCGAGAAATACTCCAACATCGACGGCGGGTTAGGGATAACCCGCCCTACCTTGTATGAAGCCGCCTGGCATTCCTTCGCCACCTCCCAACGACGAGTCCACCGGCCTGCCCGGGCTGCGCTCGTGGCGCGCGGTCTACCTTTTTGTCTTCGGTGTTTTTATCCTGTGGGTCGGCCTGCTCACGGTGTTGACGAAGATGTATTCGTGAACGCACTCGATTATCTCGTCCTGTTCGGCGTGCTGGTCGGCATCGCCGCCTATGGCATGTGGCACACGCGCGGCCACCACAACCTGCGCTCCTACCTCAAGGGTTCGCGTGAGACCCGCTGGTTCACCATCGGCCTCTCGGTCATGGCGACGCAGGCCAGCGCCATCACGTTCATTTCCACCCCCGGCCAGGGCTATGAAAGCGGGCTCGGCTTCGTGCAAAACTACTTCGGCGCGCCGCTCGCGCTCATCATCATCGCCGTGGTATTCCTGCCCCTTTATCGCCGGCTGAACGTCTACACCGCCTACGAGTTTTTAGGGAAGAGGTTCGACTCGAAGACCCGCCTGCTCGGCGCCGGGCTGTTCCTCGTGCAGCGCGGGCTGGGCGCGGGCATCACCATCTACGCGCCAGCCATCGTCCTGTCCACGGTCATGGGCTGGCGGCTCGACCTCACCATCGTGAGCACCGGCCTGCTGGTTGTTTTCTACACCGTGACCGGCGGCAGCGACGCCGTGAACCTCACGCAAAAATACCAGATTGGCGTGATCTTCGTCGGCATGGTCACGGCGTTCTTCGTGCTGCTCGCCCGGCTGCCCGCCGGCCTCACGTTCTCCGACGCCCTCACCGTCGCAGGCGGCTTCCACAAGCTCGAGGCGGTGGACTTCTCACTCAACCCCGACCGGCGCTACACCATCTGGACCGGCGTGCTCGGCGGCATGTTCCTGGCGCTGTCCTACTTTGGCACCGACCAGTCGCAGGTGCAGCGCTATCTCACCGGTGCCTCGCTGCGCGAAAGCCGCCTCGGCCTGATGTTCAACGCCGTCTTCAAGATCCCCATGCAGTTTTTCATCCTGCTCCTGGGCGTTTTGGTCTTCATTTTCTACCAGTTCGAGCGCCCGCCGGTGTTTTTCAACCAGACTGCCTGGCAGTATCAGGCCGGGCGCGGCGCGGGCGGGAAACTCCACGTTCTGGAGAAGGACTTTGCGACGGCCCACGCTGAGAAAGAGAAGCAGATTCAAACATGGCTCGTGGCCCGTCACACCGGTGATCAATCCGGGGCGGCGACCGCGCAAGCCGCCGCACTGGCGGCCCAGGCCCGCGCCGAGATTGCGCGGACCGAAACCAAGGCGGTCCTGCGCGCGGCCGATCCGAAGACCCCCGTGAACGATTCAGATTACGTGTTCATCACCTTCATTCTCGACCATCTGCCACACGGGGTCATCGGCCTGCTGGTCGCAGCGTTTTTCGCGGCGGCCTTCTCCTCCAAGGCCGGCGAACTCAACGCCCTGGGCTCGACCACGACGGTCGACTTCTATCGCCACGTCATCAAACGCGATGCCACCGACGCCCATTACGTCACCGCCTCGAAGTGGTTCACCGCGCTGTGGGGTCTGGTCGCGGTCGGATTCGCCCTCTATGCCCAGCTGGCGGAGAACCTTATCCAGGCGGTGAACATCCTCGGCTCGATCTTCTACGGTGTGGTACTCGGGCTTTTCCTCGTGGCGTTTTTCATGAAAAAGATCGGCGGCACCGCGGCCTTTTGGGGCGCCCTCGCGGCGCAGGGTCTCGTCTTCGCCCTCTATTTCTCGCTCAGCATCTCCTATCTCTGGTATAATTTCATCGGCTGCGCGGTGTGTGTGCTATTCAGTTTGATCATCCAAACTTTTCTTCCGCGGATTGCGCGGGTGGACGCGGATAAAGAACCGGACCAAAATCTATGATCTCCTTATTTTCACGGAGTTTTTGTTTTCTGGTTCATATCCGCGGCAATCCGTGTAATCCGCGGAGAATCCTACCTTAATGTCTGCTCCCGTCATTTGTTTCGGCCAGCAGCCCTGCGGTTTCTTTCCGCGGCGGTTTCTCTATGCCAAATTCGTGACCGCCCGGCGGCTCCAGGCGGAGCTCGGCGGCGAGATTGTCTTCTTCTGCCACGACAGCGACCACGACTGCCGCGAAACCCAGACCACCCTCCGGCACCGCAAGACCGGCGAGCCGGCCACGTTGAATTTCAGCTTCGCCAACAAGACGCAGCGCAAGTGGTCGCCACTCTTCCTCAAACGCATCCTGCCCGACTGGCAGGCCAATACCGCCCGGCAGCTGCCGAATTTCGTCGATCCGCGCTGGGTCGCGGAGTTCAAGCAGGCGACCGCCACCAACGTCGCCGACTTCTGCCTGGAAATGTATCGCCGCATGGGATTGCTCGAGGGCATCCGCGTTGTGCGCTCAGGCGATCCGGCCGTCCGCCGCGCCGCGTGCGACGTGACGGATTTCTTTGTGGATGTGCCGCACCAGGGCGAAATTGTCCGCGCCCGTTTGCAGGACGGCGCGCTCAAGCTGCATGAGGGCGGTGACTGCTACGTGACACTCCCGACGGTTCCCTTCACCAAGGAGCAAGTCAGCCCGACGCGCGACAGCCGGTTACGCTGGATGCAATCGGTGATTCATTGCACACACTACATTGCCGGCGCCGGCGAGCAGGCTTACTTGAACAAAGCCGACGCCCCTGAAATAACCTTTGTCAACCGCGACCCCATCGATTGCTCCGATGAAGCTTACACTGAATAAAGTAGGGCCAGTCTTTGACTGGCCTAGTGTCCCGTCGAAGACCGGACCTACTCCGTTGCTGGCTTTCGCGGCGCACCCCGACGACATTGAGTTCGGCTGCGGCGGCATCATTGCCCGCGAGACCCGCGCTGGCCGGCCGGTCCATCTCGTCATCTGTTCCCGCGGCGAGGCCGGCACCAACGGCACTCCCATCCAACGCACCGTCGAGACGAAGAGAGCCGCGAAGATCCTCGGCACCAGGGTGGAGTTCATCAAACTCGACGGTGACGCGCATCTCGAGGTCCGGGCCGTTCACGCCATCAAGCTGGCCAGGATCATCCGCCGCATCAGACCGGGTATCGTGCTCGCTCCCTCGCTCGAGCAAAACCAGCACCCCGATCATTACCGGCTCGGCCAGCTCGTGCGCGATGCCGCGCGGCTCGCCCGGTACGGCGGTTTGAAGGAACTGAAAGCCCAGCTCGCTCACGCCACCGGCCAGTTGTTTTTCTATGCCGTCACGCCCGAAGCCGAACCGGCGGGAATCCAGCCGATATTGATCGACATTTCCGCGCCGGAAATTGTGGCCGCCTGGACCGCCGCGATGGAAGCGCATGCCTCACAGCTCAAGACGCGCAACTACGTCGAACTGCAACTGGCTCGCGCCCGTGTCCACGGGCTGCGCGCCGGGCTGGAGCATGCCCAGCTGCTTTTCCCCAACGACCCGCTGGTCTTCGTTTCGCTCGCACCCCTTACCCGCGCCGCGCGGCGTTTCTGAAATTCGACTAATGGCCACAAAAAGTCACAAGAATCTGGTGGCCGAAGAAACTCTCAAGGCGCCTATAGGCGCACGGAATGTTCCAGCCTGCATGCTCAATCTTTTTTGTGACTCTTTGTGGCTAAAAATCCCTGCTTTCATCCTTTTGCGCTTTTTGTGGTTAAACCCGCCCCCATGTCTGACCGCCCGCTGAAGATCGGCATCATCTGCTATCCGTCGGTCGGCGGCAGCGGCATCCTCGCCTCCGAGTTGGGCGAGGAGCTGGCCCAGCGCGGCCACGAAATCCATTTTATCAGCTACGAGCAGCCGTTCCGGATGCCCGCCGGCCCGCGCGTGTTTTTCCATCCGGTGGTGGTCAACAGCTACGATCTCTTCAAGTATCCCGATTACACGCTGCCGCTCTCGGTGAAGATGGCGGAGGTCAGCCGCGACCACGGACTCGACGTGCTGCACGTCCACTACGCCGTGCCGCACGCCACTGCCGCGTTCCTCGCCCGGTCGATGCTGCATCAGGAGCACAAGCTGCGAATCATCACGACGCTACACGGCACCGACACCACGCTGCTCGGGCGCGACCCCGGCTACGGACCGGCCATCCGGCACGCGCTGGAGCATTCCGATGCCATCACCACCGTGTCGGAGTTCATGCGCCGGGAAACGGTGCGCTTGCTCGGGATCAAACGGCCCATCGAGGTGATCCACAATTTCTTCGAGCCTCACGCACCGTCGCGGTCGCGCGCCGAAATGCGACGCGAGCTCGGTCTCGCCGACGGCGAAGCGATGCTCCTCCACCTTTCGAATCTCCGGCCGCTCAAGCGCATCGACCTGCTTTTCGACACGGTTGCCCGTGTCCAGCCCCGCGGCAATTTCAAGCTCGTGATTCTCGCGGGCGATTCCTTCGCGCCATTCGAGATGGAGCTCCGCCGGCTCGGGCTCACCGACCGTGTGGTGGTACGCGCGCGGGTGACGGACATCGAAGACTACCTGCAGGCCGCCGACCTGGGGCTTTTTACCTCCGAGACTGAAAGCTTCTGCCTGAGCATTCTTGAGTTGATGAGCATCGGCTGCCCGAGCGTTGCGTTTGATGTCGGCGGTATTCCCGAAGTTGTCCTGTCGGGCGAGACCGGGCTGCTCGTGCCGTTCGGTGACACCGGTGCGATGGCCGGCGCGATTCAGTCATTACTGGCTGATCCGGCCCGTCGCGCCACGCTCGGCCGGGCGGCGCAACTGCGCGCCCGCGAACACTTCTCCGCCGCCGCCATCGTGCCGCGCTACGAGGCACTCTACAGGAAAGTGTGTTCAGTGTGACGGAATTGCGCGATTCCGCAGGTTTTTAAGTGCAATAATTCTCCTCGACACCAGTCTCCGTCGCATGGAACCGGACGACCCGCCGCCGAAGGTTTACGGCTTTAAGGAGCGCGAATTCAAACGCGACAACGCGCCGGCGTCCGCGTCCCCACCGCCTCCGAGCGCGAAGGAGCTTGCGATCATGGCTGGCCATGCCGACCCAGCTCCCCAGAAGGGGCCGCCCTCGGGCGGAGTCAACCGCGCAGCCGACCCGAACGATGCCTATGCCGTCCTCCGGCAGAACCGCGCCGTCGAACAGAAGGCCGGACTCAACGAGGTCGACGTCAAGCCGCCAAAGACCCGCCGCAAGCGCGACTTCTGGCAGGGACTGGCCATTGGTTACGTGGTGCTGGTCGGCGGCATGGCGATCGGCCATTTCAACCTCGCGAGTGTGGTTGCCTGCGGCAGCCTGATGGTTTTCTACACGATCGGGCTGTGGTGGATCATGTTTCACATCCTGAGCGATTATTGAGCCGGGATAATTTGGACGAAATTAACCACGGATTGCACGGATACATGCGGATAAAGGCCCTCCGTTTAGTAAGTGCCTCCTACCACACCCCGCCCTGTTGGGCACCCCTCTCCAGAGGGGATTTCAGGCAACGCGACTTTGAGTCCTCTTCATGAAGAGGCGTGGTGTGCAGCGCCCGGTGTGTTGCATAATCTATTCATGGAGCAGTGCGGGAGGCTGACTTTAGTGCCCATTAGTGTGTATCTTGGGCAATTCCGGATTGGGAGGGATACATTGCTATTCCCGGTGGATTGCGTAGCCTAGAAGGATGGACACCGACAAGACAGTCACACCGCCACTCACCGCCCTGCGTTGCTGGGTCCAGGGCCGGCGCATTTATCTCGAGATCAACGCCCGCCGCTCGGTCAGTTTTCCCGCCAGCAAATACGCCGCCCTCGCCAATGCCTCGCAAACCGACCTGGAGAAAATCTCCCTGCACGCGGAAGGCCGGGCCCTCCAGTGGGAATCGCTCGACGAGGAGATCCAGGTCGACGACGTGGCGCACAACCGCTTTTTCCACACGCCCAAGGCGGTTGTGGCCTGATTTGAAAGCGACGGTCGCCCGCGAATAATACGAATTGAGGCGACCGGGAACGAACCGGGTGAAGGAATCACCCCTTAGCTGAAGAATCTTCAGCCCGCGCAATATGCCCGCGTTCTAATCCTGCCATTGGCGTCTATTTGTGTGCTTAGCGGGAGATCCTGCTGCTTGAGGCCGTGCTACCCGGGATAAACCCCGGTGCGGCGCTCGACCGCCCAGCGGTAAAGCTCGACGTAGTGCCCGGCACTCTGGCGCCATGAAAAATCCTGCCCCATCGCCCGCTGTTGCAACCCGGCGAGCTCACCCGGCCGATCGTAGTAGGTGGCGCAGGCCCAGCCGAGGGTGTTGAACAGCGCCGCGGCGGTAGCGTCATTGAACACAAATCCGGTTCCGCGTTTCTGGCCCTCCACATAATTTTCCACCGTGTCCACCAGTCCGCCGGTCGCGCGCACCACCGGCAGCGTACCGTAGCGCATCGCATACATCTGCGTGAGCCCGCACGGTTCGGACCGGCTGGGCATGATGAAGAAATCGCTGCCCGCCTGGATGAGTCGCGCCAGCTTGTCATCAAAGCCGATATGTGCCCCGAAGCGCCCGCGAAACGCCTCCACCGCCCATTTGAAAGTACTCTCCATCCGCCAGTCTCCGCTTCCCGTCAGCACAACCTGCACTTTCATCTGCTCCATGAGCGTCGGCAGCGTCTCGGCCAGCAAATCGAGTCCTTTTTGCCCGGCCAGCCGCGACACCACCCCGAAGAGCGGCACGCGGGGATTCACCGCCAGGCCGAAACGCTCCTGCAGCTTTGCCTTGCACACCGCTTTCCCCGCCAGGTCGGCCGCGGAGTAATTCGCCGGCAGGGCCGGGTCGCGAGCTGGATCCCACGATTCGTCGTCGATACCGTTGACGATGCCGACGAGATCGCCGGCGCGGTAACGCAGCACCCCATCCAGTCCGAAGCCGCCACCCGGGGTCTTGATCTCATTCACATAGGTCGGGCTGACCGTGGTGAGCTTGGTCGAGTGAAAAAGCCCCGCCTTCATCAGGTTCACCATTCCGTCCGAAACCAGATAATCCCGGTGAATGTCCCGCCACAGCAACCGCGCGAAATTCACCACGCGGGAGGGCGACCAGCCCTGGTGCTCGAGATTGTGGATGGTGAAAACCGTTGCGCTGCCGGCGAGCGGTGTGTCCCGCAGGGTGGAATTGAGCATCATCGGCACGAGGCCGGTGGTCCAGTCATGGCAGTGCAGGACATCCGGCGTCCACTCGAGTTGCTCGCAGAGGCTCAGCGCCGCCCGCGAGAAAAAGGCGAAGCGCAGGTCGTTGTCTTCGCACGCGCCCCACGGGCTGGTGTAGACCTCCGGTCGGGCAAAGTAATCATTGTTCTCCAGAAAATACGCCGGCACCACCGTGCCCGGCAGCACTGTCACCCAGGTTCGCGCCCAGTGGGTCGCCGTTCCAACTTCCACTCCCAGCGGCTCGACGCGCGCCCGCCACTCCCCCAACCGCTTGACCGAACCATAGGCCGGGCAGACCACCCGCACGTCGTGCCCAAGCTTGGCCAGCTCCTTGGGCAGGGCGCCGACCATGTCGGCCAGCCCGCCGACCTTGACGAACGGCTCCACCTCAGGCGTAACAAAAAGAATCTTCAGCGCTCGCACGGTCCGAGCAAACCTCACCCCGGCAACCGTGCCGAGCAAAAATTCCGGAGCCAGAACTCCCTCTGCCAACGCAAGGCATGCTCAGCGGACCGTGGTCTTTCAACAACGGGCCTGTGCTGTTTGTAACATAATACGTTACAAACATGCCATGCGGTCAGGTGAGAGAAGCGCGGCGTGCCGCCAAGCATCCGCTACCGCCGAGCGACGGGATAGCTGCCGAGCCACTTCACCAGCGGACACATCCGGCGCAGTTCCTTGAGTGCCGCCTGCATCGCGTGATCGTCATGGTGCCCCGTCACATCGAGGAAGAAATAGTAGTCCCACTGCCGCACCCGGCTGGGACGCGACTCGATGCGCGTCATGTTCAGTCCGCGCCGGCTGAGCGGCTTGAGCATCTTGAGCAACGCACCCGGCTCGTCGTGCAGCGATACGAGCAGGCTGGTTTTGTCACCCCCGTGGCCCACCGGGCCGGACGGCTCGCGGCCGATAATGCAGAAACGCGACACGTTGTTCTTGTGGTCCTGGATCTTGTCCGCCAGCACCGCAACGCCGTAGCGCTCGCCGGCCAGCCGGGCCGCCACCGCTGCCGCACCTTTTTCCTTTTTCGCCAGTTGCACGCCGTAGGCCGTGCTGTCCACGTCGATCAGCTGGGCATGTGGCAGGTTGCGCTCCAGCCACTGGCGGCATTGCGCCAGTGCCTGGTCCTTCGAATAAACCCGGGTGATTTTTCCCAGAGGCGAGTTCGAGAGCAGCGCGTGCTGGATATCCAGGTAGACCTCGGCAACAATTAGCGCGCTCGACTCGACAAACAGGTCGTGGGCATCGCGCACCGCACCCTGGGTCGAATTTTCCAGCGGCACCACACCGTAGTCAGCTTCCCCCTTTTCGACGGCGGTGAAAACGTCGCCAATGGTCGCCAGCGCGCGGTACTCCACACTCGCGCCGAACTTCCGCAGCGCAGCCTGATGCGTGTTGGTCGCCTCGGGCCCGAGGTAGGCGATGGCCAGCGGTTTCTCCAGCGCCAGCGCGGCCGACATCACCTCGCGGTAGATGGCCTGCAGCGCCGGGTCCTTCAGCGGACCGCGGTTGGACTGGCGCACCCGGCGCAACACCTGCGCCTCGCGTTCGGCCACATAGATGCGGCCGCGGGCGGAGCGTTTCAGCTCGCCGATTCTGGCGGCCTGCTGCAGCCGCTCGTTGAGCAGTTTCACCAGACGCAGGTCGAGGGCGTCGATGCGATCACGGATCTGGGCGAGTTCTTTTTTCATGACACGGAGGCGGACTGGCGAGGGTGGCAGCGCAGAGCATGGAGGGCCCGGGCCCGGGTAATCAACTCCGCAAGCACCTTGGGCGTGATGGCCTGCTTGGGGTCGTCACCCAGCCCATGACTGGGGCTGACGTGCGCCTCGATGCACAGGCCGTCGGCGCCGTAGGCGACGGCGGCCAGTGCGCAGGCCGGCACGTAGGCAGCCTTGCCCACCGAGTGCGACGGGTCGACGACGACGGGTGCCCAAGTGCGCTCCTTCAGCAGCGGGGTGATGGATTCGTCCGGATGGTTGCGGTAACCGTCGAGCCCCGGTTGCGTGCCGCGCGGACAGAGAATGACGTTGGGGTTGCCGAAATTCACGATGTATTCGGCGGCGGAAATGAATTCGTTGAGCGTGCCGAGGTGCATGCCCCGCTTGAGCAGCACCGCGGTCTCGCGCCCGGCGATGGCCTTCCCGATCTGCCGCAGCAGCGAGTAGTTGAGGGCGTTCCGGGCGCCGATTTGCAGGACGTGCACGCCGGCGTCGAGCGCGAGGCGGAGTTGTTCCTCGTCCATTACTTCCGCCACGACCGGCAGGCCGGCGCGGCGCGACGCGTCCATCAGGATGTCGAGGGAACGGACATCACCCTGAAACGCGTAGGGATTCGTGCGTGGTTTCCACACGCCGCCACGGAGCGCCTGTGCGCCAGCCTCCTTCACCGCGTGGGCGGTCTCGATAAAATACTCCGGCTTGGCCGGATCGATGGTGCACTGCCCGGCGATGAAGAGCAATTCCTCGCCAAGGGTGACCCCGCCGATCTTGAGGCGGTGGCTGGCAAGGTCGGATTTGATGTCCATGAGCTTGTGCGGCGACTGGATGGTGTCGACGCGGTCCACGTACGACAGTCCTTCGAGCCGGCTGATCATCAGCTCGTGGCGTTCGTCGCCCACAATGGCGTAGATGGTCCGCACGGCGCCGACGATCGGCTGGATGCGGCAGCCAAATTCCGTGACAATGGCGGTCAGCTCGGCGACTTCTTCGGGCGAGAGGCGGTTGCTTTTGGGCAGGATCATGGCGGGGATGGGTTGAAAACAAAAAGCCGCCCGGGTCTGGGCGGCTACCTGGCTTAAATCTGGTTGGTCAGTTTATGCGCTGGGGCAGCCGCGTGGGTGCTTCGGGCTAAAGAAGCCGAAGAAAAAATAAAAATAAGCGGCAAAGCGATTCATCGGGCAAAGTGGTGACGGCTGGCGGGGCCGCTGTCAATTCCTGAGCGGCTTATGACTTGGCGCTCTGCGCCCGGGCGGTACCCAGCAGCGACGCCCAGTCCGACGGCTGGCCTGCGGCCAGCCGGGCGGCAGCCCGCGCACTCAGTGCCCCGGTGATGTTGCCGGTGCCGCAATAAGCCCCGACGGCCCAGACCTTGTCGCGCACCTGCTCGAGAACCGGCAGACCGTCCGCGGTGTAAGCGACCGAAGCCGCCCAACGGTGCGTGACCGGGGCCCGCACCTTCAATTGTTCGCGCAAGAATTTCTCAAGCAGGTCTTGAATGAATTTCGTCGGCGCAACTTCGTGGGTCCATTCGGTTTCCCGGGCGTGGTCGCGAAAGCCACCCAGCGCGATCGAGCGGTCCGGCAGTTGCTGCCAGTATTCGTAACCATAACGCCAGTAAACGGGCCGCGTGAAATTCACCTCGGGCGCGGGAGCGGTCGCCAGCATCTGCAAGCGCGCCGTGCGCACGCGCGGACCCAACTCGGGAAAGATTTTCTCCAACCGACCATCCACCGCGGCGATTACCGTGCCACAGAGGATTGTTCCCGCATCGGTCACCACCGAACCCGGCACCAGCTTTCGCACCGGCGAATTTTCGTAGAGCAACACCCCGTGCGACCGCAGGCTCCACGCCATCGTCCGCACCCGGCGCAATGGCTGCATCACGCCATCCGTGGGCAGCAGAATGCCCTCTCCTTCCGGCCCGGCGTAGGGCTCCGCGGCAAATCCGCACTCCTGCAGCGCCGCGAGTTGGTTCCGGCAGTCGGCCAGCTCTTCCGCATCGGCTGCGAGGCGCAGCGAGCCGGTTAACCGGACGATGTCCGGCATGCCCTGCGCCTGCCGCTGAAGTTCTTCCTTCGTCAGCCGGTAGAGCGTCGCCGCCGTGTCGCGGCCACACTGCGCGACCAGTTCGTGAAAAGACCTGGCCAGTCCGGCGAGCACGAAGCCGCCGTTGCGTCCCGCGGCGCCCGATCCCGCGGCGCTCGCATCGACGCCCACCGCGCTGACTCCGAGCGCTGTCAATTCCGCCAAAGCCGCCAGTCCGGAACCACCGAGTCCGATGACACAGACATCCGCCCGCACCGTGCCCTCGAGCCTCGGCAACGGTTTCCATGCATGGTCATCCCAGACAGGGGTGTTCACAGCCGCGATACTGCCGCCGGCCTCCGGCCCGGCCAGCCAATTTGCTTTCGCGTTTGCCCCACCGCGATTTCTTGCGACGCTGCCGGTCATGAAACAGCTCCATGATTTCAGCTCGCTGCCGGTCGACCGGACCATCGCACCGCGAGACGGCATGGTGGCCGCGGACCTACCGGAGCAATATTTCGACCTCGGCCGCCGCGCGCTGGAGCTCATCAATTTCTCGGCCGAACTCTGCGACAAACCCCATTATCCCGACATTCTCGACCTGCCCTGCGGCCACGGCCGGGTGCTCCGCTGGCTGCGCGCCCAATATGGCTACGCCCAGATCACCGCCTGCGACCTCGACCGCGACGGCGTGGATTTCTGCGCGAAGCAATTCGGTGCCCTGCCAGTCTACTCCGAACCCGACCTGCGCCAGCTTCCTTTCGCCGCGCAGTTCGACCTTATCTGGGTCGGTTCGCTCGTCACCCATCTCAGCCTGGACCGCTGGCTGACCACGCTCGACTGCCTCGTGAAATGGACCCGCGAATGCGGCGTCATTGTTTTCTCCACGCAGGGCCGCTGCTACACCAGCCTGCTCGCGCGCGGCCGGCGCAACGTGACCGAGAACATCGACAAGCCCGCCCTGCTCGACGAGTTCGCCCGCACTGGCTTTGCCTACCAGAAGTATTTCGAAAAAGAGCACGGCGACTATGGCGTGGCGGTCACGTCGCCCGAGTGGCTGATGCGCACGTTGCAGCGCTACCCTGACATCATCATGCGCGCCTATTTGGAGGAAGCCTGGGGCATGCAGGATGTGGTCATTCTCTACAAAAAGGCCGGCCACTACGAACCGATCCTTGGGGTGCCGGAAATGAACACGGCTGAACCGACGCCGGCCGAGAAGTATGGCTTCGTCGACTGGTTGCTCGGACGGTAGCCGTGGCGAAGCTGCTCAACGGGCCTGGGCGCTTGGGCAAGTGTCCCACCTTGGCCTCCTACCTTTTGCCAAAAAATTCCCAGCAGAGCACGGCGGCGGCGGCGGAAACATTGAGCGACTCGACCGAGTCCGTTCCCGGTATCTTCACCAGCCGGTCGCATTGTGCCGCGACCTCCGCCGACATGCCTTTCTCCTCGTTGCCGAGGATCAGGGCCGGTGGACGTGGCAGGCCCCGCTCCCGGGCGGCCGCCGGGGAGAGCTGGTTGCCCCGCAGGCTGGTGCCGATCAGAAAATGGTGCCGCTTCAACTCGGCGCACAAACCGGGCAACGACGGCACACGGTAGAAATTCACAAATTCCATGCCGCCCTCCGCCACGCGATAAGCGGCCTCGCCCGGCAGTGCCTGGGCCGGATGATCGGGCACAATGATGGCGCCCACCCCGAAAAATGCCGCCGTGCGCACGATGGCGCCGATGTTGTTGGCGTTGCTCACGCGGTCAAGCAGCAGCAACGGTGTCCGGGATTTCCCCCAAAGCTCGAGCACCTCGCGGGTCACCTTGAGGAGCAGCCGCTCGCCGATGACGGCCACAATCCCGCCATGATGCAGTGTCCCGGCGATTTTCTCCAATTCCACCGGTTCCACCTGCCGGTAAACTTTTTTCTGCTGCGCCAGAAGTTTGCAAAGGTCGCCCGCTCGCTTGCCGGTGGCGGCGTCGAAGAACAGCCGTCGCACCTCGTCCGGGTGCCGGGCAAACAGCGCCGAGACGGCTGGCCAACCGCAGATATTGAGTTCGCGTTGCTTGGTGTTGAAAGGGGGTTTCATGGACGGATTTCACCGACCAGCGTGAATTCCTCGCGGTCGTGGTAAAGATGGCGGATACGGACGTTGGCAGCGTGCCGGACGAAGGGCGAGTCTTCCGCGCGGACCTCACCCAGCAGCGCCAGCGAGTCCACATGGCCGAATTTCAGGTTGATGACAAAGCGCCGGCACCAGCCGCCGCTCAGCCAGGGCGCCACGATGTTCTGCATCACATGATGCGGCTCTTCCACCAGGTCGCAAAAGAGCCAGTCGAATACTTCACCCGCGGCCGGCGCAAACTTGAACGCGTCCTCGAGCCGGTGCTCGATGAGCGGATGGTTGAGCGCCCCGCCCTTGAGCGGGCCGTTGTCCACCGCGATGATGCGCGCCCCGCGCTTGGCCGCGCTGTAGCTCCAGCCGCCCGGGGCCGCCCCAAGATCGACCACGGTCTCGCCGGACCGTGGCTCGCGCCCGAGCACGATATACGCTTCCTCGATCTTCAGGTAGGAACGCGAAGGGGCTGCGTCGTTGTCCGCCATCCGCCGCTGCCCGCCCAGCCACGCCTCGCGGGCGACGAACACCCGCCCGAAATCGGCAAAGAAAACAAACAATCCGCGGGCCTGCCCCACCCCGCGGGGCAGCTCCGGCACAGCCAGCCGGGCCACGCGGGAGAGTTTTTTCCTCAAAAATTCGGTGAACGCTTTTTCCACGCCGCTCGCGCGCCGGCCGAGCCCGGGCACCTCGGGCACGGTCTGGAAAATGCACGGCCAGGCTGCTTCCAGCCGTTCTCCCCGCAGGCTCTCGAAAAAATAACCGGCCAGTTGCTGGGCCAGCACGTTGACCGACCCGCCCTGCAGTTCGCGCACTGCGACGAGGGTCATTTGCGGAAAGGCCATCTCCTCCAGCGAATGCCGGACCGGATCGCCGCCCACCAGTTCTGCCCGCACCCAGCCCGGGCCTTTCTCCACCACCACCAGCCCGGCCGCACCCAGTTCGCGTTCCAGGAGCGATTCATAATTGTGCTGGCAGAGGCAGAGCATCCCGGAGCTATACGCCCAATCGCGCCGTCGCCGAGGCGAAAATCTCCGTGCCTTTTCAGCCCGGGTTTGTTGAATCGGCCGTTCACCATGCGCCAGCCGACTTCCGATCTCCGCATCCGCACCGCCCGCCCGCTCGTCTCCCCGGCGATTCTGGAGGAGGATTTGCCGCTGGCCGAGTCCGCTGCCGCCCTGGTGGATGCGGCGCGCCGGGCAATCGTGGACATTCTCCACGGCCGCGATGACCGCCTGCTCGCGATTGTCGGCCCCTGCTCCATTCACGACCCGGCCGCCGCGCTGGAGTATGCCGGCCGACTCAAGCCGGTTGCCGATCGTCTCGCCCGCGACCTGCTAATCGTGATGCGCGTTTATTTTGAGAAGCCCCGCACCGTGGTGGGCTGGAAGGGCCTGATCAACGATCCGCATCTCGACGGCAGTTTCCAGGTCAACACCGGCCTGCGCCTGGCCCGCCAGCTGATGCTCGACGTCAACACCGCGGGCTTGCCCATCGCCACCGAGTTTCTCGACACCACCCTTGGCCAGTATTACGCCGACTTTGTCTCGTGGGCGGCGATCGGGGCGCGCACGACCGAGAGTCAGATCCACCGCGAACTCGCCTCCGGTCTCTCGATGCCGGTCGGCTTCAAGAACCGCACCGACGGCGATCTGCAGGTGGCGGTGGATGCGATCGTGTCGGCGCGGCACCCGCACTGTTTTCCCTCGCTCACCCGCGAAGGCGCCGCGGCCGTACTCGCCACCACGGGCAATCCCGATTGCCATCTCGTCCTGCGGGGCGGCAACCGCACCGGTCCGAATTATGACCGCGTTTCCGTGCAGAAAGCCGCCGCCTTGCTGCGTCAGGCGGATGCGCTGCCGGTGGTGCTGGTGGATTGCAGCCACGGCAACTGCGGCAAACGGCACGACCAGCAGGTGCAGGTCGCCGCGGATATCGCCAGGCAGGTCGCCGCCGGCGAACGCGCCATCATCGGCTTCATGCTCGAAAGCAACCTGGTCGGCGGAAGCCAGAAACACGAACCCGGCCGCAAACTCACCCCCGGACAGAGCATCACCGACGCTTGCCTCTCGTTCGACGAAACGCAGCCGGTGCTGGAAAAACTGGCCCAGGCCGCCGCAGCCCGGCGCCAGGTAAGAACCTGAGGAAAGTTCGCGATGCGCGTCCTGATCGCCTTCGACAAGTTCAAGGACGCACTCACCGCCCGGCAGGCCAGCGAGGCCGCAGCCGGTGCCTTGCAGGCAAAACATCCCGGCTGGCAGATCGATCTCTGCCCGCTCACCGACGGCGGCGAAGGCTTCTGCGAGACTCTTTGCCGAAACCACGGAGAGAGGATCGAACAGATCGATGTGACCGGTCCACGCCTTGCGCCCACGGTAGCCCCCATCGGTTTTGTGTCTGTCTGGTCCCTCCCCACCGGGGTGCGCCGACAGCTTGTCGCGGGTGGACAGGCTGAGATCGCAGTCGCCGGCCTTGGCTCCGCCAGCGGCCTTGAGTTGCTGCCGCGCGACCAGCGCGACCCATGGCAGACCACAACATTAGGCACCGGCGAACTCCTGCGTTACGCGTTGCATGAAAAGGCCGGCCTCATTCTGCTCGGTATCGGCGGCAGTGCGACCAACGACCTCGGGGTCGGGGCACTCGCCGCGCTTGGTTTCAAGTTTCTCGACGCCGCGGGTGCAACCGTTGCGGTGCCCGTCCCGGCGGCGTGGGAGAGGATTCAACGCATCGACGGCTCCGGTGCCGTCAAACTCCCGCCGATCTTCATCGCCTGTGATGTCACCAATCCGCTGCTCGGACCGCGTGGCGCTACCACGACATTCGGCCCGCAAAAGGGACTGCGCGCAGAGGATCTGCCCCGGCTCGAAGCGCAGGCCGCGCGCATGGCGGCTCTGTTGTGCGCAGCCTGCGGGCAACCCAATTCATTAGCGGATGTCCCCGGCGCCGGCGCGGCCGGCGGCATCGGATTCGGTTTGATGGCCGCGTGTGGCGCAAAACTTGTGCCGGGCTTCGACCTTGTCTCCGACTGGCTCGACCTGCCCGCGCGGCTCGCCGCCGCCGACCTGGTGCTGACCGGCGAAGGCCGGTTCGACGCCACCTCGCTCGGCGGCAAGGGTCCGGGCCGCCTGCTCGCCGAGGCGCGCCGGTTGGGCAAACCGGTACACGTCATCGCCGGCAGCCTTGGTCTGTCTGCCCTGAGTGGAGCCGAAGGGACGGCGGACGGCCAGCTTCACGCCATTACCCCGGCCGGGATGCCGCTGGCCGAGGCACTGCCCCGCACCGCCGAATTGCTCGCTACAATCGTGGGGCGCCTGTTGTGAATTTTTCCGTGCACCGATTCTCCTCGCCAAGCCAGAGCAGCGTTTTCAGAAATCACGGCACATGTCCCGTCTGCCGCTCGTGAAAATCTCCCTTGGAGCCATCGCCGCCAGTCTCATCGCACTGGGGCTGGGTTGCGCGAGCAAGCCGACCAAGGCCGCCGAACCACCGCCGGTGGCCGTGATCCCGGTCGCCGCTCCCCTGCCTCCGCCCCCGCCGGTGGAAAAACTTCCGCCGGTGCTGCTCGGAATCGATGTCCTTGAGGCCGACCGGTTCGCCGCCATCGCGGGGAAAAAAATCGGCCTGCTCACCCACCCGCCGGGCGTGAACCGCCGCGGCGAGAGCACGATTGATGTCATCCGCCGTGCGCCGACCGCCAAACTGGTGGCGCTTTTTGCCCCGGAGCACGGGCTGTGGGGCACGGAAAAGGCCGGCGATAATTTCGCCGACACGGTTGACCGGCGCACGGGACTGCCGGTTTATTCACTCCATGGCGTCAATCGCAAGCCCACCAAGGCCCAGCTCAAGGGCCTCGATGCGCTCGTCATCGACCTGCAGGACATCGGCGTGCGCTCCTACACGTTCAACGTGGTGATGCGCTACGCGATGGAGGCGTGTTTTGAAAACGGCGTCGAGGTCATCGTGCTCGACCGGCCGAATCCACTCAGCGGCCTCAAGGCGGATGGCCCGACACTCGACCCCGAATGGATGAGCGGAGTCGGCGCCTTCCGTGTGCCCTACGTCCACGGACTGACGATGGGCGAACTGGCGCGCATGGCCAAGAACGCGCCGAATGTCCTGGCCGTCACCGAGAAAGTCCGCGCCAAGGGGCGGCTGACCGTGGTGCCGATGCGTGGCTGGGCCCGCGCCATGCGCTGGCCCGACACCGGATTGAAATGGATTCCCACCTCGCCCAATGTCCCGTCGTTCGAGGCCGCGGTCGGGTATGCGATGGTCGGCCTCGGTTGCCAGCAAAGCGGCTGGACGTGGGGCATCGGCCGGGATTTTCCGTTCCGCGGCATCGGCTTCCCGAAGAAAACCCCCGATGAAATCATCAAGGCCCTCGACGCTTGCCGGATTCCCGGCCTCAAGTTCGTCAAACAGGCGGGCCTCGGCAGCGACGGGAATCTGATCACCGGCGTGTATGTCGAGATTGTCGATTGGGACGCCTGGCGGCCGACCGAGCTGTCCTTCTACATGCATCGCCAGGCTGTACTCTGGCAGCCGCTCAATCCCTTTGCCGTGCTGACCACCGCCGAGCAACGCACCTTCAACATCCACGTTGGTTCCACCGCCTGGTACAACGCCCTCAAGCGCGAGGGTCGTAAGGTTGACGTTGCGTCGTTCCTGAAAAACTGGGCGGAGCGCGCCAGAATTTACCAGGAGCTGAGCAAAAAATACTGGTTGTACCAGTGACGGACAGCTGCGGTTTAATGTCGAGTGTCCGTCTGGTGCGATGCGGGGGAAGGCGCAGCACCCGCGGAGTTCCCGTCCGCCATTGCGTCGGCAGCAAGATAGCCGGGTGGTGACACCCTTTCGGGGCGGTCCGGACTCGCAAATCAATTGTCAACTAATAATATACTTAAACCTCTGCCGGCCCCGGGGGAAGTGGGGCGCCTTAGTATACTATTAGTTGACATCAAAGGAGACCGCGTCAGGCCGCCGATGATTCACCTGGTGCCGGCCGCCGCGCCGTTTTTCTTCGCCACCCAGGCGTTGTATTCGGCGCGGGGCATGAATTTTAGCGAAGCCGAGTTGATGCAATAGCGCAGGCCGGTGGGCGCGGGGCCGTCGTCAAAGACATGCCCGAGGTGCGCGCCGTCCACGTTGCAGTGCACTTCCGTGCGGGTCATGCCGAAGCTGGCATCGACCGTCTCGCCCACAAAAGCCGGATCGATCGGTTTCGTGAAGCTCGGCCAGCCGGTGCCTGATTCAAATTTGTCGCGACTGTCGAACAGCGGCGTGTTGCTGCAGACGGAGAAATACACGCCATCCTCGTGGTTGTTCCAGAACGCGTTCCGGAACGGCGGCTCCGTGCCCTGCTGGCGGGCCACGTTGAATTGCTCCGGAGTGAGCAGTGCCTGCCATTCCTCATCGGTATGCCGCACCCGGGTTTTGCTCATGTTGATGACCACCATTGACGGCAGGCCGCAGGCAGACATCTGGTCGCTTGGTGCGCAATACGGCACGGTTTCCTTCTGGTCCTTGGCTTTCATGTTATAGTCGGAAGGGTTGGGTTCGCTGGCGGCCAGTCCAGCAGCCACAGCGAGCGGGAGGAGGGCGAAAATGGGCCACGTTTTCACAGGGAGAGAGATAGGTTAAAATTACGTTTTGGCAACCGGCACGGATGCCCGTCACCTGCCATGAGAGCCGCCTCGGCGCGTTTTATTCCACCCGCACCTGCACCCGGCCATCGTGAAACTCGTTCACCAGCGGCCGGCCTGGCTCGAGGCCCTGCGCCCGCGCCACCGGCCGGCCCTGAGCATCCCGGACAATAACATAGCCCCGCCGGAGCACGGACGCCGGACTGGCCGACTCCAGCCGTTTCCACAGGGCCAACAGGCGATGCGATTCCTCCTGCACCCGTTTTGCGGGCGAAGCACCGGCCAGGCGCGAACGGACGACGGACACTGATTCACGACGCAACTGTACCGCCGAACGCAACGCGGAACCAAGGCGATTGCCCAGATCATCCAACCGCAGGTAGCTTTGCTCAATGGCCGCGGTGGGCATCAGCAACCGCAACCGGCTGCGGGCATGGTCAAGCTTTTCCCTGGCCCGTCCGAACGCGTCGTCGGCCGTGGCCGCCAATGAATCAGCGGCCGAAGCCAGTCGCTCGGTGCAGGCGAGATAGTTGCTGGAAATCAGCTCCGCCGCACCGCTGGGTGTCTCGGCGCGGACATCAGCCGCGAAATCGCACAGGGTGAAGTCAATCTCGTGACCGACCGCGGAGATGACCGGTACCCGGCACGCGGCAACCGCCCGCACCAGCGCCTCGTCATTGAAGGCCCATAAATCCTCAACGCTGCCGCCGCCACGGCCGATGACGAGCAGGTCGAATATTTCCAGCGCACCGGCCTGGTGCAACATGGCCGTCATTTCCGCCGCGGCGCCGTCACCCTGCACTTTCGCCGGCAGCACGACCAGCCGGCCGGTCCAGCCCCGCCGTTGCAGGATGCGGATAAAATCCTGGACCGCGGCGCCGGTAGGCGACGTGATGAAGCCGACCGTGCGGGGCAGGAGAGGAACCGGCTTTTTGCGGGCAACCTCAAACAGACCTTCGGCTGCCAGCCGCTGCTTGAGTTTCTCCAATTCCTGCTGGAGCCGGCCCGCTCCGTGCTCGATCAGCGCCCGGACGACAAGCTGGTACTGGCCGCGAGCCTCATAGACGCTGATTTCACCATAGACCAGCACCTGCAAACCGTCACGCAACGCCACGCTTTGTCGCGCCGCGTCGCCCCGGAAGAGCACGCAGGCGAGCTGCGCGCCGGCATCCTTGAGGGAAAAATAAACATGACCGCTGGCCTGCGCGCGAAGGTTGGAGACCTCGCCCCGGACCCAGCCCGGACGGATGCCGCCCTCCAGCAGGTCTTTTACCTCGCGAGTAAACTCCGTGACGCTCCGGACCCGGCCGGCGTCTTCCAAAGGAAGTTCAGGGTCTTTTTTTGCCATAGTGCCGGCGGAGAAGATGAACGGCCAGTGCCACCGCGACCAGGACGCTGAAACCCCGAAAAGCCATCTTGCCCCGGCCGTGCAGGATGGCGTCCCCAAACACGATGAATCCGGTGGCGTACGCGATCGAGATCACCCACGAGATCCAAAGATAGGTGCGGAACGGCACGTCCGCGAGTCCGAGCAGGTAGCTTTGCACAAAATAGGGCGGGCCCGGCGTGATGCGCAGCAGCAGGGTGATTTCGGCGTGGTCGGCCGCAGCCACGACGGGGATCTTGTATTTGGTGCGGCCGATCATTTCCACCAGCCACGGGCGGAGGAGATAACGGGCGAGCCAGTAGCTCAGCGTGAGATTGACCAGCAAGGCGGCGCCTGTCGCGGCCAGTACACCGCCCAGCCCCATTCTCTCGGTAAACACTGAACCCGCAGTCAGGTAAAACACCGACATGGGAAACCCCAAAGCCGGCAGGATGGCAAAGGCGCTGAAAAACGCCCAAGGCCCTACACCGCGCAACAAG
>CAZBLQ010000037.1:0-2353 GCA_964492635.1 uncultured Oleiharenicola sp.
GCACACGCACCTCAAACGTGTGTGTCTACCAATTCCACCACCCGAGCATTCCAACGTTGGGAAGGGGTGACATAGGTAAATCAGCCAAGGCTTGTAAAGCCCCGAAATGCGCTTGCTTCGGGGTTTCATTCCCGGGACACTGCGATTTTACCGCGCGCCCGACCAAGTGTCGCGGAACACCCAGCAACATACAGAATCACTCCGGGTATCCACGCCCGTTTCCGCCCTTTCATGGACGACACCAAGCCCGCCAACGAAACCAACGAGCCAGGGTTGAACAAAATCGACCTCAGCCAGTTGCAAGACTTCAACTTCGGCACCCAATGGACCGAGGTAAAACCCGTCTCACCTGGAGCCCGCCGCGAATTTGACCGCGGCGAACGGCGTGAGCACCGCGAGGACGGCGGCAACCGCGGTCCCGTCCAGCGTGACCGCCGGGCGTTCCACAAGCCGGCTGGCCCGGGGCCGGGCCCGGCTGCGCCGACAGCCGAAGGCCAGCCGCAGGGTGATCGTCCGCCCGCCGGTGCCGGCCGTCGTTTTGACCGTGGCCCGGGTGGTCCGCGCCGTGAGTTTCAGGGTGACCGTCGCGAGGGTGGCCAGCAATTTGACCGCGCCCCGTATGTCAGCCCGTATTTTACCGCCACCTGCTACCCCGAGGACACCGGATTCGCGGCCATGGTGAAGGCGGTGCGCGCCTCCTGCCGCACCTACCAGCTGTTTGAAATCACCAAGGCGGTGTTGGAGAAAAACGACCGTTTCGTCATCGTGGTCCAGCGCACCCGGCCTGCCCGGCCGGACAAACCGGCCGAGGCCGCGCCGGGAACCGAGGGTGAAGCCACCGCCCGGCCCACTCCCGAAAAAGCCGGTCCGTTGTACATGTCACTGCCCGATCACCTGCCTTTCGACACGGAGGATGCCGCCGTCCAGCATGTCTTGAACAACAACCTCGGGGCGTTTTTCGACATGCAGGAGGTCGAGGTCGATCCTCCCAAGGGCAATTTTCCGATCATCAACAAGTGCAGCATCACCGGTGAATTGCTCGGGCCGCCGAATTACCACCGTTATCAGCAGATTTTGCAGCAGCATCATGCGGCCAGGCTCGGCCGCATGTCTTTCGAGCGTTTCCGCGAAAGTATCGTGTCCGTCCGCGAGCCTGAGGTCGCGGCTCAGTGGCTGGAGAAGATGAAGAAGGCCACCCGTTACACGTGGAAGACCCCGGCCGCCAAAACCGGCACCATTCCTCCGTTCGAAACGATTCCCGCAACTACTGAAGCCACGGAGCCTAAGCCTGCTCCGGCTCCCGTCGCTGAGGTACCAGTATCGCCCTCCGAAGCCAGCACTCCCGCCGGGGAAGCGCCGGTCCCCGCCGAAGCGTCCGCTCCGGTTGCGGCTGCACCCGTTTCTTTCGACAACATTGAGGAAGCCCGCCTTTACCTGCTGGCGAACGCCCGGGACAAGGTTGCGCGCGCCGTCGAGAACGTCCGTTTCCATGGCAAGTTGCTTGAAAAGCTGCCGCCCGGTGAAATCCGCCGCGCCCTCGAGGGGCATGTGGAACGGCAACGCAGGTTTCCGCTCGATACGGCCAACGCTCTGCGCGGCCGTCTGCGCCGGGAGGGCTTCACCATCTTCAAGAAAGGTTCGCGCGGCGTGTCCTATGTTTGTGCGGTGAAGCGCCGCTTCCGTGTACCCGGGCAGGTGTTTTCCGAATCCATCGCCGCCTTGATCGACTTCATGGAGAAGCATCCGATGATCCACATGAAGGAGCTTCCGAAAAACTTTCTGGGCATCGATGTGGCCGCCGCCCTGGCTGCGCCCGCCGCCGCGCCGCTGCCCGAGGGCACAACCCAGTCACAGGCTCCCCTTGTGGTCCTGCCGCCCGAACAGGCCGAGAAGCTGCGTAAGATGGGCAATGATCTCCGCTGGCTGGTCATGGAGGGCTACGTCACCGAGTTCTCCGATGGCAAGCTCTTCGCCCCGCCACCCATGGCGCCGCAGTCGGCCCGGAAAGCCGAAACCGGGGAGGAAGAGCACGATCCGGTCGATTTTCCCGAGGCACCGGCCTCCGCTGAAGCGTCCCCCGGCGCTGAAGCCAAGGTGGACAAGGCAACTGGCGGGCCAGTGTCTGCCGCCGAAACCCCGGCGGCCGCTGCACCTGAATCGGCGGCCACTGTTGAAACGGCTCCGATTGAATCCGCGCCGGCAGCAGAAACAACTGCAGCGGTCCCCGCGTCAACTGAGCCAGCACCCATCAGCAAAGCACCCGCGGCGGAACCGGCTGCCCCGGCTTCAATCGAAGAGCCAAAACCTGAAACCCAGGCCTGATGATACTCTCAAGCCCGCTCAATTGAGCGGG
>CAZBLQ010000037.1:2453-21213 GCA_964492635.1 uncultured Oleiharenicola sp.
CCGCAACTGCACCCGGTGCCGGTTGCCGTTCTCAATGGACAGTGTCAGGTGCCAGGCATCGGCCGGCAGCCAGGCGGATATTTTTCCGGGCCATTCGACCGCGAGGCAATAGGGGCTGACCAAATATTCCTCAAGCAGCAGCGCTTCGATTTGTCGCTCGTTTTCCAGCCGGTATGCATCAAGGTGGATGAGTAGTCGCTGCCCGCCGTGGTGGACGGAATAAATCGCAAAGGTCGGGCTGGTCACGCGCTCCGGCACGCCCAAGCCATGCGCCAGGCCCTGCACAAAGGTGGTCTTGCCTACGCCCATGTCACCATGCAGCGCCAGCGTGGCTTCGGCTGGCAGTTCGGCGGCCAGTTCGGCGGCCAGGACGCGTGTCTGCTTGGCGGAGCTGGTCGTCACGCCTTTTCGAAGTTTCTCAACAATGGTCATGTAAGGCAGACCCGGTATAAGGAAGAAATTTAACCGCTGATTTCACGGATATTCACGGATGTTTCGGGCAAGAGAGAAGAGAGCTAAGGCGGGAAGTTGGGTCACAGAATGCGCAAAGCCCATAATGTGGTATTCATCATTTTTGTGCTTCTTGTGCTTTTTGTGGCCAATCAATCCGTATGTTTATTCGCAGGTTCACCGCAGATGCTCATAACCGCGGTAATCCCTCAAGCGCAGCGCGCCGGCGGGCAGGTGGTTTTTGCTGACAAAGCTGCCCAGGTGGGACAGCTTCACTTGCGGAAAACGTTTCCGCCAGTCGCGTTCCAAACCGGTCTTGTTCGCCCGGGAGCGGACCACAATCAGAAGCTCGTAGTCTTCGCCGTCACAAAGCGCGTGATGCAGCGGACGGCATTTGGTCCGCAAGGCACAGCGCCGCGCAGCGGCACTGACGGGAATCGCGCTCTCCTGCAGCGCGGGGACCAGACCGGCGGGGGTGAGGGCGTCCAGATCCTTGGCCAGCCCATCGCTCACGTCCATCATGGCGCAGACTTCCTTGCGGCGGGCGAGCCAGACCCCCTCAGCGAGCCGCGGGGTGAAATTGTAGTGCTGTCCCAGTAGGCTGCCTCCGAGGGTCCCGGTAACATAGATGTGGTCGCCCGGTCGCGCACCCGTCCGGGTGACTACGCGCCGGCCGGTTGATTCGCCGTGGAGGGTCAGAAATGCGCCGACGAAACCGGCCGGCCCCTGGGAAATGTCGCCGCCGACAATCTTCACCCGGTAACGCCGGGCGCACGCGGCGAGCCCGAGGTAAAATTCATGCAGCCACGCGAGACTGGTTTCACGGGCCAGCACGAGCGAGACGACCGCCGCCACCGGCTTGCCTCCCATGGCGGCGATATCGCTCAGGTTGCGTTTCAGAAGTTTTGCCCCGACGGCCCGGGGTGGCACACGGTCGTCGAAGTGATGACCGTAGATGACCGGGTCGGTGGTGACGAGTTGATGATTTTTCGTCGGCGGAATCACTGCGCAGTCATCCCCGATGCCGAAAGGCGATTTGGGCGAGGCCCGGCCGAGCCAGCGCCGGATCCTGGCGATGAGCTGCAACTCGCCCTGGGCAAGCACGGAGTCGGCATGGATGCGGGTGAAGGGCGTCATGGATTACTGCGGCAGGCCGGACAGGACGATGAGGATGGTGTTCAGGTTGAACAAGCCGTGGGCCACCACCGCAACGCGGATGGAGCCCGTGGCTTCATAGACGATGGCCAGCCCGACGCCCAGCACCGAGAGGGGAAGAAAGCCCACCCAATTGGCATGCAGTGCGCCAAAGAGGCAGCCGCTGATCAGCAGCGCCCAACCGCGACCGAGATGTTGCCGGCAAAATCGGTAGAGGCCGGCGCGGAAAAGCAGCTCCTCATTCAACGGAGCGATGACACAGGCGACGACCAACATGCCGGCGACCACGAGCGGTGACTTGGTGTTGGCAAAAATCGCGATGGTTGCCTGCGGGTCGTCGGGCAGACCAATGGCGCGCAACAGCTCTGTCCAACCCAGGCTCAGCAGGCTGAGCACGGGCAACGCCACCAGCAAAGTGCCACCCGCATGGAGCATTACTTTTGGCCAGGGCAAGGCCGGAGGCTTGGCCGGCGCGGGTGGCGGCACCCCTCCATAATCGGCATGAATGTACCGGTGGAGGGTGGGGAACAATAGCCAGCCAAGCAGAGCGCCGCCATGAAACCCTGCGCCGTAAACCAATACCTCCAGCCCGGGCCGGTCGATGGCTCGGGCCATGGAGTCACCGAACAGGAGCCGGCCGCCCGCTTGAAACAAGAAGCCGCTGAGGAAAATCAGCGCGGCAAACAATACGAATTCTGGCAGCGTCACCGGCCAGGGTGGCAACCGGTTTGTGTCCAGCCAGAGAACCCGGTGCACCGGATTGAAGGCTAGCCGGCAAGCCAGGAACGTGCCGACCAGCAGCAAAGTGATTTCGAAGGCGGCGAGAATCAACTGGACGGGCTCGGTGGGCATGGGGGAAGGGACATCCTTGGCGGGCTCCACCTTAAAAACCAACCCGAAACATGAACACACCGGGGATGTTTCGCGACCGATTATGGTCAACCGCAACGGGCGCCGTCCCTTGGTCGATGACTCTGCCGGCTTCTTTTTTGTGTCTTTTGTGTCTCTTCGTGACTAGTTGATTTCCTGTCACAGCGTTTCCTTGCCCAAGCCGCCGCCCCACATCGCCCTGTTGTTCACGACGTTTCCGAAAACCTCGGAGACCTTTCTCCAACGCGATGTGGCGGCGCTCCAGGCGAAGGGGCTCAACCTGAAAATTTATTCACTCTGGGGCGGGGGCGGGGAATTTCGCGGGCTGCCGGTGCGGAATTTTCCCAAGTGGCGGCTGATTCCGCTTTTTATTTTCATCATTCCGTGGAACTGCGTCCGCCGGCCGCGGCTGATCCGCGATCTGTTCGAGGGGGTATTCACCCGGCTGGCCCCGTCCTGGCTGAATTTCTGGGAGAACATGCTCGGAGCGGGATTCGCCGGCTGCTATTACCGGGAACTGCGCCGGGATCCACCGGCGCTCGTGCACGGTGCGTGGGCCGGCGCGCCCGCGACCGCCGGCTGGGTGCTCTGGCGGATGCATGGCTGGCGCTACAGCACCGGGGCCCACGCCTACGACTTGTACGAACACGGTGGGGACTGGTGGTTGCGGGAAAAGCTCCAGCACGCGCGTTTCATCCACGCCTCGACCGAAATGGGCCGGCGCGAACTCATCGAGCGCGGCATCGCCCCAGAAAAAATCGTCTGCATCCGCCGCGGGCTGGATGCTTTCCCTGCGTTCAAGCCGCTGCGCGCGAACCGCCGGCCGCTCCGGCTGCTCTGCATCGCGCGGCTCGTGCCGAAGAAGGGCCTTGATCATCAGCTGCGCATCTACGCCGCACTGAAGGAGGTCGGCCGCGCCCGTGACGGCGGGCCGGCGTTCGAGACGAGGATCATCGGAGATGGTCCCTTGCGCGCCCAACTGGAGGAATTGGCTGCGAGGCTCGGCCTCGGCGATGAGGTGAAGTTTTTGGGGCACCAGCCGCAGCCCGAGGTCTGGGCGCAACTGGCCTGGGCCGATGTGCTGCTGCACACGGGGGTGGTGGCGGAAAGCGGTGACCGCGACGGCCTGCCCAATGTCATTCCCGAGGCAATGGCCGCGGGCACCCTGGTGGTGACTTCGCCAACCTCGGCAACGACTGAGGCCATCAGCCAGGAGCGCACCGGACTGGTGGCGGATGTGGATTTCCCCCTGGCTTGGATTGTCGCGCTGCGCCGGCTGAGCGAGGACGATCGTCTGGCCGATTCGCTGCGCACGGCGGCCCGGCGCTGGGTGGAGGAAAATTATGACGCGCACCGGAACACGGCGCAGTTGGTGGAGTGCTTTGAGAAGGCGATGAAAAACTGATATGGTTCAAACGAAACAGATTTCACAGGAGGAAACAGAGGGAACAGAGAAAAACTCCAACTTTTCATTCTCTGTTATCTCCGTTACCTCCTGTGGAAAGTTCCATCTGTGTCGCTCGTGCTTATTATAGTTCTATGATCTACTACGACACCACCAAGATGGGTCCGGCCCGGCACCGCTCCGGGTTGATGCGCCTGACCTCCCGCTTGATGGAGGAACTGGGTTCCACGGTCACGCCGGTGACGTGGGACGGCCGCCGCCGGGCCTTTTTAGCCGGCGAAAAGCGCGAGGTGGTGACATTCGCGGCAACGGACTGGCTGCTCACGGTCGAGATGTTCAGCGAGGCGGAGCGGCCCGGCTTCACGGCGTTTGTGACAAATCCGCCGTGCCGGCTGGCCGCCATGTTTCACGATGCCATTCCCGTCAAATTCCCGCACATCACCTGGCCCCAGAGCGTCCAGCGTCATCCGGAATACATGAAACTGCTGGCCGGATTTGAGCGCACCTGGGCCATCTCCGAAACGACCCGGCGGGATTTTACCGGTTTCTGGCGCTGGCAGGGCGTGACCCCGCGGGGGCAGGTGGAGGTTATCGAACTCGGGGCGGATTTCGACGGCGGCAACCGCGTGCAGCGCGATCCGCTGATCACCAAGGACCGGCCCTCCCTGCTTTGTGTCGGCATCGTCGAGCCGCGCAAGAACCAGTTGTTTCTGCTCGAGGTGGCCGATGCACTGTGGCGCGACGGGGTGGATTTCGAGTTGCATGTGGTCGGCCGCGTAAATCCGCATTTTGGCCGGCCGGTGGCAGCGCGGATGCAGGCTCTGCAGAAGCGCGAGCCGCGTTTCCGCTTTCATCCGGCGGCGGGCGACCGTGAATTGGGCCGGCTGTATGCCAATGCGCGTGCCGTGGCTTTCCCGACCATTGCGGAAGGCTGCGGGCTGCCGCTGCTGGAGGCGTTGTGGCGCGGCGTGCCCTGCGTGTGCAGCGATCTGCCGGTGCTGCGGGAAAACGCGGACGGTGGCGGCTGCCTGGTGGCCGGCGTCAACGACCCGGTTGACTGGCAGGCGAAATTACGGGTGGTGCTGACCGAGGCCGCGGAGAGCCGGCGGTTGCAGACCGAGGCGATGGCGCGGCCGTTGCCGCGCTGGGCGAATACGGCGCAAACGCTGTTGAAGGCATTGCGGTGAGTTTGCTCAGGCGGGGTCGGCGCCGTTGCCGTGTGCTCACGGCCCGGTGTTTGGCCCCGCGCCTGCGCGCGAGGCAAACGACCCCGCCCTTCCGCTTACATCTGCTTGACCGCGTAGGCCATCGCCGCGGCGATCTTCTCAAGATCCGCTTCGCTGTGCAGGGCGGAAACGGCGGTGCGGATGAGATCCTTGCCCGGCGGAACAGCCGGCGCGATGGACATGACCGTGAACACACCCTTTTCGAGCAGCGCCTGCCAGAAGCGATAGACGAGTTCCTTTGAGCCGAGCACGATCGGCACGGCAGGCGTTTCGCTGCCCCAGGTATCGAGCCCGAGACCCTTGAGCATTTCGCGGTAGCGTTTGGTGTTCCGCCAGAGGCGTTCGAGATGCTGTGGCTCCGTCTGCATGATATCGAGCGAGGCGGAGGCGGCCGCGGCCTGGCTGGGGCTGATGGCGGCGCTGAAAAGCGTTTGCTTGGAGTTGGTGCGGAGGTACTCGATGAGATCGCGTGAGCCGGAGACAAATCCACCGGTACTCGCGAGTGATTTCGACATCGAGCCGCACAGGATGTCGACCTTCTCATTCAGCTTGAAATGGTCGACCGTGCCGCGCCCCTGCCGGCCGAGCACGCCGAAGCCGTGGGCATCGTCGAGCACGGTGAAGCAACCGGCGTCCTCGCCGATCTGGGCGAGTTCAGGCAGGCGGCAAACGTGCCCTTCCATCGAATAAACCCCCTCGACGACAAGCATCTTGGGCGTGCTGTGCGGGACGCTTTTCAGAATCTGGCGGAGATCCTCCGGGTTGTTGTGGCTGAACCGCTCGGCGGTCGCCATCGAGAGCCGGATGCCGTCCCAGAGACAGGAGTGAATGTTTTTGTCGGCGAGAACGATGTCGCCCTTCTGGGCGAAGGTGGCCACGGCGGAGCAGCACGCGACATAACCGGCAATGCTGACATGACAGGCTTCGCGGCCGAGAAATGCCGCGAGTTTTTCCTCGAGAGCGACATGGTAGGCGCGCGAGCCGTTGGAAATCCGGGCGCCGGTCGTGCTGGAGCCCCAGGCCTTGGCGCCCAGACCGCAGGCTTCGATGACCTTGGGATGAAAGGACAGGCCGAGGTAGTCGTTGCTCGACAGCATGACCATGTCGCGCCCCTGCAGGCGGATGTGGGTGCCCTGCTGCGATTCCATCGCATGGTAGTAGGGCTTGTACTTCAGCCGCATCTTCGTCGCGTAGTCGTCCTGCGCGCGCTCGATGATGACTTTTTTGGTCTTGGTGAACAGGGACAGGGCCATGAAAATCTGCGGGCGACTACAGGTCAGTAACCACCGGTTAGCAACCGCAAAGCCGCGCTCAGGCCCGCGGGGGCAGCGTCGACATCCACGCGGTCAGCTCGCGGGCGCAATCCGCCCACGATTTGAAGCGGCGGGCGCGGGCTGCGGTGGCGAGCCCGGCAAGCTCCCCGGGGTTCTGCAGCAATCGCCGGATGGCGGAGGCGAGACTGGTGGCATCGACCGAGTCCAGCGCCAGACAGCCTCCGTCCCGGGCCGATTCGGCCAGTGCGCCGCGCGCGGAGCAGATGCAGGGCCGGCCATGCTGGAGGCTCTCGATCACCGGCAGTCCAAAACCCTCGAGCATTGAAGGGTAAACCGTGAAGGCGCACCGGCGGTAGGCGGCGTGCAATTCCGCGTCCGCCGCTGCGCCCCGATAGAGCAGGGGCCGGCCCGCCCGCTGGAGCGCAGCAATTTTCGCCAGTGCGCGACCGGCGGTATCAGCCCGGGCGAGACCGAGCATCTGCAGTTCAAACGCGGCACCTTCCTGCCACAGCCCCTCGCACGCTTCGAGCAGCGCGAGATGGTTTTTCCGGCCTTCAACTGTGCCGACACACAAGATTCGTGGCGTCTTGGACCCGGCGGCCGTGTCGTCTGGGAAATGACCTTGCGGATCGATACCGTGCGGTATGGCGTGCACCGGCGGGGCGGCAGTCACCCCGAGCCATTGCCAGTAATCGCGCAGGCTCGCGGCGGAATCCTCCGAAACGGCCGCTACGCCGTCGAACAGCAGCAGTTCGCGCAGATAGGCTGGCAGCCGCGCCACCGTGCCGGATGGAGTCAGTTCAGGGAGTTTCAGGCCGATGGCGTCGTGAAAAACCGCCACACGCGGTCCGCGAACCGTGGCAAGAATTTCCGGCAGATGGGCGCCCGTCTTGGCGGAGAACAGTTCGGGGCACACGAGGGCATTGGAGTCGGGCAGGGCCGGTTTCACGCCCATCATCCGGCGGGCGCGTCCGGCCAGACGCTTGGGCAGCGTCCACTGCGCGCTGCGCGAACCGCCGGTGGCCTGGCCTGGCCGCAGGTGATCCAACTCACCGGCATCAAGCGGACGCCAGGCGCGCAGATACGGATCGTGGCAGACACCTGTTACCGGCTGCAATTTCGTCAGCTCGGCAAAGAGCGAACGCGTCACGCGCTGAATGCCCGTCTGGGCGCGGGTGTGGCTCGTGTGGGTGGCGTCAAAGAGGAGCACGGCAGAAAGGGTTCAGGGCGTGGCCGGGGCGTCCAGCCGGTAGAGTGGGAGCGGGGCGCCGCCCCAGGTGGTGAGATCGCGAACCTTGACCGCGGCATAACGCCGGAGGAGTTGCCTCACGACTTCGTTAGTCTGGTTCCATGGCTCGACGATGACGAAGGCTTCATGGCCTTGGGCCTGGACGTAATCGACGAGCCTGGGAGAATTGTCGTGCACCGAAACATAGGAGCCGAGGCCGGTGTAGAGCCGGAAGGAACCGGCGAATTCAACGCTGCCCACGTAGCTGCCGGGCGGGACGGATTTCTCGGTTTCCTTCACGATCTTGTAATAGTCGTAGCCCTTGTTGGTGGACCAGAGATCGTGTTGATCGAGCCCGAACTTGAAATAATAGACGGGCGTGACGCCAATCAGCACGAACAGCGCTGCTTGGGCGGCAAATCGTTTCGGGCCGTGGGCCAGTCGTTCCTCGAGCAAAGTCCGCATGCGGCTGAAGCCGAGCGCCGACAGCAGAAAAACCGGAGCGAAACCGGGCAGCAGGAAACGCGTCCACCACCACCGGTCGCCGCCGGAACGCCAGAAACAATAGAACAGCAGGAAGACGGCAAACCAGGCGGCAAAAAAGATTTTTTCTCCCCGTGGTTTCCGGAAGCCCCAAAGGCACAGGAGGAGCACGAGCGGGCTGAACTGGAGAAGCACCTGCCAGAGATAAAAACCCAGATGGGGGACAAAGACCCCGGCTACGAGATCCGAGCGGATGTCGAAATAGCCCGTGCGCCAAGGCGCGCCGTAGAGGGAATAGTTGTAGAATCCGTAAATCGCCCCCGGCAGCACCATGCCGAGGCCGTAGCGGACGAGGCGTCCATCACGGAGCAGCACGACCGCGAAAACGAGGAGGTAGAGGACGTTGGTGGGCCGCACGCAAAGCGCAAAGGTCAGGGCAAACGCCGACCAGAAGACCTGCCCGCGCCGGTAGAGCCAGTAGGAGGTGAAGACGAACAGCGCGGCGACCAGATCGCTCATGATCGTGGTGCTGCCGAAGACCACGATGGGAAAGAACGCCCAGAGCACGGCGTAGAGTGCCGCCGTCACCCGGTCGCGGGTGAGATCCCGGATGAGTTGAAAGAGGATGAGGCAGGAGGCAAGTCCGACCAAGGGCATGAGGTAGAACTCAAAATTGAAAAAAGCTGCTGCGGCGATCAGGAGTGGGAAACCCGGCGGGTATTGCGGCACAACCCTGCCATCAGCGAGCACGGAGAAACCGAACGGGACGACCGAGGGAAAGGTTGCCGCCGGCAGTTCGGTGGGCAGGGTAGCGCGGCCGGCTTTGAACAACAGGCCTTCCTGATAATAGCCATACCAGTCAACCGCGCCGATGTAACGCTGACGGTAATGGGCATGGACCAGAAAGCACCCGGCCAGCAGCGCAGTAAAAACCAGGGCAAAGCCATGGCGGCGGAGGAACGGCGGAAGAGGCGGAAGCATGAATCGACTGGGCAGGGTCGCACGGCCGTCGGGCCGCGGCAGGCGTCATCAGAAGTGAGATGCGCCGGGAGTAAAGACTAACCTGCGCCGCCTACTTCAGGTGCTCGTCCACCGTCTCGAAAAACCCCCAGCCCAGGGACTCAAAGGCAATCTCCGTCCACACCATCACGACGGCGTCGTGTTTTTGCACAAATGCTTCCCAGTCGAGCTGGTGGATGTCGGTGTCGGACTTGGTGCCGTCAGGAATCCGATAAAGGCTTTGGAAATAGTAAAGCGATTCGGCGGGTTGGGTGGCCTTGGCGTTGTAGAGCAGCTCGATGAGCGGCCAGCCGAAGCTGTCGTGCACCCACAGAATCCGTGGCAACTGGTCCGGCGGCACATCCTTTTGCGGCACGAGCACCGGGAAGGGCTGGTTGTGGTTGAACGGAAAATCAAAGAGCAGGTTGAGCAGGTTGATCAGGTCGGCATCGATAAACCGGGCGGGCTTGCTCAGTTGCTTTTCCTCCACCAGCGGCGGCAGTGGGTGGCGCATCTGCGGGTTGAGGCGGTCGCGCACCTCGCGGAGCACCTGCAGCGATGACAGATAACTCCAGTGCGAGCCGGCGCGGGCGAAAAGGTTGCGCTGCCCGGCCTGCTTCCATTCCTGGAACATGCGGGGACCGTCATACAGGTTGATGCCGGCGGCGATGAACTCCGGCCGGTACCGTTCATAATTGGTCGTGATCTGGCTGGGCTGGCGTCCGCCGAAGCTGGCGGCGGGCACGTGCTCGGGATAGACCTCGGCCTTGTTCGGCGCAACGATCAGCAGGAAAGGTATGCCGCGTCGCGCGAGCTTGTCCTGCACGGAACGCATGTGGCGGATTGCCTCACTCACCCGGGCGTCCTCGGGCTGGCCGGGAGTGATGGCGTGCTTCACATAATGGCGTTCGAACAGCCAGTCGTGTTCGCCCACGACAAGGTTGGTGCCGATCTTGTGCTCGGTGGCCTCGCTGAACAGGACATAGGTCACCTCGTTGTCGAGGCGCACCCAGAAATTGCGGAGGCCGGCGTGGACATCATACCAGGTATTGGCGGTCCGGAAGGCTTCGCCGCTGCGAATCGTGGCCAGATTCCAGACGGGGGCGGGCGTTTCGTCCACCACGCCCTTGAGCTTGCCGCCCACTGGGAAAAACGGCCACAGCACCTGCACGCCGACCAGCCAGAGCACGCCCATGAAAAGGCCGGCGAGGGTTAGCTGGGTGTTACGGTGCATGACGGGTCAGAAGCGATAATAGATGAAGGGATTGTAGCCCTGATTGGCCAGCGCGGCCGAGGCAAGGAGGAGAAACCCGGCCGCCAGGACGACGCGCAGCACGGCGCCGCGCGTCGTGCCGGCGAGCGCATCGTCCCAACCCCAGCGTTGCCAGACGGAGTCGGGCATGAGGCCGGTGACAGCGGCCAGCACCAGCGCGGTGATGGTCCGCCGGGTGATGAGGTCGGGCCAGAGCAACTCCGGGTTCTTCAGGGTGTCGCTCCAGGAATCCCAGGCGACCATGCGGCCGAGGAAGGCCACGGCGTGCGGCAGGCTGTTGGCGCGAAAAAAGACCCAGCTCACGAGCACGAGCATAAACGTCGCCGGCCAGCCCAGCCACGCCGGGATGCGGGCGAGCCGGCGCGGCCCGAGGCTTTTTTCCACCGAGAGGAGCGTGCCGTGGTACGCGCCCCAGAAGATGAAGTTCCAGCTGGCACCGTGCCAGAATCCGGAGACGAGGAAGGTGAGCCAGAGGTTGAGCTTGTTGCGCCAGGCAGCAACGCGGTTGCCGCCGAGCGGGATGTAGAGGTAGTCCCGCATGAAGTTGGAGAGCGAGATGTGCCAGCGATGCCAGAATTCGGTGATGCTGCGCGCCGTGTAGGGCCGGTTGAAGTTTTCCAGAAATTCGAAGCCCATCATCCGGGCGAGTCCGATCGCCATGTCGGAGTAGCCGGCGAAATCGAAGTAAATATGGAAGGTGTAGCAGATGATGCCGGTCCAGGCGTAAGGCAGGGGCAGGTGGGCGTGGGCGTGACCGAAGAGATTTTCGTCAAAGGCCTTGTCGGCGACGAGCCCGAGCGGATTGGCGATGAGAACCTTGCGGCCGAGCCCCAGCAGGAAGCGCCACACCCCCGAGAGGAAGCGCGGCAGGGTGTGCTCGCGCCCCTGCAACTGGTGTTCAACGTCGTGGTAGCGGATGATGGGGCCGGCGATGAGTTGCGGGAAGAGACAGATGTAGAGCAGATAGTCGAAAACGTTGCGGGTCGGGCGTGAAGTGCCGCGGTAGATGTCGACGAGATAGCTGATCTTGTGGAAGGTGAAGAACGAGATGCCGATGGGCAGCGCGATTTTGCTCCAGGCCAGCGGGGCCGCATGCCGCCAGACCAGCAGGGCATCAAGCTGGCTGACCAGGAAATTACTGTATTTGCAGTAAACCAGTGCGGCAAGGTTGATCACCAGTCCAAGTGCCAGCACGCCGCGCCGCGCCGCGCCGGCACTGGCCGGCAGCCGGGCGAGCCAGAGACTGAGCACGAAATCGAACAGACTCGAAACCACGAGCCAGACGGCGAAAACCGGCTCCCCCCACACATAGAAAAACAGGCTGGCGGTCAGCGCGACCGCATTGCGGAGCCGGTGCGGCGCGAGGTAATAAAGCGCGAGAAAAACCGGCAGAAAGGCGTAGAGAAATAAGAGCGAACTGAAGACCATTAGGCGGGGTGCGATGGAGCCGGCCACCGCCAAAAGGCAACGGCCCGCGAAAATTCATCCGGTAAACGGTAGGGGGTCGGACGGAGGCGCGGCGAGACGAAAGTGGCCGCGCCAGCCGGTGGCGGGGCCAGGACGGTGAATGATTTTCCGGGAGACCCGTGCCCGGCTGTTATTTAGCATTGTCGGGCGTGCCACGCTGCCCTTGTTTGCCAAGGTGGCCCAAACCAAAATCCTCCCCGAAGACTGGCGTCCCGGCGTGCATGGTCCAGTCTGGTGGTGCGGGCGGCAGTGAACGGGCAGGACATGGCTGACACGACAACAACTCACCCGCTGCACCGGACGAACTGGCTGGTGCTGCTGGCCTATGTCGGACTGGTGGCGGCCTTTCTCTGGGCTTTCGGCCGGTTTTATCTTCCGGGCAAAGGATTCACCTACCTGATCAATTTCGGCAGCGAGCATGAGGAGGCCCGCGTCAGCGAACTGCGCGAAATTGACTATTACATTTTGCGAAATTCCATCGGTTACGACGCGCAATTCTATGCGCAGATTGCACTGGATCCGACCCTCCGAAAAAAAGATTTGCCGGACGCAATGGACAATCTGGCTTACCGGGCGCGGCGAATCCTGTCACCGGCCGTGGCGTATGTCATGGGGCTGGGCCGGCCGGCCTGGATCCTTCAGGCGTACGCACTGCAGAACGCACTGTGCTGGCTGCTGCTGGCCGGGCTTTCCCTGCATTGGTTTCCGCCGACGGGTTGGGGGAATCTTTTGCGCTGGGCCGGGGTGCTTTTCTCCCTGGGATTCTGTCTGAGTGTCCGCAATGCCTTGCTGGATGGGCCAAGTTTGCTGCTCATTGCCGCCGGAGTGTGGTTGGTGGAAAAAAACCGGCCGTGGCTCGCGACTTTGGTGCTCGGACTGGCTGGCCTGGGCAAGGAGACCAATTTGCTGGGCTCGGCCTCGCTCGGCCCGGTCCGCGGAGCCGGATGGAAGGGGTGGGGCATGGCGACTTTGCGCGGTCTCCTGACCATCGCTCCACTGGCGTTGTGGATGGTCTATCTTTCTGCGCACGTCGGTCCGTCGCCCCACGTCGGCGTGCGCAACTTTGGGCCGCCTTTCGCCGCTTACGGACAAATGTGGCAGGACACCATCCATTCCCTCCCGGCCCTATCGAGCGGCAATCTTGGTCCACTGGCCAATCTGACCATGTTGATCGCGCTCACGGTGCAGTTTCTTTACCTGGTGTTGCGTCCCCAGTGGCAGCAGGCTTGGTGGCGCGTCGGAGCCAGTTTCGCCCTGTTGATGATCTTTCTCGGCGGCGCCGTGTGGGAGGGGGAACCCAGCGCGGCCTCGCGGGTGCTGCTGCCCATGCAGTTTGCCTTCAACGTGCTCGTGCCGGCCGGCCGCCGGTGGCTGGCGGTGTTGGTGCTCGGCAACCTCACCCTGTTCATCGGCGCGATCATGTATGATCCGCCTTTGGATGAAATCTATATTGTGCGGGGCCCCCCGGCGCTTTCCCGCGACTCCGCCGGCCGGTCAGTCACGGTGGACTATTCTCCCTCGTGGTATGGGCTCGAGCGGGATCCCACCAATTACTGGACCTGGTCGTCGGGGGACGGGACGATCCTGATCCGGAATCCGCATCCGGAGTCGCTGCAGGTGCGGCTCAGGTTTTCACTGTCAACTGACACCACGCGCACCATGATCGTCCGCATCAATGGCGCGGAGGTCTTGCGAAACTCGCTGGCGGGGCAGGACAGCGTGTCGGCCAGCCTGCGGAACGTTGTCCTGCGACCGGGAGAAAACCGGATCGAATTTCTCACCGACACTCCCGCCACCAAGGTGGGAGCTGATCCCCGGCAGCTGGCTTTTTGTCTGCTCAACTTCCAGGTCGACCTCCTGCACAAACAGCCGTGACTTGATCCGCTGCCGGCCTTACCCCCACCAATTTCCCGGGCCACCCCGCACCCCGTCTAGTGAATATCTAAGAAGCCATGTGGTATTATTTCATCGCGGCGGGACTGATCGCGCACGCTTATTACTGGGGAGCGGGTGCGGCGTGGTTGGGGTTGCCGTGGCACTGGCGGCGCTGGTGGTGGGCCTTTGCCCCCGGGCTGGGGCTGGCGCTGCAATCCGCGGTGGTGTGGGCGGGCGCACACACCGCATTGCATGGAACTGCCCAATATGCCTGGTGGAGCGAACTGTTGCCTCTGGGATTGTTGCTGGCGGGGTTGGTGCGGCGGGGCGTTCGCTCCAGCCTGCAGTTGGGGGCCAGCCTTGCCCGGCCCCCGGCGGTTTTGCTGATGGGAATCATGGCCGTGAGCGGTTGGTTTCTATTAAACCCGATGGCGGCGGCGGGCAGCGGGGTGACTTCAAGTTCGCTCGGCAGTTGCGATCACGCGGATTATGCGATGGGGGCGAGGGTGCTGGCGGAGTTTTCTCAAAATGACCGGACCGGGATGCTGGGGCTGACAGAAGTGACCCGCATCGGCTCGGCCGAGTATTTTTTCGATTTTTGGCTGCGGCTGAATCATTTCACGCCCTCGGCGTTGATCGCCCATCACAGTGTGATTTTTGGCTTGGAGCCCTACCGGCTCGTCAGCCTGACCGCCGTGGTGCTTTTGCTGCTGAATGTCCCGATGGTGTTTTTCCTGTCCCGCGTTGCCGCGGGTTCGAAGACCGGCGTCGCGTTGTTTGTGGCCGGGCTTTATGCGCTATCGCCGCTCAGTGCCTACGCGGTGCATCAGGGCGCCTTGGGGCAGTTGCTCGCCGCCCAAGGCATCGGGTTGCTGGTGGTGACAACCGCACTTTTGTTCCGGGAGGCGAACTGCGCGCGCCGGCTCTGGTCATTGGGACTGGTGATGCTGGCGGCGTTCTGGCTGCTGGCCGGAAGCTATAATTTCATCCTCGTCGTCTGCCTGGCCCAGGCAGTCCCCTGGGTGCTCGGCCAGGCGTGGACTGAATCACGGCTCAAGCCCATTATCCGCGTGGGGCTGGCAACAGGTGTCGCCTTGGCGGTGTGCGTGGTACTTTTTTGGCCGCGATTTTCCGGCATCATCGAGCGTTTTCAATTGTTCGCTGATCATGATTATGGCTGGGCCGTGCCGCTGGTCAGCTGGGACGGCTGGCTGGGGCTGGTGAGTGATGTTTATCTGGAAGCCAATCCCACCTCATGGCGGTGGTTCATCATGGCCGGGTTGGCCGCGGGCTGGATGATCTGGATTATCATGACCTGGCGGCGCCAGCGCGCGTCGGCCCTCGCCGCGGCTGCCTTGGTCCTGCCGGTGGCGGCCGGCTGGACCATCCTGGCTTGGGAGAGCCTGACCCGACCCAATGCCAGCTACGATGCCTTCAAATTGATCTCGGTTTTCTATCCCGGCCTGCTCGCTGGCCTGTGCGCCGGTCTGGCTTTGGGCGGAAAGAGTCTGCGCTCCCGCGGCACGATGCTCTTCATGGCCTGGCTCCTGGCATTTAACCTGTTCCGGGCGGAGGAATTCCGGCGCAAAATGGCCAGCCCGCCGTTGCGGGTGGACAAGCACATCGTGGCCTTGGGCAAGATTGAGCGCATGCCCCAGGTGGCCTCGGTGAATGTGCGGGTCAGCCTGTATTGGGCCCGGCTGTGGGCGGATGCCTTTCTTCTGCGCACGCCGCACTACTTCGCCGAGCCGACCTACGAGGGGCGCAACGTCACGCCGTTGCGCGGCGAGTGGGATTTGCGGTACACGATGCTGGCCGTGCTGCCGGTGGCCGAACCGGACCGGATTGATCTGGGCCGGAATTTCCAACTGGTGCGTCCCGCCGCCGTGCAGGCACTACGCGTGGAGTTTGGCCCCGGCTGGTATGCACCGGAGCGATTCGGCACCGACCAGTGGCGCTGGACCAACGGAGCCGGGAAGATTTTATTGACCAGCATGCAGTCCTCACCCCTCCGCGTCAGTCTGCGTCTCATGGTGGAAGGCTTGCGCAGCGGAGACAAACTGGAGGTTGAATGCAATGGGCAGCATCTGGAGGATGCCGGCCTGAGCACCGTGCCGGGCTGGACCGAGCCGATCGATTTGACGCTTCCTCCCGGGCCGTCCGCGCTGACCCTGCTGGCCGGCAGTCATAACAGCCATCAAGCGGGGAATGACCAACGGAACCTCGGCATCGCTCTGCACCAACTGGAGCTTCACCTGTTGCGTGGTCCTTGACCGGGCGGCCGGACCGAAACTTTTTTCCTTCTGCCATGCAACCTGACGAATATCGCAAGATGGCCGGTGTGGAGGACACGATGTGGTATTACCGCGCCCTGCATTGTCATGTAGCGCGCAGTTTGACCGGCCGGCTTTCACTTTCAGGTCCGCGGGTGCTCGATGCCGGTTGCGGCACCGGCGGGTTGGTGCGGCATCTGCACAAGGTGCAGCCGACCTGGCGGCTGACCGGTCTGGATTTCTCGCCGCTCGCTTGTGAGCTGGCGCGGGAGTGCCCGGGGACTGAAATTGTCCAGGGCTCGATCGCCGCGCTGCCATTTGCCGATGCGCAGTTTGACGCCGTGGTATCTTGCGATGTGGTCTGTCAGGTGGCTGAACCCGCGATGGCATTGCGGGAATTCCACCGCTGCCTCAAACCCGGTGGTGTGGTCGTGCTGACGATGCCCGCCTATCAATGGATGTATTCCTACCACGACAAGGAGGTGGGCAACCTGCGCCGCTACACCCGAGGCGAAATGAATGCTTTGGTGTGCGCCGCGGGATTTACGGCAGTGCGCAGCACCTACTGGAACATGCTGCCGTTTCCGCTGGCGGTGTTGCGCCGGAAAATCCTCCCGCCGTCGGCGCCAACGAGCGATGTGCGGCTTTACCCTGCTCCGTTGGAGGCGTTTTTCAACGGCCTGATGGCTCTGGAACACGGCTGGCTGCGCCATGGCCCCGGGCTGCCTTTTGGCAGTTCGGTGCTGACTGTGGCGGTAAAATCAGCCTAAGGTGGCGTCGCTTTCCCCATGACTCTGGCTCTCAGTTTTGTCATTCCCCTTTATTACAGCGCGGAAACCATCCAGCCGCTGGTGAAGGAGATCGAGGCGCTTGCCATCGAGGGCGGCCATGAACTGGTCCTGGTCAACGACGGCAGCCGCGACGCCACCGCGGGCATCTGCCGGGAAATTTTGCGTGATGCGCGCATCCCCATCACCTTCGTCAATCACGCGCGCAATTTCGGCGAGCACAACGCCGTGCTCACCGGCTATCGGCACGCCCGCGGGGCCTATGTCGTCAACCTCGATGATGACGGCCAAAATCCGCCGGTGGAGGCGGTGCGACTGTGGCAGCACGCCAAGCGCGAAGGACTCGACGCGGTCTACGGCCATTACTCGCGGAAGGAGCATTCGGCCTGGCGCAACTTCGGCAGCTGGCTCACCAACCGGATGACGGATTGGGTGCTGGACAAACCAAAGGGTTTTTACCTGTCGAGTTTCCGCTGTGTCAGCGCCTTCACGGCGCGGGAAGTGGCGAATCATGAGGGTCCGTATCCGTATGTCGACGGTCTCATTCTCCAGGTGACCCAAAATATCGGCGCGCTGGAGGTGCACCACGCCGGGCGCACAGCCGGACAGAGCGGCTACACCTTGCGCCGTCTGGTGCGGCTGTGGGCCAGCACCCTGGTCAACTTCTCCGTGATGCCGCTGCGCCTGGCGACCTTGCTCGGCCTCGTCATGGCGGCGGTGGGTCTCACGGGCCTCGCAGTGGTTTTCTATCTTTGGTATCGTGATCGCGGCCCGGACTTCGGCTGGGGTTCGCTGATGGGCGCGCTGCTGGTTTTCTCCGGAACGCAACTGGTCATGCTCGGCCTGATCGGCGAGTACGTGGGCCGGATGTTCCTGACGGTCAACCGCCGGCCCCAATCGGTGGTGCGTTCGGTGGAACGCGCCGGACAGGCAGCCGACTAGACGTTTTCGAAAACCTGCGGCTGCCAATCGACGGAGGAATAAATCGTCCAAACTCTCTGTCCCCAAAATGACAAGTAACCTATTGGGTTACTTGTCATTTCCCCTGCACCCGGATTTGCCTGGTCTCCGAACCATCCTTAGCCAGCCGGCGAATCCGGGAAAAGTGCCGCCAGTCGCTGCCGGTAACGGGCGCCCACTGCCGCCGGCGAGAAGCGGGCCCGGATTGTCTCGGCGGCCGCGGCCCCGAGTTGCGCGGCCAGCCCGGGTTTATCCACCAGCCGCCGCATCCATTCGGCCGCGTGCGCGACATCGGGTTCCGCCCATTTCTGCCCGGCCTGATAAGGGCCGTGAGATTCCTGCAAGGCCGTCATTTCATACTGCACGGGACAGCCATTGCTCTCGTTGAGATATTCCGCCGTTGCCGACCAGTTCGTCGATACCACCGGCTTGCCGAGATACATGCATTCCGCCACGGCCAGGCCGAAGCCTTCCGCCCGGTGGAGCGAGACAAAGGCGTCGCACGTCTGTTCGAGCAGGTAAACATCCTGCCGGGGCAGTGTCTCGGTGATCAACGTTACGTGCTGCAGTCCTCGCAAGGCCTCGGACAACCGGGCATACGCGGCGGCGTTGCGCACGGGATTCTGGGTCTTGATGACGAGCCCTACGCCTGATTCGTCCGGGAACGCACGCCGATAAGCGGCCACGACGGCGAGGGGATTCTTCCGTTCCTGATAGGAGTTGAGATCGTAGGCGAACAGAAAAAGAAAACGGCCCGTAGGCAGACCGAAGCGCGCACGACCGTCGCCAACCGGCGGAGCGAATCCGATCGCATGCGGCATGGCCAGCACCGGCAGATCCACCTTGGCGGCGATCGAGGCGCGAACGAATTCCGAGGGACACCAGATTTCGTCAAAATACGCGGTCTGCCGCACCCATTGGTCGGGGAATTCCGGCAGTTCCCACGCCCAGTAGGCGATGTTGTAGCGTCCGGAGCGCAATTCGGCTCCGTGGTGATGGTCGATCTGTTCGGAAACCGGAGGATCAAGGTGAAA
>CAZBLQ010000037.1:21313-29219 GCA_964492635.1 uncultured Oleiharenicola sp.
ACCTCGTCGTCGCAGACGATGCGCACAAAGCGCAGCCGCCGGTTCAAGGCCTGGCGGCGATAAAGACCAAGCCGGCGGCGCCACCCGGACGAGAGGAAGGGCAGCCAGCGCGTAATCCGGCCGGCCCACGCGAGAAAATTCGTCCAGGCCACCCCGATCAACTCGATGTCCACCCGGGTGGGCTCGCCGGGCAGGACAAACGGCGCATCGATGCCCAGGTTGAAATTGCCCAGTGGCAGATTGGGAAAGTCCGCTGTCTGCCGTCCGTTGATGACAATCCGGAAACCAACCGGCCGTTCCGCTTCCGGTCGATCCGGCGGAACGGGCAGCAGAAATCCGCTCAGGAAGATATTGCTGACAGGAAAACCAACCGGCAGGCGGACCGTGGCCCTGTCCCGCAGCCACGCGCTGGCGGCATCGACCTCGTCGCGGAAAAAGCGCTCTTCCCTATACAGACTGGTGCCCCGCGGGGCGCGCGGGGCACCGGCAGGCAGGTCGAACAGCCGCTGCCAGCGTACTGTTTCACGATAGAGTGCGCTCATCAGCATCTGGCGGGCGAATCGCGGGGGCTGGCGCGTCCAACCCCGGGCAAATGGCAGGGCCATCAAGGCGCGCCGTCCTTCGCGAGTCCAAGGCCGGCTGAGAGAATGTTCCACCTGCTCCCGGGCCCACGTGCGGGCGCCCCAATAAACCAGTTCGTCAGGCCAGCGCTTGACCAGAAGCCGGCTGTTGCGTTCGTCCTGTTCGCTGGTGGGGCCGCGCGAGGCGCTCACATGATGACGAACCACACTGGCAGGAGCCACGCCGCATTTCAGCTCCTGGCCGCGCAGACGGAAGCACAGGTCGACATCCTCGCCGCCATTCCTGAACTCAGGATCGAAACTGCCTGCCGTTTGGAAAACAGACCGGCGGAGCATCATGCAGGCGGCGGTGATGCCGGGTACTTCCACCACCTTCGACCCGGGAGGGCGGGTTCGCACGTGAGCGATTTTGCCCTGCGGAGTGACCATCAGGCCCGCATGGTCCAGTGCGCCGTTGTCGATCCGCAGTTGCAGATTGCCGATGGCGCCAAACCGGAGGTTCTCCTCAAGCCCGGCGAGCATCGGTTCCAGCCATCCGGGCAACAAGACGAGATCATTGTTGAGGAAAACCAGGAACTCCCCGGTTGCGGCGTCAGCCCCGCGGTTGCAGGTCGCGGCAAAGCCGAGATTGTGTTCGTTAAGAATTGCGCGGCAGGGTGGCTTGAGCGTCTGAATCCATTCGCGAGTGCCGTCGGTACTGCCGTCGTCCACCAAAATGATCTCATGGTCGGAGCCGGAGGGCAGGGTGTCACGCAGGCTCGCCAGCATGGCCTGGGTGAGGGGCAGACAATTGTAGAGTGGGATGATGAACGAGAACTTCATGCCGGGCAGTGCTTCATGCACGCAAGACCCGGCGGGAGAATCAAACCTTTCGTTGGCCCCGGACGCAGCTTGTCTCTCACTGGGTGGCCGACTGGCTTCCGCGCAGCCACTGATCGGCAAAATCGAGATAGCACGACCAGTCGTAGTCCGTCATGTCGTGCTTTCCCGTGCGGATGTGGTAGCGCAGCGCAGCGCCGGCCGGCTGGTTGACCGGTGGCACGTCCACCAGGCCGGGTCCCATGCGGCCGAACAAGTGATAGACGGGTTCAGCCCCACGGACCGCGAGAAATTCGCCGCGCGGGTCGGCCCAATCGTCGTCCTCGGCGCTGGCGACGTAGAGTGGTCGCGGTGCGACGAGTGCCAGCAGTTCGTGCGAGTCGACCGGCAGCGCCGCCTCGTTGTCGCCATAGCGGCGGAAATTCCGGCAGAACCAGTGGGGAAACATTGCGTTGATGCCCGCCACAACTTCCCCGTGGATGCGTTTGTTCAGCGCCGCTCCGCCGCAGCCAGAATCATTGGAGATGACCAGGGCGAACCGGGTATCTTGTGCCCCCGCCCACAGCGCGGTCTTGCCGAGCCGGGAATGTCCGTGGACCGCCACACGCGCAGCATCGATGTCGGCATCCGTTTCCAGATAATCGAGCGCCCGGCTCAGGCCCCAGGCCCAGACGCCGATTGCGCCCCAAGCGTCGCCTGCGCGGTCGTTCGTGCCCGGCAGGCCGAGCCAGGCGTTCACGCCGGCCGACAATCCGTCCGTGCGATCAGGACAGAGATCACCACAATAGGCGGTGACACTGGCGTAGCCGCGTGCGAGTACCGTTTCGATCTGCCATTTGGAGGCATCGGAGCCGCGCGCCGCCTCCGTCGCATGGTGGTCGACCGCCCCCGGTGCTTCCTGGGTGATCCATGCGTCCGATAGCGTGATGCCCGGATCGCGGTGCACCGTGTGGTTGCCATAAAAATTGAGTCCGAGAAACGCAGGCCAGGGTCCAGTGTGAGAACTGGCGTTGGGCAGATAGATGAGCAAATGCAGTGCCGGTCCCGTGTGTCCGGGGGCGAACCAGATTGTCACTTCCTTGCGCGTCGCCGTTCCGCTGAGCGCGCTCTGGTCAACCGAGGTGACCTCACTATGCATGCCCTCCGGCCGGCCCACGGGTGCACGGCCATACACTTCGCGGGTAAAAAGATCGAGCAACTCCGGACGCCGTTTTGTCCGCCAAGTGTTGGCATCGCGCACGGGCGTGCCGTCAGCACACACAAGGGGATCGGGCAGCGTGTAGGGCGGCACCGGGGATTCGTCTAGCTTGGCCGGTCGGGAGGCAGCGCACATGGCAGCGGTGGAAAGGATGAACAACGCGACTTTGACAACCGAACGCTTCGGTCTGAATCGATTCATGGTAACGGAGTTTGGGGCGCCAACCCGTCGAGAATCCGGCAAAACGTCCCGGGCGTCAAATCCCGACTAAACTCGTGCCGTCACGCTGAGGAAGATTTTCGCCATGCCCAGTGAAGATATTAAACTCTACAGCCGGCGGAGATATTCGCCGTAGGAGGACTTGCCGAGCTTCTTGATGTTGGCCTCCAACCCGGCGCGGTTGATCCAGCCCAGCTTGTAGGCGATTTCCTCAAGGCAGGCGATTTTCAGGCCGGTGCGGTTTTCGAGCACATGGACAAACTGCGCGGCTTCGATGAGCGAATCGTGCGTCCCGGTGTCGAGCCAGGCGGTGCCCCGGCCGAAGAGCTCGACGTGTAGTTCGCCCTTTTCGAGGTAGAGTCGGTTGAGATCAGTGATCTCCAGTTCGCCCCGGGCGGAGGGCTTGAGGCTGCGGGCGAGTGGGACGACATCAGCGTCGTAAAAATACAGCCCGGGGACGGCGTAGTTGGACTTGGGTTGCTTCGGCTTTTCCTCCAGCGAGAGCACGCGGCCGTCCTGGGCAAACTCGACCACGCCGTATGCGCTGGGATTGGCGACGTGGTAGCCGAAGATGGTGGAGCCGCTGGTGCGAGCGGCGGCTTCCTCGAGTGATTTCACGAATTCGGCGCCGTAGAAAAGATTGTCGCCCAACACGAGCGCGGAGGGTTCGCCCTTGAGGAAGCCGGTGTCGCCGGCGATATGGAAAGCCTGCGCCAGACCGTCGGGGCTGGGCTGGGCGGCGTAACTGAGCTTGAGGCCGAACTGCGAACCGTCACCGAGCAGGAGCTTGAACAGCGGCAAGTCCTGCGGAGTGGAAATGACAAGTATTTCCCGAATGCCGGCGAGCATGAGCACCGACAGCGGATAGTAGATCATCGGCTTGTCGTAGACCGGCATGAGCTGCTTCGAAACAGCGATGGTCAGGGGATACAGGCGGGTGCCGGAGCCTCCCGCTAAAATGATACCTTTGCGATTCATGTAAGAGAATTAAGTTGGACCACAGAGAACACGGAGAAGTACACAGAGGCCACCGAGAAATTCGGAATAAAACAGGTAGGAACTCAGTGAACTCTGGACGGGCTCAGTGCACTCTGTGGCAAAAAATCAGCCTTTGGCCCCTAGCCTCTCCCGCGCATAGCGCGTGGCCGTGATGTCCGCGGCCCAGGCCCGATGGGCGAGATACCAGTCGACCGTCTTTTCAATCCCGGTGGCGAAGTTCTCCCGTGGCGCCCAGCCGAGTTCCTTCTGGAGTTTCGAACAGTCGATGGCGTAGCGGCGGTCATGGCCCGGCCGATCGGTGACGTAGGTGACCTGCGCGGCATAATGCTGGCCGGCGGCCCGGGGAGCCTTCTGGTCGAGGAGTTCACAAATCTTCTTCACGATGGCAATGTTGGGCTGTTCGTTCAGGCCGCCGATGTTGTAGGTCTCGCCGGTCCGGCCTTTTTGCAGGACGAGCCAGATGGCGGCGGCGTGGTCCTCGACGTAAAGCCAGTCGCGGATCTGCATGCCGTCGCCATAAACGGGCAGGTTTTTCCCTTCAAGCGCGTTGAGGATGATGAGCGGAATGAGTTTTTCGGGGAAATGGTAGGGACCGTAATTGTTGGAGCAGTTGGTTGTCAAGGTGGGCAGGCCGTAGGTGTGCTGGTACGCGCGGACAAGGTGGTCGCTCGCGGCTTTCGACGCGGCGTAGGGGCTGTTGGGCTCGAAGTTGTGCTCCTCGGTGAAGGCGGGAGCGCCAGGGGCCAGCGAGCCGTAAACCTCGTCGGTCGAGACGTGAAGAAAACGGAAGGTGCTTTTCTTCATGTCGGTGAGCTTGTTCCAGTGGAGCCGGGCGTTGTTGAGCAACCGCAGCGTGCCGACGACGTTGGTCTGGATGAAGGGCTCGGGCGAATCGATGGAGCGGTCGACGTGCGACTCGGCGGCGAAATTGACCACGGCGTCAATCGCGTGTTCCGAGAGTAACCTGGCGACCAGTGCAACGTCGCCGATGTCACCGTACGCAAAAACATAGCGCGGATCACCCGCCAGATCGGCCAAGTTGGCGGGATTGCCGGCGTAGGTCAGCGCGTCAAGGTTGACGAGCTTGCGCAGTGGGGAGTTCTTTTCCGCGAGGCGCTGGCGGATGAAATTGGAGCCGATAAAACCGCAGCCGCCGGTGACGAGAAGATTCATGGGATGGAGCGCAGGAACAAACGGATGCAACCGTCAGACGTCAAGGACGAGGCGAAGGCTGTCGTGCCAGTCAGGCAGTGCGAGGCCGAACGTCCGCTGGAGTTTGTCGCACGACATGACGGAGTAGGCGGGGCGTTTGGTCGGCGTGGGATATTCGGAGGACGGAACGGCCTCGATCTCGCGGCATTTTTTTTCGGCCGCAGGCATTTTTTCAATGATGGCGCGGGCAAAGCCGTGCCAGCTCGTCTGGCCCGCGCAGCAGAGATGGTAGGTGCCGGTGAAGCGGGCGGTGTCGTCACCGGCGCGCAGCCGCTGCAAGGCCAGCGCGGTGGCTTCGGCGATGAGGCGCGAGGTGGTCGGACAGCCGACCTGGTCGTGCACGACCCGGAGCTTCTCGCGTTCGCGGGCCAGCCGCATCATTGTCAGCATGAAATTGCTGCCGCGCGCGCCATAGACCCAGCAGAGCCGGAAGATGAGGTGCCGGCCGCCCACCTGTTGGATGGCGAGGTCGCCGGCGAGTTTGGAACGACCGTAGGCGCCGAGGGGATTGGGTAGATCTTCCTCGACGTAGGGCGTGGTCTTGGTGCCGTCGAATATGTAGTCGGTGGAATAATGAACGAGCAGGGCGCCGCGTTTTTTGGCTTCCTCGGCCATGATGCCGGGGGCCTCGCCATTAATCCTGGTTGCGAGCGCGGTCTCGGACTCGGCCTTGTCCACCGCGGTGTAAGCCGCGGCATTGACAATCAGATCGGGCGACGTGTCGCGAATCCAGCCGCGGATCGAGTCTAGTTTGGTAAAATCGACCTCGGGATAATCGACGCAGACCAGCTGGCCCAGCGGAGCGAGCGTGCGCCGGAGTTCCCAGCCGACCTGGCCGACTTTGCCGAACAAGAGAATTTTAGAGGGAGCCATGCGAATAAAGGCGGGGGAAAGTGGCGGGCGTCAGAATAATTTCTCGGCCGGAAGCGCACTGAACAGCGGGCTCGCCGCGTCGCGCTTGGAAAGGATCGGATCGCTGATGGGCCATTGGATGCCGATGACGGGGTCGTCCCAGCGGAAACCCATCTCGTCTTTGGGTGAGTAGAGTTCGGTGCACTTGTAGTGAAAAAGGGCGGTCTCGCTCACGACCACGAAACCGTGGGCAAACCCGGGCGGGACGTAGAGCTGGCGTTTGTTTTCCGCCGAGAGGGTGGCGCCGAACCAGCGGCGAAACGTCGGGGACTGGCGGCGGATGTCCACGGCGACATCCCACACTTCGCCCTGCCAGACGGACACCAGCTTGCCCTGCGCCACCGGATTCTGGAAGTGCAGGCCGCGCAGGGTGCCGCGGCCGGAAAGGGAAAAATTATCCTGCACGAAATCGAGGGGAATCCCCGCCTCGCGGTAGCGCCGCTGGTTCCATGATTCCAGGAAGAAACCGCGGTTGTCGCCGAAAACGGCCGGCTCGATCAGCAGGAGACCCGCGAGGTCGCATGGAGTGACTTTCATTGGGCGGTGAATCAAGCGGGGTTGATCCAGCGGGCGCAACTATTTCCTGCGATAGTCGCCGCGGCTGAAGTATTTTTCCAGCCAGACGTACATGCAGATGAAGAAATAGCGGCTGCCCATTTCGCTGATCTTGAGCTTGGCCTCGCCATGCTTCCGGTTCTGCCAGGAGATGGGGGTGACGGTCCAGGTGTAGCCGCGCACGATGGCCTTCAGGGGAATTTCCACCGTGAGGTTGAAATGTGGCGCGAGGAACGGCCGGCAGCCGGCGATCACGTTGCGCCGGTAGGCCTTGAAGGCATTGGTGGTGTCGTTCAGCGAGATATTGAAACCGACGCGCACCAAGAGGTTGGCCAGCCGGTTGACGAAGAGTTTTACCCGGGGATAGTCGACAACCCTGCCGCCTTTGACAAAACGGCTGCCAAAGACGCATTCCCAGCCTTCATTGAGCAGTCGCCAGTAGCGAACGGCGTCATCCGGCGAGTCGGAGGCGTCCGCCATCATGATGGTGCAGGCGTCGCCTTTCATGTGGCTCAAACCCATGGACACGGCGAGGCCGAACCCATGCAGGCCGTTGTTCTGGACCGGGGAGAGCGTTGGCACCGTTTTTCTCAGTTCCTGCAATACAGCCCAGGTTCGGTCGCGGCTGCCGTCGTCCACCACGACAATTTCATGCGGAATCGCGGCCCGCACCATGGCCTCGTGGATGTCCCGGACGGTGTAGGGCAGCGATTCCTCCTCGTTGTGGGCAGGAATGATTATGCTGAACAGCGTCAGCGGAAGGTTGGTGGGAGCAGAAGACGAGGACATGCCCGCGGGAGCGATCAGGACTTGGGTTTATGCGCCACGAGCAGAAACTGACGGCCCCGGGCCCACCACAACCAGGGCAGGGCGATATACAGCCGCACAAAGAACATGGGATACTCCGGCGCTTCCACCATGGTGAAAGGCAGGAAGCGCGGCTTGATCACGTCGATCTGGTAACCCTCGACCTCCATCGCCTCACCCAGCGAGGTCTCCGTCAGGTAGACGTGGTGGTCGTAGAAATCCCAGTATTCCCCGTGGAGGTATTTGATATTCGGGCCGATCGCGATGAGCCGGCCGCCCGGCTTCAGACAGCGCAGGGCCTGGCGCAGGGTGAGGTTCAGGCTTTCCTTGTCCGGCAGGTGCTCAAAAAAATTGCTGGTGAAAACAACATTGAGGCTGTTGTCGGGCAGGGGCCACGGGGCCGAGCAGTCCTGATGCAGGAACTCGATGCCGGGCGCGAGACGTTGCGGCGCATCGGGATTCAGATCCATGGCCAGCTTTCGGCCGGCCACAATGTTGTTGATGAACTCACCGTATCCGCAGCCCAGATCGAGCACGGCGGCATCCGGCGCCACCCATCGGCTGAAAAACTCGCGGGTCAGCACCTGCCAGACCTTGTTCCGGT
>CAZBLQ010000038.1:0-27381 GCA_964492635.1 uncultured Oleiharenicola sp.
TCCTTCGCCAAGGCTTCGGAGGCCACGCAGGGCATTTTCCGCCCGCCATAGCTTTTGCGACGGCGGGCGGTCGCGCCCAACCCGCGGATGGTTTTCAATAGCCCAATTCGTCAAGGACGCTGGTATCAGTCCGCAATCTCGACGACGCGCTGGATGTAATGCTCGGGCACGGCCACAATCCCGGCCGACGCTGCGAGCAGAACGCGACCCTCGGCATCGATGCCCGCGAATTCACCCTCATCCGCCTGCACCGCACGGCCGGGAACCAGTTGAAAGCGCACCCGTCGCGGCTGGCCCCAACACTGGTTCAGGATCGGGACGAAGCCGGACAGCCGCCGTTTCTTAAAACTCAAATAGCCAGCCCGGATGGCGCGCAGCACCAGATCCGCCATCCGCGCGGGTTCAGGCAGCGGTCCCTCGGCAAAGTCGGCCAGCCGGCCGGCAATCCCGCACAGGACAGGATCCTCCAGCCAGGGTTGGTTGCTGATATTCAAACCCAGCCCGACGCAAAGCGTGTTGCGGGTGCCTTGGGTCACGAGCAAGCCGCCGACCTTACAGGAGCCGACCATCAGGTCGTTGGGCCAGCGCAGCCGCAGACCGCGGATGCCCTCACGTTGCAAGGTCCGGCGCACGGCCCAACCGATGGCGAGGGCGAAACCACGCCAGGCGACGGCGTCCCCGTCGAACGGCACGACTGCCGTCAGATAAAGTCCGCCGACGTCGGAAGTGAAATTCCGGTCGCGCTGGCCGCGCCCGGCGGTCTGCCGTTTCGCCATCACGGCATGCCAAGCCGGCAGAGTGGCCGCGACAGTCTGCGTGGAATCGATGATTTCAAACGCTTGCAGCGTCCAGCCGGCGACCTCACGCGCCGGCCGGGCCGGCCGCAACGACGTGCGACCGGCGGCTTGAATCGAAACCGAATTGGCCGGGGCGGCACTCATGGCGGATGGATTTGTGCGCGCCCGAATCCGGATGGCGGTACGGTCCCGCCCATGCGGATCACTCGATGACAAGCACCGTGGCACCCTCCTCGATGGCGTCACCAGGATTGACCCGGATCGCCGCCACACGCCCCGCCTTCGAGGCGTTGACGTAAGTATTCATCTTCATCGCCTCGATGGTGGCGACCTGCGCACCTTCGGCAACGACGTCACCAACCTTGACATCAATGGAGACGACCTTGCCGGCCAGCGGGCTGTGCACGTCGCCGGGACCGCCGGCGGGTTTGGCAGCCGCGGGCGGAGCAGCAGGAGCCTTGACGGCGGCCAGCGCGGAGGGCGCCGGGGCAGCCGCATGACGCGGGGCGGCGGAGGCGGGTTCATCAGGCAGCTCGACGGTCACGTCGAAGGCTTTGCCATCCACAGTTACACGAAGTTTTTTCATGGGAGTTTGGAAGCGGTGGGTGGTTCAGCGCACTTTGCGGGCGTGGTGGATCTGGCGCCGGCCCTCGAGGGACCAGGGGTGCATTTGCAGATCATAGCCGGAAGCTGCGCGGGCGGGTTCGACCGCGGAAACCCGGGCTTTGGCTCCGAGCACCATATAAACGGCCGCGGCAATGGCCGCGAGCATTTCGGGGGCGATTGAGTTGTTGGAGGTCATGGCGTGATTTTTTTGCGGTGGTCGCAGGGACGGCGGGAGCCGGCTCAGAGCGGAATGTTGCCGTGTTTCTTCGGCGGGCGGGTTTCGCGTTTTGACAGGGTGTTGCGGAGGGCCATCGAGAGCATGGCGCGAGTCTGCGCCGGCTCGATGACATCCGTGATCATGCCTTTGCGCGCGGCCTGGTAAGGCGACGCGAACTTTTCGCGGTACTCCGCAACGTAGGCGGCTTCCTTGGCCTTCGGGTCGGCGGCAGCGGCGATCTCGCGCTTGTAGAGAATTTTCACCGCGCCTTCGGCGCCCATGACGGCGATCTCGGCGGTCGGCCAGGCATAGACGAGGTCGGCCCCCATGTCCGAACTGCACATGGCGAGGTAGGCGCCGCCGTAGGCTTTGCGCAGGATGATGGTGATCTTCGGCACGGTGGCCGCCGCATAGGCAAACAGCATCTTCGCCCCGTGACGGATGATGCCGCCGCGCTCCTGGGCCACGCCGGGCATAAAGCCGGGGATGTCGACCAGGGTTACGAGCGGAATGTTGAAGGCGTTGCAGAAACGGATGAAACGGGCGCCCTTGTCGGAGGAATCAATGTCGAGCGTGCCGGCCTTGACCATCGACTGGTTGGCCACGATGCCGCAGACGATGCCCTGCACGCGGCCGAAACCGACCACGATGTTTTTGGCCCACTCGCGGTGCACTTCGAGGAAGTCGTCGTTGTCGATGAGCCGGTTGATGATCTTGTAGATGTCGATCGGGGCGCGGGCCTCGGCCGGCACCAGTTCGTTCATGGTCGGATCGGGTGCGAGGTCGAGGTTTGGTGTCGGCCGGTGGGCCGGATCCATCACGTTGTTGGCCGGCAGGAAACTGAGCAGCCGCTTGGAGAGCGCAATGGCCTCAGCGTCGTCCTCGGCGACAAAGTGGACGTTGCCGCTGACCGAGGCGTTCACCGCGGCACTGCCCACCTCGTCCATCGTCACGGTCTGGCCCGTGGCGGCCTTGATGACCTCAGGGCCGCAGATGAACATGTTGGCGTTCTTCTTCGTCATGATGATGAAGTCCGTGAGCGCCGGGCTGTAGGCCGCGCCGCCGGCACACGGGCCGGCGATGATCGAGACCTGCGGGACCACGCCGGAGGCGAGCACGTTGCGGAAGAACACCTGGCCATATCCGGAAAGCGAATCATCGCCCTCCTGGATGCGGGCGCCACCGGAATCGTTGATCCCGATCACAGGGATGCCGGCCTTCATCGCGTAGTCCATGAGGTCGCAAATTTTCTTCGAATGGATGCGACCGAGGGCACCGCCGCCCACCGTGAAGTCCTGGCTGAAGACGGCCACGGGCCGGCCGTCAACGTAGCCGACTCCCGTGATCACACCGTCGCCCGGCAGGGATTTGCCCTCCATGCCGAAATCATGGCAATCATGGTCGGCATGCATGCCCCATTCCATGAAAGTATTGGGCTCATAGAGCGCGAGCACCCGCTCGCGCGCAGTCATGAGACCCTTTTCGCGGCGGGCGGCGAGTTTGTCCGCGCCTCCGGCTGCATAGGCCGTTTGCCGGCGCTTCTCGAGCTCGGCGATAAATTGTGGTGCAATGGGCATGATGAAATTTTCCTTAGTGGGTGGCGGTGACACCCGGCTTGACCGCGCAGAACTCGGTCAGGACGCCACGGGTTGACTTGGGATGAAGAAAAGCGACGAGCTTGCCGGCCGCGCCCTCGAAGGGCTTCTCGTGAATCAGGCGCACGCCTGCGTCAGCCGCCTGCTTGAGCTGGCCTTCGATATTGTCGGTGCGGAAGGCGATATGGTGGATGCCCTCTCCCCGGTCCGTCAGGAATTTCGCAATCGGGCTTTCCGGCGACGTCGGCTCCAGCAGTTCCAAGTGCACGCCACCGGCGTCAAAAAACGCCGTGCGCACCTTCTGGGATGCCACTTCCTCGCGTCCGAGGCAGCGCAAACCCAAGGCTTTTTCATAAAGTGGCACCGCATCGTCCAGTGAGCGGACAGCGATGCCGAGGTGATCGATGGATTGGATCATGAAAGGAATAGAAAGGCCGACGCGCCAAGCATAGTCGCCACAGCCGCCACCTGCTCCGCATTTTTTGTGAACTCATGCGCAAATCTAATTCGCACCCCAAACTTTTGGGGCCTATCACCTTAACTTATTCCTCAACCGGCTTCAATCCGGCTGCGGCCAGCAGCCTCCGCGCCCCTGCCGGAGCCGACATCTGCCCTCCCGCGACCATCGCTTCCAATTCGGCCCGGGCGGCCTGAACGGCGGGATTGGAGAGATAAGCTTCCTGCAATCCCTGCTCCACGAGTGACTGCAACCAAGCCAGCGCCTGGGTGCGCCGGCGTTCGGCGAAGGCGCCAGAACGCCGGGTATGGGCAAAGAAATCCTGCACGGCCGCCCAGACCTCGGCCACTCCCGGACCAGTCACCGCGGAGCAGCTCAACACCGGTGGCGACCACGCCCCCTCCTCCGACGCAAGGTAGTGCAGTGCCCGCGCAAATTCCAGCTTGGTAGCCTCGGCGCGCATCCGGTTGTCACCGTCGGCCTTGTTGACCGCCAGCACGTCGGCCAGCTCGATAATTCCTTTCTTCATGCCCTGCAACTCGTCGCCGGCCCCCGCGATCATCAGCACGAGAAAACAGTCCACCATCTCGCGCACGACCACCTCGCTCTGGCCGACGCCGACGGTTTCCACCAGCACGACATTGAATCCGGCCGCCTCGCACAGTGTGATCGACTCGCGGGTGCGCCGCGCCACGCCACCGAGTTCGCAGCCGCTGGGCGACGGCCGGATGAAGGCTGCTCGCTGCCGCGAGAGCCGCCCCATCCGCGTCTTGTCGCCCAGAATACTGCCCCCCGACACGGGGCTGCTCGGATCGACCGAAAGCACGGCTACACGTAGCCCGGCTTCGCAAAGTTGCAGACCGAGGGCATCGATGAAAGTGCTCTTGCCCGCGCCAGGCACCCCCGTGATGCCCACCCGTTGCGCCCCGCCGGCGCGCGGCGTCAACCGCTCGAGCAATTCCCCGGCGGCCGCGCGGTGCGCGGCGGCCCGGCTTTCCACCAGCGTTATGCCGCGCGCAAGCGCCGTCCGGTCGCCCGCGGCAATCCGTTCCGCCAGCACGGGCACATCCGGCATCCGGCTCCGCGCCGGAACGTGCGCCGTCGCGGAGGCGGCCGGTACGCCGGCCACCACGCGTGTGGCGAAGCCTTCGCCGCCACCAGGTGGCACCCAATCAGGTCGGGTCGGGGATTTGGCCATGAGTAAAGGTAAGCGGGACGGCTTGAGTCTACCATTGGCTCAAAACCGCCCGCATCGCAACCGGACAAATCAAACGACGCGGGCCGCGACGAGTTTCTCCAGCACCTGCATGGTGGATTGCGGGATCGGCGTGCCGGGACCGAAGACCGCCGCCGCACCGTGGGAAAACAGGAAGTCGTAATCCTGCGCCGGGATGACGCCACCGACGACCACGAGGATGTCGGGCCGGCCGAGTTTCTTCAACTCGGCGACCAGCTGCGGGAGCAGCGTCTTGTGACCCGCCGCGAGCGAACTCATGGCGACCACATGCACGTCGTTCTCCACGGCATCGCGCGCCGCCTCCTCGGGCGTCTGGAAGAGCGGCCCGATGTCCACGTCGAAGCCCATGTCGGCCATCGCGGTGGCGACGACCTTGGCGCCGCGATCATGGCCGTCCTGGCCGAGCTTGGCGATGAGGATGCGGGGACGGCGCCCCTCGCGTTCGGCGAAGGCGTCGGCCAGCGCGCGGGCCTTGGTGACATCGTCGCGGCCGGCGTAGGTCGAGCGGTAGACGCCCGAGATCGAACGGATCTGGGCCTGGTAGCGGCCGAAGTGTTTTTCCATGGCGTCGGAGATTTCGCCGAGGGTGGCGCGGGCCTTGGCGGCCTCGATGCTGAGGGCGAGCAGGTTGCCCTGCCCTGTGCGCGCGGCCTCGGAAAGGGCCTCGAGGGTCTGGCGGACCTTCGGGTTGTCGCGCTCGGCTTTCAGCTTGTGCAGCTGCTTGATCTGCGCCTCGCGAACCGCGGAGTTGTCCACCTCGAGAATATCCATCGGCGCCTCCTTCTCCAGCCGGTGCTTGTTGACGCCGACAATTGTTTCCTGGCCGGAGTCGATCATGGCCTGGCGGCGGGCGGCCGCCTCCTCGATGCGGAGCTTGGGCAGGCCGGTTTCAATGGCCTTGGCCATGCCGCCGAGTTTCTCAACCTCCTGGATGTGGGCCCAGGCCTTGTGCGCCAGCTCGTGCGTGAGCCGCTCGACGTAGCAGGAACCGCCCCACGGATCGACGACGTTGCAGATGCCGGACTCGGCCTGGAGAAACAACTGGGTGTTGCGCGCGATGCGGGCCGAGAAATCGGTGGGCAGCGCGATGGCCTCGTCCAGCGAATTGGTGTGGAGACTCTGCGTATGGCCGAGGGTGGCGGCCATGGCCTCGACGCAGGTGCGGGCGACGTTGTTGAACGGATCCTGCTCGGTGAGCGACCACCCCGAGGTCTGCGAGTGCGTGCGGAGCGCCATCGACTTCGGGTTCTTCGGGTTGAACTGCTTCACGAGCTTGGCCCAGAGCAGCCGGCCGGCGCGCATCTTGGCGACCTCCATGAAGAGGTTTTTCCCCTGCGCCCAGAAGAAGGAGAGCCGCGGCGCGAACGCGTCGATGTCGATGCCGGCCTTGAGGCCGGTGCGGAGATATTCGAGGCCGTCCGCCAGCGTGTAGGCCAGCTCAAGGTCGGCCGTGGCGCCGGCTTCCTGCATGTGGTAGCCGGAGATCGAGATCGAGTTGAACTTCGGCATCTTTTGCGAGGTGAACTCAAAGATGTCCGCGATGATCTTCATCGAGGGACCGGGCGGATAAATGTAGGTGTTCCGCACCATGTATTCCTTGAGAATGTCGTTCTGGATCGTGCCGGCGAGCTTGTCCAGGGTGGCGCCCTGCTCGAGCGCGGCCGTGATGTAGAAAGCGAGCACGGGCAGCACGGCGCCATTCATCGTCATGGACACGCTGATGCGGTCGAGCGGGATGCCGTTGAAGAGCGCGTGCATGTCGAGCACGGAATCGATCGCCACCCCGGCCTTGCCGACATCGCCAAAAACGCGCGGATGGTCGCTGTCATAGCCGCGATGCGTCGCGAGATCGAAGGCCACGGAGAGGCCCATCTGGCCGGCGGCCAGATTGCGCTTGTAGAACGCGTTGGACTCGGTGGCGGTGGAGAAACCGGCATACTGGCGGATGGTCCAGGGCTTGAGCACATACATTGACGCGTAAGGTCCACGCAGGAACGGCGCGATGCCGGCGGTGAAATCAAGATGCTCGAGTGGTTGCAGGTCGGCGGCAGTGTAGACGGGCTTGACCGGGATTTGCTCCAGGGTCTGCCAGTCGCCGAGGGCGTCTGGGCCGCCGGCCGAGGCCTTGGCGGCCTTGAGCCAGGCCGCCTCCGTGCCTCCGTCGGAGAAACCGGCATCGAGTTTGAGTTGGGTGTAATCGGGAAATTTCATGGCAGGGCGGATCAGAGGCCGAGTTTGTCCTGAAGTTTGGCGAGCAGTTGGGCGCAGTTGGCGCGAACGTGGATGAATTCATCCACCCCGGCCGCCTTGAACTGTTGCTGCAATTCGGACGCGACCGGAAGACCGGCGAGCACGACCACGGGCGGCTTGGTCGCGGCCTTGAGCAGCTGGGCCAGCGGTGGCACGAGCGCCGGATAGGTGTCGTCGCTCGAGCAGATGACCACGACGGGGGCGCCGGAGCCAAGGGCGGCCGTGGCCGCGGACTCGGGGGTCTCGAAACCCTTGGCGGCCACCGTTTCGAATCCGCCGGCGGCAAAAAAACCGCTGGAAAAATCGACCCGGGCAGCGTGCTGCTTGCGCGAGCCCATGCCCGCCAGGTATACTTTCGGGCGGGCGCCGGTGCGCGTGAGGAATGCCTCAGCACGACGGCGGAGAGCCTCGAAGGATTCACTGCGACGGCGGAAACGGAGGCGCTTGATCGCGACTTCATCAGGGCGGCCGGCCCGGAGAACCTTCGTGACTTCCCCGAGGGTGGCCCCTTGGGCGAAAGCCTCCGTGAGCATCTTCATCCGGATGGCAGATGTCGCGTGGAGCACGCCGGGGAGTTTCGCGAGCACTGCCGCACCGCGCTCCGCCTCGGGCGAGGCACGGTAGTCGGCAACCTGCTTGGCCCGGTGGGCAGCGAGCGCGGCGTAGTCAGGCGAAGTGACGCTGGCGGGCTTCTCCTTGAGGTTCGGATGGAGGTTGGTGCCAATGATGCCATCGCGGCGGGACTCGACCGCGGCGATGCGATCGTTGGCGAGTTTTTCGACCGTATCCTGCGGGAAGCCTGCCCGGAGCGCCGCGGCCATGCCGCCTTGTTTCTCAATTTCCTGGAAGAGCGCCCACGCCTTTTCGGCGAGCTGCCGGGTGAGGGTCTCAACATACCAGGAGCCGCCGGCAGGATCGACGACGCGACCCAGCTGGCATTCTTCACCGAGGATGATCTGGATGTTGCGCGCGAGCCGGCGCGAGAAATCGTCCGGCACGCGGAAGCATTCGTCGAACGCGGCGACATGCAGGCTCGCGCAGCCGCCCACGACGGCGGCAAAAGCCTCGGTCGTGGCCCGGAGCAGGTTCACATGCGGATCGAGCACCGTCTTGTTCCAGAGGGAAGAACGCACATGGCACACCAGTTTGGCGGCGGCAGCGTTGCCACCGGCGGCGGTGATCGCACGCGCCCAGAGAATGCGGGCGGCGCGGAGCTTCGCGATTTCCATGAAAAAGTGCGAACCGAGCGAAAAGGTGAACAGGAAGCGCGGGCCGGCCCGGTTGACCGTGACCTTGCGCGCCTCGAGTGCGCGGAGATAATCCACCCCGGTGGCCAGGCCGAACGCGAGTTCGTGCACGGCGCTGCCGCCGGCATCGGCCCAGTGGCCGGCCTGCACCCCGATGGTGCGCAACGGCGATTTCATCCGGGCCGCCCAGTCGGTGAGCACCGCCATGTCGTCGTACGCCGCCTCGAGCCCGCCGGGCAGCGTACCGCGACCGAGCCATTCGGAAAACGGATCGGCCAGCACCCCGCCCTGGAGTTCAGCCGGCTTTCTGCCCTGCTCGGCCAGCGCGGCCGCAAGCATGGCGGTGATCGCGGGGGCGGAAACGCCAGCCGGCGCATAAACCGGCACGACGGAGAGATCGACACCGCGCAGCGCGCGGACAAGATCGTCGAGCGTGGCGAGCGAAAGCCCGCAGCCGCCGACTTCGCCGGGCCGGGCCGAGTCGGGATCGAGCCCGAGCCGGGTGGCCACATCGAACAGCAGGTTCACCGCGTTCTGACCGCGGTTGAGATCCTGCAGCAAGGCGGTGTTGAATTCCTCGGGCCGGCCGTAGGGCAGCTCCTGGCAGATCAGCCATCCATTGGCGCGGGCGCCCAGGGCCTCGGTCCCGCGCAGGTAGGGCTTGAAGCCCGGCCAGGTTTCGCCGAGAGCGAGTTTTTCCCCGTCGGCACGCGAATAGATCGGCTGGAGGTCGATGCCTTCGGAGGTGCGGGTGACCAGTTTCTTTTCAAACGGCGCCCCATCGAGTGATTCCTCAGCCGCCTGGCGCCAGTCGGCGCCGGTGGACGGGGAGAACTCGCTGAAGAGCCGCTCCGTTTGCGGTGTGCTCATGGCGTTCAGGCGATTTCCTCGACGGTGACATCGAAACGCTGGGTATTCACGGTGATGAAGAAATGATTGAGGCGCTGGTAACCGTTGCCAGTGATGGTCGCCTGAGCGCTGGCCCGGGCCGGCACGGGTAAGGGAGCGGCAGGTGGAACAATGGAAACCGACGCGATTGGCGGAACAGGGACGGCCGGTTTCTTGATATAGAGAGCCTCCGTTTCGCGTGGGAACATGGCGTAGAGCACAGCGTTGTCGTCCGAAACAGGGATGCCCTTCTTGCCCAGTTCCTCGAGCAATGCCGGCATGCGTGGCTTCAGATGATCGGCGGGACGGCCCTCAACTGGTTCCTGGCCGGACTTCTTGCGCGCGAGGGCCTGCAGCTCCTTGTCCACCGGACCCGGCGGGCGGCCGTATTTGCCGAGCGCGACATCGATGGTGGCTTGGGCGAGATTCTTCCAGCGGCCGAACTTGACGTTGAGCACCGCCTGGGTGCCAACAATCTGTGAGGTGGGCGTGACCAGCGGAATCCAGCCCAGCGCCTGACGAACAACCGGAATCTCTGCCACGACGTCGGCAAACCGATCCTCCATTTTCATTTCCTTGAGCTGATTGCGGAAATTGCTGAGCATGCCACCGGGTACCTGGAAGGTCAGGGTGTCACTGTCCACGCGGTCGTTGGCCGGGCTCATGAAAGCCGCCAGTTCCTTGGCAACACCTTCGAAATAGCTCCGCAGTTCCAGCAGCGTCTTGGTATCGTAGTGCGGTACGCGGGGGTTGCCGGCCAGCGCGGCCAGCATGCGGACGGTATCCGGCTGGGCCGTGCCGTTGGCGAAAGGCACGATGGAGGTTTCGACGGCATCGGCGCCGGCATCGATCGCGGCGATGTAGGAGGCCAGCGCGAGACCGGCAGTGTCGTGGCTGTGCACGACGACGGGGAGCTTGCTGTGGCGCTTCTTGATGGCCGTGACCAGGTCAAAGGTCACGCGCGGCGCGAGCAGACCGGCCATGTCCTTGATGCAGATGGAATCCACGCCGATGTCCACGAGCTCGTCGGAGAATGCGGCAAGTTTGGCCGGGGTGTGCACCGGGCTGGTGGTGTAGCAAACGACGCCCTGGGCGTGTTTGCCGGCCTTTTTGACCGCGCGAATGGGCGTCTGCAGATTACGGGAATCATTCAGCGCGTCGAAGATGCGGAAAATGTCGAGCCCGTGCGCCGCGGTGCAGCGGACGAAGGTTTCCACGACGTCGTCGGGGAACGCCATGTATTGCACCAGATTCTGGCCGCGGAGCAGCATCATCTGCGGAGTCTTGGGCGCAGCGGCCTTGAGCTGGTCGAGCCGGGAGAAGGGATTCTCGGCCAGGAAACGCAGGCAGGAGTCGATGGTGGCTCCGCCCCAGGTTTCGAGCACGCCAAACCCCAGACTATCCAAGCCTTGGGTGGCGGGCAGCATTTGCGCAGTGGTCATGCGGGTCGCAGCCATGGATTGATGGCCGTCACGCAGGACAGTGTTGTTGAAGGCAACCGTTTTCATTAGGTAAAAGAGGTTTGCTGAGTGTCGGAAAGGGCGAATGGAACAGTCCAAGCGCCCGGTCGATGCCGACTGGGCGCCCACATGGAACCATGCGTTGATTCTGGGCCGGCCATTAACCACTAAAGTAACAATTCCGCCAGACCCTAGCTCACCGTATGTTGTCATGCGCTGCGCGCCTATTGCAGCGAACTGCGCCGAGCGGGGCGCCCGGGGCGGACGGGCCGGCTTTTTCGCCAGGCTTGACCAACCCGGGCGGCTTTTTTCTTTCCGTCAGTGCAAAGGTCTCTACGTTGGTCTTTCCGTGTCTTCCATCACCCGCAAAGCCCTCCGTTCCGTCGCTGTCTTCGAGGCCTTCAAAGGTGCCATCGTGCTCATCGCCGGCTTCGGCCTGCTGAGCTTCCTCGGACGCGACGCCGAGGAGCTGGCGGCGCAAATCGTCCACCGGATGCACCTCGACGCGGCCAATCATTACCCGCAGATTTTCATCCGGGCGATGGCCGAGGTGACCAACACCCGTTTGTGGCTGCTGGCCGGTTTTGCCGCCCTCTACGCAACCGTCCGTTTCGTCGAGGCCTATGGGCTCTGGCATGAAAGGCGCTGGGCCGAATGGTTCGCCGCGCTCAGCGGAAGTGTCTATGTTCCGGTCGAGATTTACGAGCTGGCGCATCGCGTTACCTGGCTCCGGGTCGGCGCGCTGCTGCTCAACCTGCTTGTCGTCGCTTACATGGTCTGGCTGCTTACTGAGTCCCAGCGCCGGCGGCTCGCAGCGGAAAAGAAGATCGCGGACGGAATCTGACCCCGGTGGGCAACCGATTTTCATGAAACTATTGGTCACCAATGATGATGGCATCAACTCCCTCTTCCTGCGCGAACTCATCACTGCGCTGCACGCCGCCGGTCACGAACTCTTCATCGTCGCCCCGCTGAAGGAGCAGAGCTGGACCGGCGCCTCCAAGACCCGACACCGCCCGGTCAAGTCCGCCGTGGTGGACCGGGGTTTCGGCTGCCCGACCTGGGTCGTCGACGGCACGCCCTCCGACTGCGTCAATATCGCGATCGCCCACTTGCTGCCGGGGAAAGTCGAGGGTGTCGTCAGCGGCATTAACGTCGGTTTCAACTGTTCCCTGGGTTTTATCCTCGCCAGTGGCACTGTCGCCGGCGCGTGGGAGGGTGCATTGCACGGGCTGCCCGCGATGGCCCTGTCCCAGGATGTCTCCGAGGAAGTCTACGCCCACCTCAAGGACCAAGGTGGCGCGCCCGATGGCGAGTTGCTGGCGACCTTGAAAATCTCGGCCGCACATGCCGCACGCCTGGCCACTCCCCTCTTCGCCGCGACTCCGGCCAACAGTTTCACGGTGCACAATCTGAATTTCCCTTTCCCCTGCCGGCCCGACACCGCGGTGCAGCACACCGTCCCTGCCCAGGTGCAGGCCCCGGGCCTGTTCAGTCCTGCGGCGGACGACGGCTCACACCGGCTCATCTGGGGCAACATCGTCGACGTTTCGCCCCCGGCCCTCTTTACCGACATCAAGTGCCTGGAGCAGGGCCTGATCAGCCACACGTTCCTCGACTACCGCAAGCTCGGCCACCCGTGAAGCTCGTGATGTTCGATATGGACGGCACGCTGACCGACAGCTGTGCCATCGATGAAAACTGCTACGTGCTTGCCATTCAGCAGGCGTTGAACCTCTCGGACGTACGCACCGACTGGGATGGCTACGCGCACACCACCTCGTCGTTTTGTCTCGAGGAGATTGTGCGCCACGCGCGCGGCCGCCCACCCGCACCGGAGGAATCCCACGCCGTCCAGACCCGCATGGTGGAGCTCATGGCCGAGATCGAACAGCGCAAGGGTCGCCGCACCCGTGAGGTGCCCGGCGCGGCCGCCTGCGTGCGCGCATTGCCCGCCGCCGGCTACGCGGTCGCCATCGCCTCGGGCGACTGGGAGGCGACCGCCCGCCACAAACTGGCGGCCGCCGGTATTCCATTCGCCAGTCTACCCTCCACCTTTTGCGAGGCGTCGCATGTCCGGGTGGAAATCATGGTTGCAGCGCTCGCCCGCGCCGCCGCGCACCATCGCTGCACCCGCTTTGAACGCATCGTTTATGTCGGCGACGGCCCGTGGGACGTGCGCGCCTGCCGTGAACTCGGCTGGCCGTTCGTGGGCGTCGGCCAGGGCGAACAGGCCCGGCGGCTATGTTCGCTGGGGGCGACGCAGGTCATTCCCCATTACCTCGAATTCGGGGACTTTTTGTCCACTCTCGGGCAGGCCGCGAGCCCCCGGCCGGCGGCTGCTTGATTCTTGGAATCTTCTGGCCTCAATATGCCGGCCTCTCTCTTCTTTTGCCGATGATCGAAGTCGAAAATCTCACGCGCGTCTTCCGCACCTACAAAAAAAAGCCCGGCTTCTGGGGCGGCGTGACGGGTCTGTTCAAGCGCGAATTCGAGGAGACCCGCGCGGCGGACAACATCAGCTTCAGCATCAAGGAGGGCGAGCTGGTCGGCTTTCTCGGGCCCAACGGCGCGGGCAAGACCACGACACTGAAGATGCTCTCCGGCCTCATCTACCCGACGGGTGGGCGCGCGCGCGTCGCGGGTTTTGACCCGACCAGGCGGGAAAACGCCTACCGCCGTCTCTTCGCCCTCGTGCTCGGCCAGAAAAACCAGCTCTGGTGGGATTTGCCGGCCATTGAATCGTTCTACCTGCTCCGCGCCATCTACGGCCTCGAGCAAAAAGCCTGCCAGGAAACGCTCGATGAGCTCGTCACCCTGCTCGGCGTGGCCTCCAAGCTGAACGTGATGGTGCGCGAACTTTCTCTCGGCGAGCGCATGAAGATGGAACTGATCGCCGCGCTGCTGCACCGCCCGCGCGTCCTCTTTCTGGACGAACCGACCATCGGCCTTGACGTCGTGTCGCAGAAAGCCGTGCGCGACTTCCTGCGCAACTACAACCGCCGCCACAAGACCACCATCCTGCTCACCAGCCATTACATGGCCGACATATCGTCGCTGTGTGAACGGGTGATTGTCATCGATCACGGCAAGAAAATCTATGATGGCGACCTCGACCGGATTGCCGGGGCCGGGGCCCGCCAGCGCATCATCAAGTTCCGGCCCCGCGAAAATTCATTTCCCGCCAGCTGGCAGCCGGCCCACGGCACCGCCAGGCTGTGCGAGGATGGCGAGTGCCTGCTTCATGTCCCCAGCGAGCATGTAACGGAGGTCTGTCAGCAGATCCTGAACCAGGGCGCCGTCGATGACATCACCATCCAGGATGTCCCGCTCGAGGATATCATCACCGAGCTGTTTTCGCGCGGTGTCGTCGCAAGCTGATCGCGTGATCCGCGCGGGCTAGGTTCCCATCCGGTTGCGCACGGCCTGGCGAAGTGCATCCGGTGGAAATGGCTTTTGCAACACCATCGCCCCTTCGGCCACCAGTTCGGGCGGCAATTCGTAGGGCGGCTGGCTCACGCTGGTGAACAGTGGCTTGATCGCCGGCTGCACCGCCCGGGCTTCCCGCGCCAGTGCCGCACCACTGACGGCCCCCCGCAGATCGAGATCGACAACAAAGACGTCAAACTCCTCCCGTCGCAGATGTTCGCGGGTGCGTTCCAGCCCGGTGCTTTTGACGATGTGATAGCCTCGCCCAAGGATCAGTCCGATGGCCTCGGCTACTCCTAGGTCGCCGTCATGTACCAACACGGACGGACGGACGGTTTCACCATAGGGGGCGCTGTGGCGCAACGCGGCTCCCAGCAGGGCGTCGGCGGCCACGCCATCACGCCGCAATTCCGCAAAGCCGACCCGCAGCGCACCCGTGTCCGGAAACACTTTCTGCCAGGTGCGCAGGCGGGAGCGACAGGCGGCACCGCCTGTTTCCGAAAGCACGATGCCGATACGAGTGGCATCGTAGGGCCCGGCGATCTCGTTGTTCGCCAGCACCTGGCGCAGCGCGGGCAGCTGCCGCAGCAGCCCTTCGCGCACCTGCGGCGATTCCACCAGGGCGAAGCTGACGGGGTGCTGCTCCACCAGTCCACGGAAGGTTTCCCGCTGCAGTGATTCCATCAGCCGGACTTGGCCTGGCGTCATGTCATGCAACGCAAAAACCCACACGCCATCCGGGGCCCGGCGCGCCTCGCCGTAGACGAGTTTCCCGCCGGCACGCAGGTAGAAATTCTCGGCGCCGGCCTCGATTTCCATGAAGGGCGGTCCGGCCTCGCCCAGCCATTGCGTGGCCAGATCGTTGGCAACCAGCAACCGGCGTTCCGCCGTGTAGGCCGCCAGGCCGATGGGCGCCTGGTTGAGCAGGAAACGCAGCAGCTCGCGGCTGCGTTGCGCATCCTGCATGCGCACCGCCTGGTCGAGCACGGCCGCAAGGAAGTCCGCCAGCCCGGCCATCAGGTGCAAATCCTCCGGACCAAACTGGCGGTAGGGGCCACCGGGGGTGGCTTGCAGCCGGCCAAACGGGCCGGTCCCGCCAGCGAGCGGCAGTGTCAGGGTGCCGGGAAGAAATTGCGCGGGTGCATCGGTCAGCGCCCGGTCGATCTGAATGGTCAGACGGTCAAAGTCCTCCGACTGGTCGAGCGCCGTCTGCAGCCCGGTCACGAAACGGTCGAACTCGTGGAAATGCGCAAACGCCTGCGCGAGCGTGCGCAGGGCGGCGGGACCGGTCATCGTCAGCAGTGAGGTGGGCGCTGCCATCGGTCAGGTGGTTGGAGGCAGGTAAACGCGGAAAGTCGAGCCCTGACCGGGGGTGCTGGTGGCGTGGATTTCGCCATGATGATTCTGGACGATGCGCTTCACGATGGCGAGACCGAGGCCCATGCCGTGCTTGCCGCGCCGTTCGCCGGTGGACTTGGTCGTGGTAAACGGTTCGAAGATGTGCGACAGGATTGCCGGCTCAATGCCCGGACCGTTGTCCGTGAGGGTCACGCAGATGAGCGGTTGTGGGGCGCCGGGCCGCAGCTCAAAGCTGACGGCGAGGCGGCTCCCGGTCCGTCCCTCCATCGCCTGCACGGAATTTTGCATGAGGTTGAGGAAAACCTGCAGCAACTGGCTGTAGTTGGCCGTCACGCGCGCCACCTCGACCGCGGGCAGCACCAGTTCCACATTGGTCCGCACCAGCTCGGGCCGGACTATCTCGGCTGCGGCCCGGAGCACCTCGGACAGGTTGACCGCGGTCGTCTGGACCTTGTTGCTTTCGGCAAAGGACGCGACGTTCTCGACGATGCTGGCGATGCGGTTCACATCCCGCTGCACCACCGCGCTGAATTCCTGCTGGAAATCCAGCTCGGTGCCGCGCTCCTTCAGCAACGCAGAGAAAGTCTGGATCGAAACAAGCGGATTACGCAGCTCGTGGGCCAGGCCGGCGGCCAGCGTGCCGAGCGAGATCAGCTTCTCGGTCTGGCTTGCGCGGCGTTCGAGTTGGCGGGCCCGGAAGTTGAGCCCGATCTGCAGCCCGATGGCATCGAGCAGGGACACGTCCACATCGGAATACAGGGCCCGGTCGGCTCGAGGGCCAAGCATGATGAAACCGTAGAAAACCGTGTCGCCAATGACGGGGACCACGAGTTCCATCCGCAGCTTCTGCCGCAAGCCGGCAAAATAGGTCCGGAGTTCGCCCGTGGCGCCGTGCACCGCCTCGTCGAGGATGATGCTGTGTTCGGAATCCTGCAGGCTGAGTACCAGGGGTGATTTCTCAGGGAACCCCTGGGGCCCGTCCGCCGCGTACGGCCCGGTGGCGGCGCGGCGGGTGAACGGGGATTCAAACTCCGTGCGAGTGTAGATTGCCACCTCACCGACCGCCAGCGCCTCGGCCAGCGAATGCACGACTTCCTTCATCATCTCCACCTCGTCCTTCGCGGAATTGATCTTCGCCACCAAGCCGCGCATGAGCGCACGGTCAGCCATTCGATCACCGAGCACCCTCTGCTCGAGGAATGAATCGACCCGGCGGCGAAGCGCCGGAACCAGCGCAAACATCATCGCCGTGGTCAGAAACGAGGCAAAAAAAATCGGCACGAGACTGACATCGTACTTCCCCGCGATGATGGGCAGGTAGGAGATCGCTGCGACGATTCCGGGAGTGATCAGCGACAAGAGGGCGATAAAAGCAGCATAAGAAGCGAGGCGGGCCACCAGCAGATTTGCCTCCATCAGGCGGAACCGGATAATGGCATAGCCCACCGCCATGACGTAGACCGCCACGAGGCCGTTGCCGATCGGGGGGATGGGAATGTCATACCAGAGGAAATAATTCGTCGAGCCGCCGAGGAACCCCACCGAGGTCCCGATCAGCACGAAACGCAGCTGGTTGCGCTGCAGTCCCTCGGCCTGACGCAGACCCCGCACCAGCATCAACGCGGTCGCGAAAACGAAATAGAAAAAGACCAGCAGATAGAACGGGTAGAGCGGTCCGGGCACCGGCCAGTGGGGAAATCCGCCCCTCGGCGCCGTGCCGGTCATCAGCCAGGGCGAAAACGCCAGCGCGGCAAATCCGGCCGCCACGGCGTAGCCGATCCGCAACTCGAGCACGCGCTGGTTGCCCAGCAGCCGCAGCACAAAGTGAAAATAGGCCACAGGGATCACGATGGCCGAGGCCGTCAGCAGCCGGCCGGCCAGCTCCGCGTCCACCGCGTTGCCGGAAATCTGCCAGAGAAAATAGAAACCCGACCACACGGCGCCGGTCAGTGCAAACCAACTGAAGGTCAGGTTGGTCTGGCTGCGGGGCTGCCGCCAGAAAACCAGCAGCGCCAGCCCGAGGCTTGCGGCCGCGTTGATGGCCGAGGTCAGTATGCAGTAGAGGATCACTTTTCAGCTGCAACGACCACCGCCTGGCCGCCAAAGGACATGTGGGATTCGCATTTCTTGAATCCGGCGGCGGTCAGCAGGGCCGTCAACTCTTCTCCGGAAAAGAAAGTGTAGTAGCCCTGCTCCTCCTTCAAGCGGATCTTGCCGGCCGCGCGCAGCAGATCGCGCCCCGATTCCAGCGCCGCCTCCGTCACCTGCTGGCCCATGAAGTCACGGTAGATCTCCGACATGTCGCAGAATGGTTTCATGCTCGACACGACGATTCGCGCCCCAGGTTTCAACACCCGGTGCAGCTCGGTCAACACACACTCGGGCCGGTTGAGATACGACAGCACGAGGCTGCAGCACGCCTTGTCGAAGCAGTTGTCGGCAAACACCACCAGACCCGGCGCTTCCGAGGACGGCATGCCCCAGGTATCGAGATCCGTCTGGCCGTAAAGCAGGCTCACGTACTGTTGCACTCGTTCGTCGGCAGTGCGGTTATGGCCGAGGCTGTAGCCGTTCTGCAGATCTAGGGCGTCGCGCAACCCCTCGACCGTGAGATCCAGGCCCACGTAGACCGGCGGGACGCCGGGCTTGTGCGCCTGTTCGAGGAGCGTGCGGATTACCCAGAGGCCGAACATGCCGTTGCCGCAACCGGCATCGAGGACAATCTCGCCGGAGTTGATCGGTCCGAGCAGGCGCCCGACCAGACCCAGGTAACTCTGATAATCGTCGACCGTGTGCAACAGCCGGTATTTCGCCAGATACTTCGCCCAGAAGTCGCGCTCGGTGTCGGTTTCCCGGTTCAGCTGCCGCAAACGCTCGCGCTCCACGCGGTTCTGATGCAACAACTGGCGCTTGTCAGGATTCCGGAGGCTCACCGCCCCGGGGCTGATATTCATTACATTCGCCACGCAGGCGGTGACAATCGCCTTGAACGCCTGCTCGGCCACCACGGGGTTCTCCCGCAGCTCGTGCATCGCGCCGGGAAGCGGCGTCAGTTGCGTCTGGGGCCGCCCGCGAAGCACCGTGTCCACATCCGCCATCAGCACCCAGGTGTCGCGCTCGCCTGCAAAAAATGAGACTTTCGCCGCGGTGCGCAACAGGTCGGCCCGCGTCCCGTCAAGGCCATGCATGTCCTCCTGCACCGCCGATTGGAGAAAGTTGTCGTAGTCCATCTCCACCCCGAGCATGTCACCCACCCCCCAGCGCCGGCCGGCTTGGTGCCCGCCAATGAGGTCGTCACGGTAGACCTGATGCAGGGTGTGCTGGAGGTTCACCACGCCTACTAGACACACGAGGTGCGTCGCCCGCGGGTCGTTCGCCGCCGCCCGGATCGCCGTGCGGGCCGACAGACTGTTGGCCACCAGCGTGAACTCCTTTGCGCCGTGCGTCTGCTCAAGGTAATCGCCACATGAGATTATGTCGCCCACCCCGCTCGCGAGCGTGAAGTAGGTCTGGTCGCCACCGCTTTCGCCCACGTGGTTGGAGTGGTCGAAACGCAGCACATTGAGCCCGTTGGCGGCGAGGGAGTAGGCCATTTGCAGGCTGTTTTTTTTGGTCTCCCCGAACTTGGGTGCAATCAGCGCCCACGGGCGATTTTCCAGCCGCGATCCCAGGTGGTCGAGGCAGGCAGACAGCTTAAGGCCCGCACGATTCGTGAAAGTCACAAATTCGCTCCGGATCAGCCCCATTTCGACATGCGAGGAATCGGTGATCATCTAGTAGGTCGGTCCTCCAGACCTAGAGAGGCTGATTTGGCCTGCAAAATCAACGAGCAACTCCGCACTTTGCGATTGATTAAAGAGCGTGTGTATCGTGTCTTAAAAACTACTAACATTCCGTCCGCCAATTTCTTGCCCACGATGTTCTGGAAGTGACCCGGCTTCTCCTAATTACAGACGACTCCCCCGCGCAGCCGCTCATCGCGGCGCTTTCGTCTGCCGCCGACTTCCAAGTCACCCTGCGACCCCGTTTTGCTGATGCCCGGGCGGCCCTCAGCGCGGGCGCTTTCGAGGCGTGCGTCTTCGTGCCGAAAAATCTCAGTCCGGATTCACTGGCTGAAATCACCGCCACCCGGGCCCTCGTTTCACATCTGACCATCGTTGCGGTGCTGCCCCTCCGCGCAGCCACCGACCAGCAGCAGCGCGTGCTCGCAGCCGGAGCGGACATCGCCCTGTTTCATCCGCTCGATGTGGCCGCCCTGACCGGCGTGCTGCTGCGCCTGGGTGCACGGGTCGCGGAGGCGGAAGGCCTGCCGTCCCCGGCCGCTCCCGCGCCGGTTTTGAATCCCAAGGCCGCCGCCATGTCGAATGCGCTCGAGGTGCTGCGCGACTTCTCGCAGGTGCTCGGCTACTCGCTCGACTACCGGCAGCTCACGCAGCATTTCATCCTGAAACTGCGCGAGGTGATCGGCCTGTCGCGCATCGCCATTTTTCTCGAGCCTGGCACCCTCGACGCGCTGCCGGCCGCCACTCCGGTGGACAATTCCCAGTTGAACTGCGTGGCCGCCATCGGCGTGCCCGCCGAGCTCGTCGAATGCTTCGCCCTCTCCCGCAAGAGCGGGCTCGGCCGCCAGCTCACCCTGCAGCCGCAGATCCTCCGCGCCCCGGCTTTCAGCTCGGCGCCGTTCCTTGATCCGAAAATCCTCCGCGAATTCGAGGTCCTCGGCGGCCAGATTGCCATTCCCGTCAACGACCGCGAACGCACGCTCGGCGTGGCCGTGCTCGGCGGTCGCATCATGGGCGGCGCGTTCACAGATGAGGAATTGCTGCTCGTCTACCATCTGCTGGAGGAACTGGGGCTCGCCGTCAAAAACAGCTGGCTGCACCACCAGCTGGTCGGCAGCCACCGGCTTTTTGCGAGCGTGCTGGACGGCATCACCACCGGCGCGCTCGTGACCGGCCCCGACCTGGCTGTGATTTACGCCAACCGCGCCATCGCCGGCTTCCTGCGCGGCACCAACGAAGCTGTCGTCACCTTCAACGACCTGCCCCCGGCCGTTGCCCGCAAACTCCACGAAGTCGTCGTGAATGGAGTCACCATCGAGCCCTTTTTCCACGAGGCGGCGGCCGCGGTCTACCGCGTCTCCCTCATCCCGTTGCGCGCCGCGGCCGGCCGGCTCCCGCAGACCGCCCTGCTCCTGCTCGAGGATTTCACCCGCATCAACGCCGCCCAGCGCGCCGAGATCGAGTCGTCCAATCTCAAGCTCATCGGGCTCATCGCCCGCCGCTTTGCCCACGAGATTCGCAACTCGCTCGTGCCGCTGACCACCCACCAGCAGCTCTTCGACGCCGAGATCAACAACGCCGAGTTCCGTGATTCACTCAAGGCCGCCCTCACCCGCGAGACCCAGCGCATCCAGCGTTTCACCGACCAGATGCTGCTGCTCGCCCGCGCCGACTCGCCCCCTTCCGAACTCGCCCCGTTGGACGAGCTGCTGCGGTCGAGCTTCGCGAAGTCGCGCGAATTCGTCGGGGGCGCGGGTGAACTCGATGTGCACAGCGATCTGCCGCCCGTCGTGCTCCGCTGCAACCGCGCCAGCCTGGCGCACGCCTTCCAGGAAATCTTCCTCAACGGCCTGCAATCCTCCGGCGGCGAACCGCGTCTGGCAGTCTCGCTGAACGCCACGCCCACGGCTGACGGCCAGGCCGAGCTGGTGATTCAGGTGCGCGACACCGGCAACGGCTTTGCCTCCGAGTCGGCGGGCCGGGCCACCGAGCCTTTCTTCACCACCCGCAACACCGGCGTCGGGCTCGGCCTGACCATCGCACGCCGCGTCATCGAGGCCCATCAGGGCCGGCTTGAAATTGTGCCGCGCCATTCACCGGGTGATCCCGACATTGTCATTCACCTCCCGCTCCCACGCTAAAATGAGAACTGTCACCTCCCTGTCTGCCCCGGTAGCGCTTCGTGCGCTCATCGGCTGTCTGGCTTTGCTCACGCTCGCTTCCGCCCCGGACGTGGCGGCCTCCGGCACCCGCGTCGGCTTCAAGGACGCCTTCGCCATGGGACGCGGCAACGCCTTTGTCGCCACAGCGGACAACCCGAGCGCGGTTTATTACAATCCCGCCGGTCTCACCCAACTGAACGGCCAGCGCCTCTCCGCCACGGTCTACGACATCTCGGTGTCGTCCGACTACCACAGCGCCACGGGCAGCGCCTCCATGGATGACGGCTACCAGGTCGTCCCACAGATCTTTTATTCGAACAAGCCGGGTGACGGACCGTGGGCCTTCGGGCTCGGCCTCTATGCGCCTTTCGGCCTTTCGACCGAGTGGCCGGACAATTCACCGCTGCGCACCTTTGCGCTGAAGAACGAGCAGACCACCCTGACTTTCAATCTCTCCGCCGCCTATCAGGTTTCGCCGACGCTCTCGCTTGGCGGCGGGCTGACCTACACCCACGCCACGACCGACCTGCGCCGCGCCCTCGGGGTGTTCGGTCCGACCGACCTTTTCCGTTTCAAGGGCAGCGGCAATTCCTTCGGCTTCACCCTGGGCGCGCTCTGGAAACCCGCCACCGAGCACAGCTTCGGCCTCAGCTACCAGAGCAGCAACTCGATCAAAATGAAGGGCACCACCGACACCATTCCCCTTTTCACCGGTGACCCCAGCTCCGCGACCTTTGATTTTCCGGAGGTCGTGATTGGCGGCTACTCCTACCGGCCGACCCCGCAGTGGAACATTGAAGTCAACCTCGACTGGACCAACTGGAACCGGCTCAAGACCGTCACCATCAACAAGGCATCCGGCGCCGTGCCCCTGGCCTTCAACTGGCAGTCCGGCTTTTTCTATGAGCTTGGTGCCACGCGCTATCTGTCGGAAAACTGGAATGTCAGTGCCGGCTACCTCTACACGGAAAATTCCGTGCCCGACGCCACTTATACTCCTGCCGTGCCAGACAGCAACCGCAGTTGGTATTCGCTTGGGCTGGGCTACAGTTCGGGCAACGTCGCGGCCAACCTCGCCTGGCACTACGCTGACGGAGGTTCCCGCACGGTGACCGGCAGCCCGCCCTCGCTCATCGGCGCCACCGCCGACGGTACCTACAAGAATTCCATCAATGCGATCGCCCTGTCATTCGAGTTCCGTTTTTAAGTCATTCGTGCATACTTCATCTTCTTCCGTCATGAGTTCCGCCACCGACACGCCGTTCGCCACCTCTGTTGCCGTCCCTGCCGCTACCATGCCCGTGCTCCTCATTGTGGACGATGAGGAGGGTCCGCGTCATTCCCTCCGCATGGTGTTCAAGAAGGATTTTGAAGTCTACGCTGTGGAGAACGGCGACAAGGCCATCGACTACGCCAGAAATCACGCGATCAGCCTCGCCATCCTTGACATCCGCATGGCCGGCAAGTCCGGCATCGAGGTCCTGCGCGGCCTCAAGGCCATCGACCCGCACATCGAGGTCATCATGCTCACGGCTTACGAGACCATCGAGACCGCACGCCAGGCCCTCCGACTCGGCGCCTGCGATTACCTCAGCAAGCCGTTTGATCTTTCCACCATCCGCGAGGCCGTCACCCGCGCCCTGCACCTCCGCCGGATTTCCGAGACAGTGTCCAACACGAGCGAGCGCCTCAAGGCCCTCTCTGACCAGCTCAATGATTCCTCCGTCAAGGAGGAGATGGCCCGCACCACCACGGAAATCTACGCCGGCGCCCTGCACGACATCAACAACCCGCTCACCGTCATCGCCGGCTATGTCGAGATGCTGACCCTGCGGCTCGAGGGTGTTGGTTCGCTTCACGGCGCAGATCTGCAAGCCATTCGTGAGGATGTCGCGACGCTGGCCAAGCAGGTCAACACCTGCTCCGCCATCACCCGCCGCTATCTGCGCTTCGTCAACAAACGCAGCCCGCAGGCGCCCGAGGTCTCCGTCAACCAGGTGCTCGACGACGTCCAGACGCTCATGCGCAATCACCCGAGCATCAAGGGGGGCCACCTCGCCATCAAGCACCTGGACGTGGACACGACGGCGCACATTGGCGGCACCGAACTCATCCAGATCCTGCTCAATCTCTGCATGAACGCTTTCCAGAGCACGGACCAGCCGCAGACCGTCTGGATTACCGCCGAGCTCTTCGATATGAAGCTGCCGACCGAAACTTACAAGGACAGCCCCGGCGAGCGCTTCATCGGCTACGACAGCTTTGCCAACCGCCCGCCGGTCATTGCGCTCTCCGTGCTCGACCAGGGGCCCGGCATCCCCAGCGATGTGCTCGCGCGCGTCTTCGAGCCCTACTTTACGACGAAGGTCCAGACCGGCACCGGCCTCGGACTCGCCATCGTCTCCCGTCTCGTCAAGGCCCATCAGGGGCTCGTGCATGTGAAGTCCCATCCCGGCGACGGCACCCGCTTTACCATCTACCTCCCGGGCAAGGATCTCGGCACCGGCACGCCGTTCTGAGACGGGAGCAGGCAGCAGCCTGAAATTCATCGTTCATCGGCCAGTGTTCATTGGCCTAAAAATGAACATTGAAAAATCCTCAGGACCTCGACGTAGCAGTAGCTGAATTTTAGCGAGTACTTCTGAGCACAGCGACAATCCCCACTCTTGTCCGCCATCTTGTCCGTCGTAACCTCGGCGAAGTCGGCAGCTTGAAGTGCGACGGCGGATGCTCGCGGCTCGACACTTTGACCTCCCGGCGCTTCACTGCCCGCGTCATGGATATCGCCATCGCGCTCATTTCGGCCGTAGTCGCCGGTGCATTGGTTTGGTGGTGGGCTCATAGCTCGAAACCAGCAGTGATTACATTAGCTAACGCAGCCGATCCGACCTTTGAACTGCTCAAGCAACTGCAAAGTGAAAACTCGGGCCTCCAAAAGCGGATTGCTGAATTGACCGCGGATAAAGCGCGATTGGAAACCCAGTTCGAATCAGAACGGCAGCGGCTCGTTGAACAAGAGAAACGTGCTCAGCAATACCTTGCCGACATCGAAAGAATGCGGACCTCTCTGCAAACTGAGTTTCAGGTCGTGGCCTCAAAATTGCTTGAAGAAAAGTCTGCCACATTCACCGAACACAACAAAACCCAGATCGATACTTTGCTCAATCCACTCAAACAACAACTCACCGAATTTCGCACACGGATCGACACGGTCTATAAAACCGAGAGCGACGACCGAACTACTTTGAAGACCCAGATTGAGCAACTACGGCAACTCAATGTTCGTATTACTGATGAAGCCCATTCGCTTACCCAAGCTTTAAAAGGTCAATCTCAAGTACGTGGCGCCTGGGGTGAATTGATCCTAGAACATTTGCTAGAATCAGCCGACTTGAAGAAGGACCAAGATTTTCTTGTTCAGGAATCCATCACCACAGAGGACGGTCGCCGTTTGCGACCCGACGTCATTCTCAGGCTACCGGATCAACGCCACTTAGTGATTGATTCGAAACTCTCGCTGGTTGCCTACGAGCGGGCCGTTAATGCGCCCACCGAGGCCGAGCGGGACGCCGCAACTGCAGAGCATGTGCGTGCAGTCCGCACCCACGTTGAAGAATTGAGCAGCAAGCGCTATGAAGATACCGGGAAGCTTGTCACCCCGGATTATGTGCTGATGTTTGTGCCGCTGGAGTCTGCATTCATCACGGCACTCAAGGCTGATCAGGCACTTTACCAGTGGGCCTTTGATCGGCGCGTCATCCTTTGCACTGCTCCAACCTTGCTTGTCACACTCAAGACCGTAGCCGGACTATGGAAACAAGATCGCCAGACCAAAAACGTTCAGGAGATCGCCCGTCGTGGCGGTATGCTCTACGATAAGTTTGCCGGTCTCTATTCTGATTTGGAGGCCATCGGTACCCATTTGACCAGAGCGAGGGAGAGTTACGATGACGTGCTCGGAAAACTCAAGTCTGGCCGGGGCAATTTACTTTCTCAAGTTGAAGAGCTCAAGACTCTTGGTGCTAAGGCCCAAAAGTCACTGCCGGCAGCTGATGCGATCGAGGAGTAAAGCTTGAATACCGACCTCGAAGGCACCTGGCAGCCGGTCTATGCCGAGCATGACGGCGAGGAAACGCCCCGGATGGTGTTGGATAAAATGGAGGTCGAGCTGGTCGGTGGCAAATACACCGTGCGCTTCGGCGGGGTCGCCGCCGACCATGGCACCTACACAGTGGATGCCGACGGAATGACCTTGCTCGGTGTGACCGGACCCAATGCCGGCCGCACCATCCCCTGCATTTTCAAATTCGCCGGCGTGGTGCTCTCCATTTGCTACGGCCTGGGCGGCACGCGCCCACAAAAACACGCCACGGCAAAAGGCCAGCAGCTCTACCTCGCCAGTTACCAGCGGAAGGACGCGTGATTTCCTGGAGGCGGGACTATTTGCCTCGCGCGAAGGCGCGTGGACAAACACCGGACTGCGAGTCCGCAGCAACGCTGCCAGTCCCGCGGGATAGAAGCCGCGAAGCACACATGCCTCGCGGGACCAATGGTCCCGCCTCCACCAAGCAGATCCACAAACTTACAGGCTGACTCTTTAGATCCAAATACAGCATTCCTTCTGTTCCCTTTTTGCGTTTTTTGTGCTTTTTGTGGCCAACCCCGATCCTCCCATGCCCCAAGTCACCGGCCTGTTCATCTACCCCGTCAAATCCCTGCGCGGCTATGCAGTGCCGATGGCGGAATTCGATGCCCTGGGGTTTGTCGGCGACCGGCGCTTCCTCGTGGTCGACGTCACGGGTAAATTCCTGACCCAGCGCACCACCCCCCTCATGGCGCGGGTCGACGCCCGCCTCTCCGCCGATACCCTCACCCTTTCCGCCACCGGTGCCGGCCAGGTCAGCGTGCTCCGCACGCCGGATCCACACGCCCCGCTGCACACCGTCGCCGTCTGGAAGAGTGCGGGCCTGCTCGCGGAGGACTGTGGCAATGAAGCCGCCAGCTGGTTGAGCGATTTCCTCGGGTTGAAATGCCGGCTCCTGCGCATCGGGGAAAAATTCTCCCGACCCGTCCTCAAATCCTCCGCCCGGCCCGGCGATGTCTTCACCTTCGCCGACGCCTGCCCGTTTCTGGTCATCAGCGAGGCTTCACTCGCCCGCCTCAACGACCGCATTGTCGGGCATGACGGCGAGCCCGTGCCCATGAATCGCTTCCGGCCGAATATCGTCGTCGGTGGATGTGACGCCTTCGCCGAGGATACCTGGACCAACCTGCGGATTGGCGACGCGGCTTTTCGCAGTGCCGGCCGGTCGGTTCGTTGCCTCATCACGACCACCGACCAATCCACCGGCGAGCGGGGCAATGAGCCCCTGAAGACCCTCGCCACCTTCCGGCGAGACCCCGCCGACCCCACCGCGGTGGTTTTTGGCGTGAACCTCATCCACGAAACCAAAGGTGGCACGCTGCGCGTCGGCGACAAAGTGGAATTGCTTTAATCACGGATGGCACGGATTGTCCCGAATACAGAAGGCAAACGTGGAGTTGAAATTTGTCCATGATCCCTGGAAATGAGTTTCATCCGGATCGGATCCGTGCAATCCGTGGTTAAATATCATTTTCCAGAACACCAATGGATCTCCTCAAGCAACTCACCAGCCGCGACGTGCTGCTGCCGCTGGGCGTCTCACTGGTTGTGGTGGGAATATTCATGCGGGGCTTCGCCGTGAGCAGCCAGAGAGCCATCGCCCTCCGGCGACAGCACTGGCTTCATATCCGAAAACCGGGTGAAGCGGATCCGACCGACCAGCAAACCGGTTGGTTCGAAAGACATCTCCCGTTCGTCGCCAACAGCACTGTTTTCGCCGGGGTGGTGATCACCGTCGTTTCCTTGTTCGG
>CAZBLQ010000039.1:0-26945 GCA_964492635.1 uncultured Oleiharenicola sp.
CTCGCCGGCCGCAAGCTCGGCAAGCTGTACCAGTTCTTCCTGAATTTCGGCAACGCCACCGAGCCGTCCGGCGCCGTCAGCACCGCGAGCTTTGTTTACCAGCAGGGCGCACCCGGCTCCTGGCTCTCTTTCCAGACCGTGTTCATGAACCCCTATTTCTGGTTCATGAACGTCTGGTTCCGGCGCGTCCGCCTTACGACCGTGTCGGATCTCTTCGAGGATCGCTTCGGCAGCCGCGGCCTGAGCCTCTTCTATGCAATGTTCCAGATCCTGGTGGCGTGCGTTTTCCTCGGTTTCGCCAACGTCACTGCCTACAAGATAGCCTCCTCGCTGGTGGTGAAGCAGGAGTCGGCTTACACTGCGGCGGAACGCGCCTCGGTGGACGGCTATCACGAACTGCGTCAGCTCGAACAGCAATATACCGCCGGCACAATGGCTCCGGCGTTCCGGTCGCAGCTCGACGCCTTGCGTGAACGGCGGGCCCGTGGCGAATTGCACAGCTACGTCACGTTGCTCAACAACGTGATGTTCTTCGTCGTCTTTGCCATCGTGGTCGGCACCTACATCGTTCTGGGGGGCATGGCGGCGGCGGCCGTCAACGAAGGTCTCCAGAGCATCCTCATCATCGTCTTCTCCCTGCTGCTCATCCCCACGGGCCTCCACGCCATCGGGGGCTGGGGCGCACTCGCCGCGAAAGTGCCGGCGCGGATGTTCGATCTCTTCGGGTCCGGCGGGGTCGGGCAGTTTTCCGTCTTCAGCCTCGGCGCCATTTTGCTGGTGAGCATCATTCAGAACGGCGGCCTCAGTCACAACATGGGCATCTGCGGCTCGGCCAGGAACGAATTTGCCGCGCGCTCCGGGGTTTCGGGCAATTACCTGAAACGCCTGATGATCATCCTGTGGGCGTTTACCGGCCTGATCGCCGTGGCCCTGTTCGGCCCGGGCGGTCTTTCCGACCCCGATGCCGCTTGGGGCGCCTTGTCCAACAAGCTGCTCGGTCCAGGCCTGATCGGCCTGATGCTCGCCGGGGTCCTGGCCGGGACGATGTCGACGCTTGCCGCCAAGGCCCTGGCCATTTCTTCCCTCTTTGTCCGCAACGTCTACCGCCAGATCTGGCCGGACCTCGATCAGGTGCGGGGCGTGTTCTACGCGCGCTGCACCATTATCGTCGTGCTCGCGCTCGGCGCCACGTCGGCGTGGCTGATGGGCGATTTCCTCTCGATTGTGAACATCGTGCTCACGGTCAACATCCCGTTCGGCGCTTGTGTGCTGCTGAGCTATTTCTGGCGCCGCCTCACCGCCCCGGCCGTCTGGGCCTGCGTCATTCTCTCGACCCTGGTGATTATCGTCATTCCGTGGACGGCCTCGGGGCTTCCCGCGCTGAGCCACGACCAGGGACTGGCGCAGACCAGCCTGACCCCGGGCGGTCAGCCGGCCGGAGTGTTCTTCGCCACGGTTGTGCACCTGGACGCCAACGACCTCTCCAGTCCGCTGGTCGGCAGCGGCCGTTTCAACCTCGAGTGCTGGGTTATGGGCAAGGCCGGGCTTCCCGCCGCCTCGTTCTCTCCGAGCCAGCGCCTTACCGCCCAGTTTTTCTTCGACGGTTTCTTCCCGTTTGTGGTTCTGCTCATCGCCAGTCTGGCTACGCGGCCGACCGATCCGGCCCGCGTGGCCCAGTTCTACGGCAAGATGAAGACTCCCGTCGGTGACACCCCCGAGCTCGAGGCCGCCGCCATGGCGGAGACCCGCCGCAATCCCACCCGGTTCGACCATACCAAGCTTTTTCCGCAAACCAATTGGGAGTTTTGCAAATGGGACAAAATGGACACCGTAGGTTTCATCATCTGCAGCGCCTTGTCGGGGGCCATCGTCCTGCTGTTCGTCTTCCTGCTCAGACTCGCTGCTCCCTGATTTGTCAGCCGCTTTTCTGGCCTCCAACGCGACATGCCCGCCCCGAGTGCAGAGCCTTCCCTTCCGACACCTCACGGCCCGCAATCCGGTGGCACCGGGCCAACGTTCGGCCTGGCGGCATGTGTCCTTTGTAATATATTTCGTTACAAACCGGCTTGGGTGGCGCTGGCCATGATTCTGGCCGGTAACGGCGCTCTGGATGCGCAGGCGCCCGCCGCCAGCCGGCTCTGGCCAAATCTTGCGGGCAACATTGAGCGCCCGCTGCGCTACCGGCCGGACAAGGATGATTTTGTCATCGAGAACGGCACCGAGTTCTTCAACCGCCCGCTCTACGGTGGCAACACCGCGTTCCGTGTCGACGGCGGTGACAAACCCGAATTCGTCCTCTACCTGCCCGGTCGCGGTGGCAACCTCCGGCTGGCCCTCCGCTCTGCCACCGCCGTCAAATGGCTGCACGACGCGGCGCAGATCACCACCCGTTACCGGCCCGGCGAATTGCTCTACGAAATCCGCGACCCATTGCTTGGCTCTGATGGCGTGCTCCGGCTCGCCGCCCTGGCCTGGCACCAGACGGAGGGACTCGTCATCCGCGTTGAGGCCAGCGGCCTCGCGCCAGGCCTTGAGCTGGTCTGGGTCTACGGCGGGGCCAATGGCCAGCGTGGGCGGCGTGACGGCGACATCGGCACAGAGAATGTGCCAATTGGTGCATGGTTTCAATTACAGCCCGGATTCTGCCGCGACCAAACCTATGAGATTGCCGCAGGGACATTCACTCTGCACGCCAAGCCTGCCACCATCACCGGTCTCGTGCCGGCCGGCACAGAGCTGGCCTTGGCTGACGCGGCCAAATGGAACGACCTGCCGGCGCTGCTTGCATCCGCCTCGAAGACCCCACCCGCGGAAGCCGTCGTCATCGGCCGCTCGCCGCTCGTTAATGGCCAGCCACTCCTGCTCTCGCTCCAGCGCATGGCGACGGATGCTCCTTCTGCCGATGAACTCGACATCTACAAGGAAGTCAGTACCGACCGTTCTGGGCTGAACCGCAGTCCGGTCAAACTCCCGCTTGCCCCGGTTTTCGCCATGGCGGACCTGCCGCGCCTTTTTGCCGAGAGCGAGGCTCACTTCGCCGCGCTGCGTGCGCATGTGGCGGTCGAAACACCCGACGCCTACCTCAACGCCGCAATGGGCGCCCTCAACGTCGCCGCCGATGCCGTGTGGGACGAGCCGCAGCAGGCAATCATGCACGGGGCCATTGCATGGCGCACCCGTCTCCTGGGCTGGCGCGGGCCCTATGCCCTTGATGCCCTCGGCTGGCCGGAACGCGCTCGGGCTCATTTCACCTATTGGGCCGGCCGCCAGAACATCGATCCCATTCCGGCAAAACTTCCGCTGCCCGACGAGAAGACCAACCTCGCGCGCAACGAGGCTGCGTTGCACAGCAACGGCGACCTTTCGAGCAGCCACTACGACATGAACCTTGTCTACATCGACGCGCTGTTCCGCCACCTGCGCTGGACCGGCGACGTGGAATTCGCGGAAAAGATGTGGCCGGTCATCGAGCGACACCTTGCTTGGGAACGCCGGCTCTTCCGCCGTGAGTTCGGCCCGGAGAAGCTCCCGCTCTACGAGGCCTACGCGGCCATCTGGGCGAGTGACGACCTGCAATACAGCGGTGGCGGCACGGCGCACGCTTCGGCCTACAATTACTGGCACAACCGGATGGCCGCGCAGCTCGCCCCGCTGGTCGGCGCCGACCCGGCTCCCTACACTCGCGAGGCCGGCCTCATTGCCCGCGCTATGCGTGAGCTGCTCTGGACGGAAGGCCACTTTGCGGAATGCAAGGATTTGCTGGGTAACCAGCTTGTGCATCCCAGCGAGGCACTATGGACTTTCTACCACACGATGGATTCGGGAATGCCGACGCCACTGGAAGCGGCGCAGATGGTCCAGCACCTTGCCTGGCAGATTCCTCGCCTGCCGGTTCGGGGCCCGGGCGTGCCGGCTGACGCGGACTATCACGTCCTGGCCACCAGCGACTGGATGCCCTACACGTGGTCGATCAACAACGTGGTGATGGCCGAGAACGTGCACACCGCGCTCGGCTGCTGGCAGGCGGACCGGCCCGATGAAGCATTCCAGCTGTTGAAGAGCGCGCTGCTCGCCTCCATGTTCATGGGTATCTCTCCCGGCAACGTCGGCTCGATGAATTACCTCGATGTCTACCGGCGCGAATCCCAGCGCGACTTCGCGGACGGCAGCGGGGTGCTGAGCCGTGCGATCATTGAGGGCCTTTTCGGAGTGCGGCCCGATGCCCTCTCCGGAGTGTTGCTGATTGCGCCGGGGTTTCCGGCCGGCTGGGAGCATGCCGTGTTGCATCACCCGCAGGTGGACTTCACCTACGCCCGCTCAGGACTGACCGAGATCTTCAATGTTGAAGCACGTTTTGCCCGGTCCTTGGAGCTGCGTCTGCAAATTCCCGCCGCCGGCAACCCGCTGCGAGTGACGGTCAACGACGAGGTGGCTGAGGGGAAGCTGATCAACGGTCCGTTGCCGCGGCTCGAGATCAGCGTTTCCTCCGCCACCAAGTGTGAAGTACGTGTGGTCTGGAGTGGCCCGGCCCGGCAGGCAGCGAGTGACTATGTTGCACCGCTGGTCCCGTGGCCCCGACCGGTCGAGTGGGAAACCCCCGTGACGGTCAGGAATTCCGAGCCGGTCAACCTCGCGGCGTTCTTCAACGACCGGGTGACGGAAATTTTCCGGCCGGGAAAATATCTGTCGCCGCGTTCGCCGTTCGTCTCGCTGGCGATTCCAGCGCAGGGCCTCGGGTACTGGGCCGGGCACGTCAACGCCTCCGCGGAGATCGATGACACGGGCCTCCGCGCCGTGGCCGGCGCCAACGGCGGCCGACTTGTATTGCCCAATGGCACGCCATTCGCCACGCCCGGACCCGGTGACGCCAAGAACATCATATTCACTTCACAGTGGGACAATTACCCCCGTGAGGCCACCGTGCCGCTGAGCGGCAAGGCAAAGCGGATCTATTTGTTGATGGCAGGCTCGACCAATGCCATGCAGAGCCGGCTCGACAACGGCGAGGTGGTCGTCTCCTACACCGACGGCACCACCAACCGGCTCGCGCTGCGCAATCCTGAGACCTGGTGGCCCATCGAGCAGGACTACTTTATCGACGATTATCAGTTTCGTGTCGACGGACCGCTTCCGACCCGCGTGGACCTCAAGACCGGCGCGGTGCGCGTGCTCGATGCCGCGGCATTCAAGGGTCAGGGCAAAGTAATCCCCGGCGGCGCCGCCACGGAGCTTGAGCTTGCCCTCGACCCGGAAAAAGAACTGCGCTCGCTTACGGTACGCGCGCTGGCCAACGATGTTGTCATTGGCTTGATGGCGGCGACCCTCTCGCATTGACCCAGTTTAACCCTGACTGTCCAGCAACCTTCGGCTTCAATCCGGCGTCAGTATCTTGGATTTTCCCTCACCCCCATGCTTACGACTGCTTTGCCTCGTCTTATTTTTATCAGTGCTTGCGGGCCGCTGGCCGCCCTGGCCAGCCCTCTCAGGTTTGACTTCGGCCCTGGTCCGGTTGCGCCCGGCTATGAGCACGTGACGGCCAACATGGTCTTCACCCCCGAGCGTGGCTATGGTTTTGAGGCGGGGGCCACCCTGACGGAGTTCGAAAATAATACTCCCGGACCCGGCCGGTGCGCCGGTCTCGTAAGCGAGAAACCGTTTTTCTTCACGGCCGCTGTTCCCGCCGAGGGCAACTATCGGGTCAGGGTCACGCTCGGCAATCCGGCGGACGAGTCCGTTACGACGATCAAAGCTGAACTTCGCCGCCTGATGGTTGAAAACTTCCACCTGGCACCCGGTAAGTCCACATCCGTCAATTTCATCGTCAACATTCGTACGCCGCAGATCGTTGCCACCGGTGACATCCCGGCGGGTGTGGTCAAACTCAAGGCGCCGCGCGAAACCACGCAGGAGGCCTGGGCCTGGGACCGGCTGCTCACGCTCGAGTTCAACGGGGCGCATCCGGCCGTCTGCTTGTTGGAGATCGAACCGGTGCAGGTGCCCACCGTTTTTCTGCTGGGCGACTCCACCGTCACCGACCAGTCGCGCGAGCCATTCGCCAGTTGGGGCCAGATGCTGCCGCGCTTTTTCAAACCTGAGGTCGCCATCGCCAACCACAGCGAGTCGGGCGAAACCTATCGCGACTCCATCGGTCGCCGCCGGCTCGACAAGATTCTCAGCGTGATGAAGCCCGGCGACTGGCTTATCATGCAATTCGGCACCAACGACCAGAAACAGATTGCCGCCGGCACGGGCGGCCCGTTTACGACCTATCAGGAGGAAATCAAGCGGCATGTCGACGCCGTCCGGGCGCACGGCGGCACGCCGGTCATCGTCTCGCCGATGGAGCGCCGGGCGTTTGACGAACATGGCAAGGTCAAACCCTCGCTGGCCGAATATGCCGAGGGTTCGCGCCAGGCGGCCCAACGACTGGGCGTTGCCTTCATCGACCTGAACGCGATGAGCATCCGGTTCTACGAGGCGCTGGGTCCGGAAAAATCGGCGCAAGCCTTCGCCACTTCCGGCGGCAAGGTGGACAACACCCATCACAACAATTACGGAAGCTACGAACTCGCGCAGTGCATGGTGCAGGGTATCCGTGACAACCATCTCGGCATCGCCAAGTACATCGTGGACGAATTCAAGGGCTTCGACCCGGCACAGCCCGACGAGGTCGGCACATTCGCCCTGCCACCGAGTCCGCAGTTTACCAACCAGCGCCCGTTGGGCGATTGATCCGATTCCCATGAAATCCTTCCGCTTCACGCTTGTCGTTCTGCTGGTCGCGGCGGCGCGACTGTCCGCCGCTTCCGGCGAGGTTTATCTTTTCACCTATTTCACGGGCAACGGCGAGGACGGCCTCCACCTTGCCTGGTCCGAAGATGGCTACAAGTGGCAGCCGCTCAACGCCGGTCACAGCTACCTCGCGCCGAAGATCGGCCTCAAGGAAAAGCTTCTGCGCGATCCCTGCGTGGTGCGCGGCCCGGATGGCACCTACCACATGGTCTGGACCTCAGGCTGGTGGGAGAAGGGCATCGGTTACGCTTCGACCCGGGACTTCGTCACGTGGTCCGAGGAGCGCGAACTGCCCGTGATGGCGCACGAGCCGGCTGCTCGGAACTGCTGGGCGCCCGAAATCGATTTCGACGAGACGCGCGGCGAATTCGTCATCTTCTGGGCCACCACCATCCCGGGGCGTTTTCCCGCGACGGCGGGAGCTTCCGAGGATCAGCTGAATCACCGGATGTATTGCACCACGACGAAAGACTTCCAGACGTTCGCGCCCACCACGCTGTTCTACGATCCCGGATTCAGCTGCATCGACGCCACCTTGTTGCGGGCCGACGGCCAGCAGTGGCTCATCATCAAGGACGAGACCAAGTTTCCGCAACCGGCGAAAAACCTGCGCCTCGCCACCGCCACCACCGTCCGCGGCCCGTTTGGCCCGCTTTCGGCGCCATTTACTCCGGCTGGTCTCTGGTCCGAGGGCCCGACCGCCATCAAGATCGGCGACGAGTACCTGGTTTATTTCGAGGCCTACATGCAGCGCCACTACTGTGCGATGCGATCCCGCGATCTGAAAACCTGGGAAGACGTGACGTCTAAAATGCAGTTCCCCTTCGAAGGCACACCACAGCGCATGAAGCACGGCACGGCTATTGCGGTGCCGCGCGCCCTCGTGGACCGCCTGCGTGAGTCTGCGTCCGGAGCTGGCGTTGCTGGTCTGCGGCCTTGATGCCAAGGGTATGCTTGATAAGCTCTCACTTAAATCCACTGCGACCACGGGCAGTTAATCTTTTATACCCCATGAACCAAAAAATCCGGATGCTTTTACTCTGGTGCGGATTGCTCGCCCCGGCTTGGTTGTCAGCCGCGGAGGCGCCACGCACCCGCGATTCATTCAACGCCGGGTGGCGCTTCAGCAGGGGTGATCCGCTCAGTGTCGGCGAGTCGCTGAGTTATGAGCGCATCAAGGACTGGGTGCTGCCCACGGGCGACGATCTGCTCAACTACACCATGTCACACCGCGTGCGGCCGGACGGCTCGCCTGGCGGATTGGTGGCGTATGCCCGTTCGGATTTCAATGACACCGGCTGGCGTTCCCTTAACCTGCCGCACGACTGGGGCATTGAGGGACCGTTCCAGCAGGAGCTTTCCGGCGACACGGGCAAGCTGCCCTGGTTCGGGGTGGGGTGGTATCGGAAGAAGTTCACCCTGCCCGCCGCCGATGCCGGCCGGCAGATCTTTCTCGATGTCGACGGGGCGATGGCCTATGCGCTGGTCTGGTGCAATGGTCAGTTCGTCGGCGGCTGGCCCTACGGCTACTCCTCATGGCATCTCGATCTCACGTCCAGCCTCAAGCCCGGGGCGGAAAACGTCATCGCCATCCGGCTCGACAATCCGCGCGAATCGTCCCGCTGGTATCCGGGCGGCGGAATCTACCGCAATGTCTGGCTGGTGAAGACCACACCGGTCCATGTCGCGCAATGGGGCGTGTCCGTCACGACCCCCGTTGTCTCCCGTGAGTCGGCGACGGTCGATGCCGCGGTTGTGCTGGAAAACAATACCGCGGCGCGGGCCGAGGTCAGCGTGGCGGTGCGCCTTTTCGCCGCCGGCACAGAGGGCCATCCCGCCGGCGAACCTGTTGCGATCAGCACGCCGCAAAATGTTCGAATTGAGCCGGGCCGTCCGGTGCAAAGCGCACATACCTTGATTGTCACTGCTCCGCAGCTTTGGAGCCTCAAGGAGCGTCACCGTTACGTCGCCGAGACCACGGTCACCCAGGACGGCCAGATGCTCGATCGCGTCGAGACACCCTTTGGCATTCGCAGTATCGCCTTCACGGCAAATGACGGGTTTCTGCTCAACGGCGAGCGCGTGCCGCTCAACGGTGTGTGCGATCACCACGATCTGGGCGCACTGGGTGCGGCCCTCAATGTCCGCGCCCTCGAGCGTCAACTGGAAATTCTGCAGGCGATGGGCTGCAATGCGATCCGCACCAGCCACAACCCGCCGGCCCCTGAGTTGCTGGAGCTGTGCGACCGGATGGGCTTTGTGGTGATGGTTGAGGCGTTCGACTGCTGGCGCCTCGGCAAGAAGCACGACGACTACAGCCGCATCTTCAACGACTGGCACGAAAAGGACCTGCGCGCCATGGTCCGCCGCGACCGCAACCATCCTAGCGTCGTGCAATGGAGCATTGGAAACGAGATTCGCGAGCAAAACGAACCCGACGGCTGGCGGCTCGCCGCGCACCTGGCCGGCATTGTCCGGGAGGAAGACCGTACGCGACCCGTGGTCGCGGGCCTGAACAACATCCAGTCGGGCTACAACGGCTTTCAGACGGTCGTGGACATCGTCGGCTATAACTACAAGCCGGCGGAATATGCGAAATTGCGCGCTGCTCATCCGCATCTGCCCCTCATGGGTTCGGAAACCGCGTCGTGCATCAGCTCGCGCGGCGAGTATTTCTTCCCGGTGAAGGAGGACAAGGATGCCGGGCGCGCCGATTTCCAGGTGAGCAGCTACGATCTCTATGCCCCGCGCTGGGCAATGCCCCCCGAGGCGGAGTGGCGCGGGCTCGACGCCAATCCTTTCGTCTGTGGCGAATTCGTCTGGACGGGTTTCGATTACCTCGGCGAGCCCACACCCTATAACGCGGACACCACCAATCTGCTCAATTTCTCCGATCCCGCCGAGCAGGCACGGGCGGCGAAAGAACTGAAGGAACTCGGGAAAATCACCGTGCCTTCGCGCAGCTCCTACTTCGGCATCATCGACCTCGCGGGTTTTCCCAAGGATCGCTATTACCTCTATCAGTCGCGCTGGCGGCCTGGCCTGCCCATGGCGCACATCCTGCCGCACTGGAACTGGCCCGACCGGGTGGGGCAGGTGACGCCGGTGTTCGTTTATACGGCAGGCGAGGAGGCCGAACTTTTTCTCAACGGCAAGTCGCTCGGCCGGAAAAAGCGTGGACCGTCGGAATATCGCTTCCGCTGGGACGACGTTGTCTATCAACCCGGAGAGTTGAAGGTTGTCGCCTATAAGAACGGCGCGAAGTGGGCGGAGGATGTCATGCGCACCACCGGCCCGGCGACCAAACTAATGCTCGCGGCCGACCGCACCGCGCTTCACGCCGATGGGCAGGATCTGGCGTTCATCACGACGACGATCGCGGACAAGGGTGGTTTGCTGGTGCCGCGCTCGAAAAACCGCGTGAGTTTCGAGCTCACCGGTCCCGGCGAAATTATCGCCACGGACAACGGCGATGCGACGAGCTTCGAGTCATTTCAAGCCCGGGAACGCGCGGCATTCAACGGACTCGCCCTGGTCATCGTCCGCACCAGACCGGGCGAGGCAGGTCCGATCATACTGAGCGCCAAAAGTGACGGACTGACTTCGGCCGAAGTCACCCTCACGAGCACTCCCTGAATTTTTTCAAAATGACAACCACCCCGTTTCCCTTCCTCCGTCTGTTCCTTGTCAGTGGACTTCTTGCGTTTGTCGCCGGCTGCGCCACTCCGGCCAAAAATGCGGCGCCGGCCCAGCCTGTGAGGACTGCGGCAGAGCCGAAAGTGGCGGCACCGGCGGCGCCGGACACCACGCTGCCCCCGCCGCCTGAGCCGGCCAAACAGAAAACGGAACCCGCGCTCAACCCCGCACTGCCCACGCTGTGGGTCGCCAGTGATTCCACCGCCGCCGACGGCGGTCCCAACGCCACCGGCTGGGGCGTGCCGCTTCCCGCATATTTCGATCCGGCCAAGGTCAATGTCGCCAACCGGGCGCGTGGCGGGCGCAGCAGCCGCACTTTCATCACCGAGGGTTTGTGGGACCAGTTGATTGCCGGCGTCAAGGCGGGCGATTTCGTGCTGATTCAGTTCGGACACAACGACGCCGGCGCGATCAACGAAGAGCCGCCGGGGTCAACCCGTCCGCTCCGGGCCCGTGGGTCGATTCCCACCCTCGGCGAGGAGACCCGGGAAATTGACAATGCGCTCACGAAAAAACGCGAGGTCGTCCACACCTACGGCTGGTACATGCGCAAGATGATTGCCGACGCGAAAGCGAAAGGCGCCACCCCCATCGTGCTTTCCCTGACTGTCCGCAACATCTGGCAGGACGGAAAAGTCGAGCGTAACAACGGCCCGTGGCGGAAATTTTCCGCCGAGATTTCCAAGACGACGGGGGTTGAATTCATCGACCTCACCCGCCTCATTGCCGACGAATACCAGAGGCTGGGGGAGGCGAGGGTGAAAACTTTCTTTCCCAAGGATCATACGCACACCGGTCCCGAGGGTGCCGAGCTCAACGCCTCGCTGGTCGTCGCGGGGCTCAAGGGCATCCGCAAGAGCCCGTTTGGTGCGTTGCTTTCCGCCAAGGGCATGGCGGTCGGCGCCGACCGGCTCGGCTGGCTCAACCTGCCGGAACCCGCCGATCCCAAACTGCCATCGCTCGTTCTCATCGGCGACTCGACCGTGCGCAATGGCCGGGGGGATGGCGCTGGCGGCCAGTGGGGCTGGGGCGAACCGCTCGCTAATTTTTTCGATCCGGCAAAAATCAATGTGGTCAACCGCGCCGTGGGCGGACTCAGCAGCCGGACTTTTCTCACCTTGGGCCACTGGGAGCGCGCCCTGACTCTGCTCAAGCCCGGCGACTGGCTCCTGATGCAATTCGGGCATAACGATGACGGCGCGCTTAACGACAACTCACGGGCACGCGGCACCATCAAGGGCACCGGTGAGGAGACCGAGGGAATCGACAACATCCTGACCAAGCAGCACGAAATTGTTCACAGTTACGGCTGGTACCTGCGCCAGTTCATCCGCGAGGCGAAAGCGAAGGGTGTCACGCCCGTCGTCTGCACCCTGGTTCCGCGCAAGAAGTGGCAGGACGGCAAAATCATCCGTTCCACCGGCAGCTATGCCGGTTGGGCCCGGCAGGTGGCGGAGCAGGAGGGGGTGCCCCTCATCGACCTCAATGAACTGATTGCGAGCCGATATGACGGACTCGGTCCGGAGAAAGTCGAACCGCTCTTTGCCGACGAGCACACGCACACGAGCCGGGTTGGGGCGGAACTGAATGCGGGCATTGTGACGGCCGCACTCCGGTCGCTGCCGGGCAATCCCCTCGCCGCCTGCCTGAAGCCGGCGGATTCGGCGCCTGGCCCGGTCAGCCGGCAGCCGTGACTGGTACGGCCACCTGAATTGTGACCGAGGCGGCCGACTTCGGCCGGCTGGCGGCTGGTCGCAGGGTCGGACCTTCGAGCAGCTTGGCCGGAATGGTCGTGAGCGAAGGCCGCGACGGGATGCCAAATTCATTGTGCAACAGCTGGCCGATCACGAGTTCGGTCGCGCGGGCGCCCAGCTCGCCGGTCTGGAGATCGAGGGCCGCGCAGTTGCCGGCGGTACGCAAGGAATTCAAGCAGACGAAGGCGTGCTTTTTCGGCATGCGCGCGCCGCAGGCTTTCATCCACGTGATGGCTTCGGGAAAATGGCCCAGCACGACATCGGGATCGTGTTTCTTGAACCACGCCTCGAAGTCCGGCCGCGTGATTTTCGCGAGGCGCAGCGCCGGCACCTCGGTGATCTCCGGCAGGTATTTTTGCAGGGCCAGAAACGCGCCCTCCCAGCGGAATTGCAGCCGTTCATCGATGGAGATCTGCATGAACAGGCCCGGCCGGCGGTAGCCGCGTGCGTGCAGCACGTTGAGCAGCCCGACCATCGAGCGGTAGTGGTCGGAACACACGCAATGCAGCGGCGGATGGTCGATGAAGTAATCGGCATAGACCGCGGTGTAACGATGCCAGCTCAGGCTGGATAAATCAGGGAAGCCGGAGGCCGGCAGGATGATCAGTCCCTGGATGCCCCGCGTGTGCAGGATGGTGTCGAGCCGGTTGAGCCGCACGCCTTGCAGGCCGATTTCAAAACGTTCGACCTTGAAGCCGAGGTGGTTGGCCCGTTCCACGATGCCCGCCAGCAGTGTTTCGTTGTAACGGGCCGCTTGCGGCGAGCGGTCCGGTTCCACCATTTCGAGCGCCGCCAGTACTCCGCGGAATTGCTGGCCGCGCGAGCGGCGCAGCAGCGACATGACCGCACCGGTGAGCGGGTTGCGTTCGTAGCCGGCCTCTTTCGCGGCCACGCGCACCCGCTGCACCGTTTCCGCTTTCACGCGCGGTGAACCACGCAGCGCGTCGGACACGGTGGTGCGTGAAAGTCCAAGCGTCCGGGCAAGTGTGCGCAGCGTGGGGGGGGGCATGGGGCGGAGACAGGATTCACCATCCCGCCGTTAGTTCAACGAAAATTCTGACTGGCCGAATTTCAAGGTTTCGGGTCGCCGGCAAGGCGGGTTAATGCGCTCGGACTGTCATGGCGGGAATGCCTCGTTCCCTGCGTCCCTGGCCGGCTAGCGTGGATATGCCCCGGACCGATTTTATTGAATTCCGCCCGGGGTTGGGCAACCATCAATGTCAGCTTAACCCCCCGATTATCCATGCTCCGCAAAGCTTTTGTCATGTCTGTCCACGCCGGCCACGAGAAGGAATATGAGCGCCGCCACCGCCCGATCTGGCCGGAGCTGGAAAAGGTGCTGAAAGCGCACGGCGTCCACAACTATTCCATCCACCTGCATCCCGCGACGCGGCAGCTTTTCGGCTATGTGGAGATCGAGGATGAAGCACGGTGGGCGGCCATCGCCCGGACGCCGGAATGCCAGCGCTGGTGGAAACACATGAGCGATGTCATGCCCGGCAACCCCGACCACAGCCCGGTCTCACAGGAGCTGAAGGAAGTTTTCCATCTCGAGTAAGACACGGCGGTTTAACCGGCCGAGTCGATGAGCCTCACCCGGGCGGGTGTGACCGCCTCTCCTTTCGAATGAATAATCTCACCCGTCGCGAATTTGTGCGGAAGACCGCCCTGGTTGCCGCTGCCGCCAAACTGGCGTCCAGTTTGCGCGCCTCCGAAACCGCGCCCTCCCTCCCGGTTTCCGTCAGGCCGCTCCCGGATGGACTGGTGGAATTGCACTGGCTGGACGGCAAAGCGCCCGCGGCGCTGCCCGGCGTCACCTGGGGTGTTGCATGGCCACGGGGCAAATACGCCCGTGGTACGGCGTTCGCACTGCGGGTTCCCGCCGGTGTCGCGGTGCCGGTGCAAAGCTGGCCGCTGGCCTACTGGCCCGACGGGAGCCTCAAATGGACGGGCCATGCCCTGCCGGCCGACGCTCCCGCGGCCGTGGGCTACGAACTCTCGCCCGGCACTCCCGTAGCGGCAGCCAGACCGCTGGTGACCTCCGAGACTGCGGAGGCTATCGAGATCGACACAGGTGTCATCAAGGTGCGGGTGGCGAAGTGCGGCCGCGAACTCATCCCGCTCGTCACCCGGAACGACAAGGAAATCCTCCGCCACGGCCGGCTCGTCATGCAACGGCAGGACCAGCCCGGACCTGGCTCGGCGCTCGAGTCCTTTGACGGTGAGATCAAGGCCGTGGTGCTCGAACAGAACGGGCCGGTGCGCGCCGTGGTCAAGATCGAGGGCCGGCACGCGAATGCCAGCGGCCGGACCTGGCTGCCTTTCGTGGTGCGGCTTTATCTCTACGCGGGAGGTGAATCGGTGCGCGCGCTGCACACGGTCATCTTTGATGGCGATGAACAGAAGGATTTTATCGGCGGTCTCGGTCTGCAATTCGGCGTGCCGATGGCAGATGCGCTTTACGACCGGCATGTGCGTTTCGCGGGCGAAGACGCGGGGTTGTTCGCAGAGGCGGTGCAGGGCCTCACCGGCCTGCGCCGCGACCCCGGCCGGACCGTCCGTGAGGCGCAGGTGGCCGGTCGCGCCTGCCCGCCGCAATCCGCGTGGGCCCGCGGGGTGGTAGCCGGTCTGAAATATGTACCGGTCTGGAGCGACTACACCCTCGCCCAGCTTTCCGCCGACGGTTTCGAGATCCGCAAGCGCACCAAGCCCGGCTATACGTGGATCAAATCGGGCAGCGGCCGGCGCGCCGGCGGCACCGGCTACGTCGGCGGACCGTCAGGCGGCGTGGCATTCGGCCTGCGCAATTTCTGGCAGAGTTATCCTGCGCAGCTCGACATCCGCGGCGCGCGTGACGCCGAGGCCGAGGTCACCCTCTGGCTCTGGCCGCCGGAGGCCACGCCAATGGATCTGCGCGGCTACCACGACGGCATGGGAGAGGACACTTACGCAAAGCAGACCGAGGGTCTGGATATCACTTACGAGGACTACGAGCCGGGATTCGACAAACCCGAGGGTGTCGCCCGCACCAGCGAATTGTTTCTTTGGGCGCTGCCGGCCACGCCGTCGCGGGAACGGCTGGTGGAACTGGCCGGGGCAGTGCGCACGCCGCCGGTCATGGTCTGCCGCCCGGAATATTACCTCTCCACCGGGATCTTCGGCGGCATCTGGAATCTGCCCGACCGCTCCAGTCCTCCCAAGGCCCGCATCGAGGACCAGTTGGATTTCAATTTTGCGTATTATCAGAAACAGCAGGAACAGCACCACTGGTTCGGTTTTTGGAACTACGGCGATGTCATGCATACCTACGACGCCGACCGCCATGTGTGGCGCTACGACGTGGGTGGTTTTGCATGGGACAACTCCGAACTCTCGACGGACATCTGGTTGTGGCTTTATTTTCTGCGCACCGGCCGCGCCGATGTCTTCCGCTTCGCCGAGGCGATGACACGGCACACTGGCGAAGTCGATGTGCACCACCTCGGCCGCTTCGCACCGCTCGGCTCGCGCCACAACGTACTGCACTGGGGTTGCAGCGCCAAGCAGCTCCGCATCAGCACCGCGGCCAACCGGCGATACTATTATTACCTCACCGCCGATGAACGTGTCGGCGACCTCATGCGCGAGCAGATCGATGCCGTCCGCACCTTGGTGAAAATCCAGCCCGGGCGCAAACTTGCGGCCGCGCGCAATCCCGGCGGCACCACCCTGGTTCAGACATCAGATTCCGGTCACGCCCACGTCGGCTTTGGTACGGACTGGGGCGCCGTCTCCGCCGCCTGGCTGACGGAATGGGAACGCACCGGCGATGCCCGGATTCGCGACCGGCTGGTGGCGAGCATGCGTTCCATTGCCCGGCAGCGGCGCGGATTCTTCTCCTCCAGCGCGGTGATGAATCTCGACACGGGCGAGTTTGCCCCCAACGAGAGCAACCGGGCGAGTGTCTCGCATCTCAGCGCCGTCTTCGGCCTGGTCGAGATCTGCGCCGAGCTGGTGCAGTTGCTGGACGAGCCGGAGTTCAAGCGCGCGTGGCTGGACTATTGCGAACTCTACAACGCGGCCCCCGAGGAGCAGGAGCGCCGGCTGGGCTCGCGGCTCAACGGCAACAATCTGCGCTCGGACCACTCGCGGCTCACGGCTTTTGCCGCGAAAATAAAAGGGGACCCGGCGCTCGCCCGGCGAGCCTGGGTCGAGTTCAATGGCAATGAAAACTACGGGCAACGCCGACCGCCCCTGCCGGCCCACCTGACCGGCCCGGCGGTGCTCAACCCGGTGGATGAGGTACCTTTCATCTCGACCAACAGCACGGCCGAATGGGGGCTGGCCGCCATCCAGTGCCTGGCTCTTGCGGGCGACGCGTTGCCGGAGACGTGATCGGCGGGGCGCACCGTCAGCGGGTGTTCCCTACCGCTGCTTGGAATTCGTAGTGGCCGGAGGCAACCTCGAAAGCCGTTTTGTTCTCGGGTTGCCCCGACAGGAGCCGCACTCCCGGAGCGGTTTCGGCGGGCCGGCCGCTTTCGCTTATTGGCCCGGCGACCGCCATCGGCCAGATGACCGTGGCCGTGACGTTGGGCGGCACGTCCAGTTTCAAAGTGAAATGTCCATCAGTACGCCGCCACTCTACGGCGATTGGTCCCCGTGGCGATTCATAGCGGGCGCGGGCCCAGTCGATGCCCGCCACCGGCTGGGGCCGAATGATGACGCGGCCGAATCCCGGCGCGGTCGGATCGGGCGCCAGGCCGGCGAGGTCGGCGTAGAACCATTCCATGATCTGCCCGAGCATGAAATGATTTTGCGAGGAGCGCGGGTCGGCGTTCCAGGCTTCCGTGAGGCTGGTGGCGCCATGGGCGAGTTGATACCCGTAGCCGGGTTTCTCCGACTGGTTGTTCATGTCGTAGATCACATCCGAGCGGCCGCCCTCTGCCAGGGCGCGCAGCAGGTAACGGTAGCCGACATCGCCGGCGGTGATGGCGTTGCCGTGTGCGCGCACGTCGTGCACCAGGGCATCGAGCACGGCGGCGCGGTGCTCGGGTGGCACAAGATCGAGCACTAGCGGCATGGCCTGCGCTGTTTGCGAGCCGGTGGCGTAGAGGTTTTCCTTCGCATCGAAAAACGCGCAGTTAAACGCGGCCATGATCTCCTCCGCGCGCGCCGCGAAGCCGCGGGCGTCGGCCTCGTGGTCGAGGTGGTGAGCGATGCGGGCGAGGGTGACGGTGTCCTCGTAATAAATGGCGGTGGCCGTCAGGGCGATCGGGGTCAACTGAGCGACACCCGGGCGATTGGGTCCGAGGTCATACCAGTCGCCAAGGCCATGGTTGAGGAGGTGGTCGGTGGCCTTGCTCTCGAGGTAGGCGAGATAGCGTCGCATCGCGTCGTAATGTTGGCGCAGCGGCGTGTCGTCACCCGTCCATACATATTGCTGCCACGCGGCGAGGATGAGCGCGCTGCCCCACTCGGGAGAGTCGCGGAAGCCGCCCTCGAACACGACGTATTCCGGCGCGATGTCGGGCACGAGCCCGTTCGGTTGCTGGGCGTCGACCATGTCGTCGAAGGTTTTGTTGTAGAGCTGCGCGAGATCCCACTCGTAGCGGAGCGCCGGACCGTTGAGGTGGTATTGTTCGAGCCAGCCGAGCCGCTCGCGGTGCGGACAGTCGGTAATGACGTGTGCGAGGTTGCTGCGCTGCGCCCAGCGGATCAACGTGTGGATGCGGTTGAACAGCTCGTTGGAGCACGCGAACTCGCCGGCTGGTGGCGAATCGGAGTGCACGACGATCCCTTCCAAGGAAATGATCTTGGGCAGAAGCTGGCCTGCGGGGGCAGTGCACTCGACTTGGAGATATCTGCAACCATGGTAGAAAAACTTTGGAGACCACGACTCAGCTTCCCGACCCGAAAGCGTGTAGTTCCAAGAGGCCTCGCCGCCACCGCTCGATTCACGGTCAACCGAGCCGTCAGTTTTGAGCAACTCGGCCGGAATGATCTTTACCGTGCTGCCGCCGGCACCGTCGAGTTTCAGGCGGAGCATGAGAGAGGCATTCTGGCCCAGATCATAAACCGTCACACCCGGACGTAGCTCGCGTTTGGCAACGGGCTTCAGCGTTTCGAAGGTGCGGAAGGCCGGCGAGGAGTGCGAAGCGCCGCGCAGCTCACCGCCGGGACCGTCAGTCTCGACCGCACTTTTCCAGGCCTGTTTTGGCTCAGCGGGCCAATCCCGACCATCAGATTCAAGCTGGGCATCGTGGTCTTCGCCGCCATAGACATTGGCGAAGGTCGTCGGTCCGGGCGCGACCTGCCAGTGCGAGTCGGTGACAACTGATTCGACGGAGCCGTCCATGTATTCGAGCCGGAGCTGGGCGATGGCCTTGAGCGGCCGGAACGGGTTGGTGAATTTCGTGTAGCGGCCTGGCTGCACGCTATACATGCCACCGGCCAGCTCGAGTTCGACGATATTCAGGCCGTTGATCAGGCGGTTCGTGACGTCGTAAGTATCGTAGAGGACCGTCTTCGTGTAATCTGTCCAGCCCGGGGTGAGCAGGTATTCGTCTTCGCTCAAAATGTGACCGTTCAAGTAGAACTGGTATTGCCCGAGCCCGCTGACGTGAAGAATCGCGCGGATCATCAGAGGCCGCACAATGATCTCGCGCCGTAGTCGCAGCGTGGCATTGGCGCGCGGATTGGTGCCTGTTTTCCCCGCCGGTGGATTCAGCCACTTCAGCGATTCCTCGTCGGTGATCCACTTGGCCGGGGCCCAATCAGTTGCCGTGAGTACGCCCATCGTGAATGACTGCGGCGCGCTCCACGCCGAAGCGCGGTCGTTTCCATCCCAGACGCGTACCTGCCAGAAAACCTGCTCGCTCGAATGGAGCGGCCGGCCGGCATAGGCCAGATGCAATTGCTCAGCTGATTCCACCCGGCCGCTGGCCCATATTTCTCCGTGCCCGCCGGCCAGTGACTCTCTCGATGCCGCCGCGATAATCTGCCATGCGGTCTGGCGTGTACCACGAACCCCGGCGGCAGCTCGGAGTTTCCAGGAGAAGCGCGGAGCATTGGAATCGACCCCCAACGGTGACGTCATTCCATCCACGCGCAGGTCGTAAACTTCAAGTGGCGGGGCAGTTTCGGTGGCATAACCGGCGTGGCCGAAAACGAGAAAGAGCACGCTGGCGAGCAGTGGGCGCATGGTTTGTTGAGTTTTTGTGCGATGGGCTGACGGGTAGGGACGGACCGCTGGGCCGTCCGTGCTTCTCGGCGCGCCCAGCGGTCGCGCCCTACCTTCAAATGTCAGATTCTCATGTGAAGCTTATCAATGGCTTGGCGCGGCGAGGCGATGCACCTCGCTGCCTGCGAGGAGGAACGCGCCGACGGCGAAGGGCTCGGTGTTGTGCGGATCGAATCCGTGCGGCGCGGCACCGACCGGTTGCACATGCTCCAGTTTGCCTTCGAGGGTGACGCACAGGGCAAGGGCGTTCCAGGCGCGTCGGACGGCGGGCTCGACGCTGGCCCGGTCCAGCACGCCGCGATTGACGCCCCAGGCGAGTCCGAAGGTCATGAACGAGCTGCCGCTCGTCTCGCGGGCACGATGCGCCACGGGATCCAGCAGGCCGGACCGCCAGAGTCCATCAGACTGCTGCGCGGCGAGCACCGCCGCGGCCATGGTGTGGTAAAGCTGGAGATAGCGCGGGTAGTCGGGGTGGTCTTTCGGAAAGTGATCGAGCACCCGGGCGAGTCCGGCGAAAACCCAGCCGTTGCCCCGCGCCCAGTGGATGGTGCGGCCGTTGGGCTCACGCAGATCCAGATACGATTCGTCGCGGAAGTAGAAACCGGTTTGCGGATTGAAGAGCCGGTCGGTCGTGCGCCACCACTCGCGGTTCATGAAGTCGAGGTAGCGGCTGTCGTGGGTCTCCTCCCACATAAGCAGCCATGACATTGGCGCCATGAAAAGCGCGTCGCACCATGACCAGAGCTCGAGGCATTTGGGTGTGCCCCAGTCGAAGAGGGCGGTGGAGGGCGTGGCGAGGATCTCATCAAAACGCTTCTGCGCGGGCGCCAGCATCCGCGGCTCGCGGTAAAAGTGATGGAGTTCAAGGTAGGCCTGGATCACACAGTGATCGTCGGCGTGATACATCAGGCTGTGCGGTTCCCACGCGTTGGCCTCGGCCTGCTTCAGCATGGCGTCGCGGTAACGATGGTCCGGCGCGATGCGGTCGAGGGCCAGCGCGCCAATGTAGAACGGAGCCATTTCCCAGCCGCGCGGATGCCGGTGCCTGGGATCGGTTGACGGCGGCTGTTGCAACTGCCAGTCCGCGGCACGCTGCAGCAGGGCGAGGATGGCGGGAGCGTTGAGCGATTTCTCCAGCTCGGCGGCCGGCACAGACTCCGCGGGCGTGTCGGGTCGATTCGCCAGCCGGAGAGAATTGGGGCTCCAGATAAGCGAGCTGATGGCAGTGGGCGGGGCCGGTGGGGGCGTGCGATCATCGCCATCCAGCTGGCGGACGTTTTGCACGAGCAGGTGGATTTGCTGCAGGCGGTCCCATGCCACCGGGTCAAAGGAGGGTTCCCACGCGCCGACGGTTTCGGTGGTGAGATCGACGAGCTGCCACACGCCCGCGACTAGGTTGGAGGTGGTGGCAACGACAATGCGGCCGCCCCGGCTGTCGTCGCGGTAAATCAGGTGCGCCGCGGGCTCCGGGGCAATTGGTTCGATCAACAGTGCACCGCGGGACACAGGTGGATGTTTGGTGCCGGCCCCGGCAAGGGTGAAGACCGGGAGCGGCGAGGCGACGGGATGAGTCGTCCAGGCCTTGCCGTCATGGCGCACGATCTGGAATTGTGCGGCAGCGCCAGGTGCGGATGACCAATAGGTGGCAATGTAGGGGCGGCCATTGTCGTCGGCGGCGACAGACGGTGAATTCATCAGGTTGCTGCCGGTCGGGATGCGGGCGGCGTATTCACAGTTGCGGTCGGTCAGCGGCAGCGGGAGCAGAGTGCCGTCCGTGCGGGTCCAGGTGACGCCGCCATCGGTGGAGTGGGCGTAGGCGAGGTCGTGGTTGGAGGTGACGTCGGGCGAATCGCGCCAGATCCACGCGAGGTGTAGCGCGCCTTTTTTGTCGACGGTCATGCCCCAGTAAGGGCTGTGCTTGCCCTCGCCATCGATGAGGTCGGGCTGCACCTGTGACCAGGCGTGTTGGGCGGCGGCGTAGCGGTTGAGCACGAGTGAGCCGCGGCCGGAGGCGCCGTCGCGATAGAGAAAAAGCAGATCACCGTCAGGCAGGAGAAAAAACTGCGGATAGGTCACGCGGTCCTCGTGTCGACCGGTCATGGCGGACTTCGGCCCGAGCTCGAGCGAACCGGGGGCGGTGGAGCGGGCGTAGTTGAGTGGATTCGCATGGTGATTCCAGGCTACATGGAGGTAACCATCACCATCGACGGCAAGGCTGATGGAATTGTGGGCGTCGGCCACGTTGCCTTGAAGGTCGGTGCGACGGGTTTCCCATGCGTCCGAACCGAGAACGCGCCGGGCCAGCACCATGAAGCCGTCGGCGTCGTAGTAGGCGGCGTATTGCACGGTGCCGTGGGTGAAGAGCGACTGGCGGATGTTGGCCACGACGTTGATCGAGCTGCCGGCCCACGCTCGGTCGGAGATGGGAAGCAGACGGGCGGTCGAGCCGGGGGCGGGCGCGATGGCCGCAGCGGCAAGAGTGCAGGTGGCGGTCAGGGCAAGGCTGCGGAACAAGGCGGGTAACATCGGGGGCAGGGGGGAGCAGATTGAGTAGACTCAAGTGACAATACCAACCCACAGGCAAACGGACTATCGCGGTCAGGTCGAGCCAACGTCAGTTGGCATGCCGGACAATCCGAAACGGGCTGGCTTCCGTTCACCGCGTCATTGTGATTGGTGTCACGTCCTGCACTGGCTCAGATCGCTTGCGCCCGGCTGACCGTTTACCTTTCTCCCGAATCCATTCTCCGCCCATGAAGAACCCAAACCACACCCAAGGCGGATTCACTCTGCCGGGCGAAGCCGGCCACGAGCAACTCACGCTCCGCCTAGCCAAGAAATGGGGCGCGGACACGATCCGTGATTCCGACGGCACGCAACTTTCACCCGAAATCGTCCGGTCCGGCTACACCATCTACTCGACGATCTGCCTGGTGCGTTCCGTGCAGTCCTGGGCGCGGGAGCACCCCGACCAGTTCCAGCAGAATTTCCTGATGAGCTTTCCGGTCGTCGCCACGAAGGACATGGTGGCGATCGAATTGCTCAAGGGCTTTTACCGCGAGCAGTTCACGGTGAACTTCAAGGATTCGCCGAAGCAGTGGTGGCAGGTCTTCGACCGCACCACCGGCCGGGAGGTTGCGAAGAAGCACTGGTCGGTGAATGCAAAAAATGGCACCGTCACAATCCGGGGCGCGACGCCCGGCCACAAATACACCGTGAATTTCCTCTCGTTTCGCCGGTGGGAGGAGATCTCGATGTACAACCATCTCACGAACAACTGGGGCGACCGCGAGCATCTCGCCGCCGTCGATCCGATGCAGCCCGCCGCGCAAAAAATACTGCTGGCGTACCTCGGGCAGTGGCTCAGGGAGCATCCGGATACCAGCGTCGTGCGCTTCACCTCGCTGTTCTACAACTTCTCCTGGTTCTGGGGCGCCAATCACGCGAAACTGCGCGACATCTACTCCGACTGGGCCGACTATGCGATGACGGTCAGCCCGCGCGCGCTGAAACTTTTTGCCAAGAAATACGGCTACCGGCTCACGTCGGAGGATTTCGTCAATGGCGGTCTCTACAATTCCACGCACAACGCCCCTTCGCGCTGCTACCGTGATTACATGGCGTTCATCCATGATTTTGTCATCCGGTTTGGCCGCCAGTGCGTCGACCTTGTCCACCGTGCCGGCAAGAAAGCCTATGTATTCTACGACGACCACTGGGTTGGGGTGGAACCCAACAGCCCGCATTTCGCCGAGTTTGGTTTCGATGGACTGATCAAGTGCGTCTTCAATGCCTTCGAGGTCCGTCTTTGCGCGCATTCCCGGGGCGTCGCCACACACGAGTTGCGCCTGCATCCTTATCTTTTTCCAACCGGGCTGAAGGGCGAGCCGACCTTCAAGGCCGGTGGCAACCCGACGCTGGACGCCAAGAATTTCTGGATCGACGCGCGTCGCGGCATCATCCGCGCGCCGATCGACCGCATCGGCCTTGGCGGTTACCTCTCGTTGGTCGAACCGTTCCCCGAGTTCCAGGACTACATCGGGCGGCTCGCGCAGGAGTTCCGGCTGCTGAAATCGTTTCATGCCGGCGACAAACCCTGGACCGCGCCGTTCAAGGTGGCCGTGCTCACTGCGTGGGGCGACCTCCGGGCATGGATCTGCTCGGGTCACTTCACCCACGGCCTCGAGCTCAACGAAATCATCGAGTCACTCGCCGGCCTGCCGCTCGATGTGCAGTTCATCAGCATCGATGATCTCGTGGCGCACGGCGTGCCTCGGGGCGTGGAGGTCATCATCAACGCCGGCCGCGCCGGCAGTGCGTGGAGTGGTGGACACTACTGGAGCGACCCGCGGGCCGAGCAGATTCTCACGCAATGGGTGCAGCGGGGCGGGGGACTCATCGGTGTCGCCGAGCCGAGCGCGCTGCCGCAGCCCGGCCAGCTTTTCAAACTCGCCCAGGTGCTGGGCCTCGACCGCGACTGCGGGGAGCGCATCGCCAACGGCAAATACAAGTTCACCCCGCCGGCCGGTCCTTGGGCGAAACACTTCATCACGTCCGATCTCACCGCCGCGCCTGACTTCGGCAAGGACGTGGACGGCATCTACGTTTTCGGTCCGGAGGCGGAGGTGCTGGCCGCACGCGACAGTTCACCGCGTCTCGCCACGCACGCCTTCGGCCGGGGCCGCAGTGTTTACCTCTCGGGTTTCAAGTTCGCCCACGAGAACACCCGGCTGCTGCACCGCGCCATTTTCTGGGCCGCCGCACGTGAGGCGAAGTGGAAGGTGTGGAACACGACCAACGTTCGGACTGAGTGTGCCTGGTTTGCGAAGGCCGGGAAATTGGTGGTCATCAACAATGCCGGCGCGCCGCAACGGACGATCGTCACCCTCGCCAACGGTAAGTCAGCCCGGACCGTGAAGCTCGCCGCCCACGGCATCAGCATCCTGGATGTGTGATTCTGGCCAGACCTTGGTGCTAAATTCCCGGTAACAGTTAGCGGGGTTGATAGCGGACGGTTGGCCATCCGTATTGAGGACTGGACAGCCAACGATTCAAAAAGAGCCATGCCGCTTGCCGGGTGACAGCAAAGCTGCTCTCAATCGAACCTGAGGTTCACGGGGGTATTCGGCAAACTGCGGACTTTGTTCGCGGTCATGTTCGTGCTTGATACGTCTAACCCGACTTCCTCGATCTTCACGTCGCTGACCCAGACCTGCCCGGTTCCGTTGACAAAGAATCCGTAAGCGAGTGCTGCCGCGTTCGCCGGTATGTCTAGGACGATGGCATACGGCTTCCAGTCATTCGTGCCTTTGACGGAACGACCATCCATATTGTCAAATTGCAGCAGTTCGTTCTTTTCTTTTCCATCGACACGAAACCAAAGGTGGGCGCCGCCATCATTGGCATTTTCAGTTTTCATCCAGGCACTGAGGCGCAAGCGTTTGCCGACGAACTTTTCGGCGGAACACATCTGCATCATTCCACCGAATCCCTCGATGGAGGAAGGGATTGATTTTACATAGGCGCTCGGCAGTCCTTCATGGGTCTGGGTCCGGTCCACGCCGGCGATGTACGCGATCGCGTTGTCTGTCCCATTTTTCCACCAGCCGTTGGGGGGCGTGGTTGTAACAGCGGGCAAGGCCGCGGTGGCCGGCTGCTGGGCTTGGGCTTCCCGGGTCAGGCTCAACCCGACAATCAGGGTCAGCAAAAGACCACCAAGTACCGTGCGCGTGAGAGAAGACGACTTATTGGCGATGATCATTTGGATTCTCCATTTTAGTTGTTGTTTTGATTCGACGATGCCCAACCCAAGGGGGGCCTTGGATGATTGACCGGCCATACCGAGTATTTTGAGAAGCGTGGCGCCATAGATATGCGGTTCGGTCGAACCCAAGCGGCGTACGACATATTCATCGCAGGCCAGCTCGCAATCGTGCCGCGCTGCGCGGGCGGCGATCCAAACCAAGGGATTGAACCAATGCAGTATCCTGGCCGCCTGGATCAAGGCATGAGCCAAGAGGTCGCAGCGGTGGTAGTGGCCCAATTCGTGGGCCACTATCAATTGAATCTCACGCGGGTCTAGTGTCTCCAAAAGCCCGGGTGGAAACAAGAGTTTGGGCTGGAATACTCCATGTAAAGCAGGGGCGCCGACTGAATCAGTAATGACCGCTTGAATCCCGCGAATCCCGAGTTCAGCCGCATATGAGCTCAGCGCGGATCGGGTCGCCCGGGCAGCATGTCGCAGCCGGTTGGCAAAGCGGCGGTAGGCCATAACGCGTCCGATCACTAGGAAGGTGACGCCAACGGCCCACACAGACGCGGCCCATTGTATGGGCGACAATGGCGCCAAGCCAGCGGACCGCTCTTCTTGCAAATGGACCGGCGCCGACAGCTTCCGCTGTGGCATCATGATGGCGGACCGCGAGGGTTCCGCAGCCAACCCTTGGGGCGCGATGGCCGGGGAGTCGCGATAGGCGAGATGCGTGAAATTGAAGGGACTCCATTTCACCGGCACCGCAAAAGGGATAACGAGCCGGATCGCCACAGCGATCCATACCCAAAACAATACACGGGCGGAAACGTGCCTACGGAGGAGTGACCGCAAAGCCAAAAATATGGCAATGAGGCAGGCCATCCGCCATGAGGTGTCGAACACCACTCGAAAGATAGATTCCGCCACATTCATCTCCGGCTCTTTTTCGCTTTGAGCAATTGTTCCAGTTCGCTGATTTCATCCGCGGTCAGATCAGCCTTTTCGCAGAAATGCAGGACCAAATCGCCGGTCGCGCCGTGGAAGACTCGTTGCAAAAAAGAAGCACCTTCAGACTGGACGCACTTTTCGCGAGTCACGCGCGCCGTATAGACGAAAGCCTTTTCCCTCTTATCCACGGCCAGCACACCCTTGTCGACGAGCCGGGCCAGAAAGGTATTCACCGTTTTCTGCTTCCAGCCGTGCCGGGGGGGCAACCCGTCAAACACTGCGGTGGCGGTCAGCGGGGCCTTCGCCCAGACTACACTCATGACCTCCCACTCGGCGCTGGAAATTCTTGGTGGCATATATCCTACAGTTGTAGGAGTGAAGTCCTACAACTGTAGGATGGCAAGCTTTAATTTGCATTTGAGGCAAAGCGGTTCACCAATGTCGCAAAAAGAGCATGAACAATAAATCAGCCGGATTTCCATCAATGCGGGTCACTTTGGGCTGAGACTGGTCAGACCCACGCGTCTATCGGCACACCCTTCTCAGTGGTTTGGTGTCTCGTTCCTGATTTGTGTCTGTTCGTGTGATGTCAGGCCTGTCGCTTCGCTCGAAACGTGGGCGGCTCCTTTTGGCTCAGCCGCAAGCAACGTCCTCAGCTCTCGCTCGAACCCGCGGGGTTCAGCAGGTGTCCGGCGAACCGTGCGGCGACCAGCATCAGCGCGCCCGCCGCGCCCACCAGCCCGGCATGCAGCAGCCAGAACGGTGTGCCGGCCATGTGATCAAG
>CAZBLQ010000040.1:0-26772 GCA_964492635.1 uncultured Oleiharenicola sp.
GTCCCTACCGGCGCTGTCGCGCCAAAGTCTATTAATCAAGGGACGATGGTATTACCCGCAGGGTGCGCGAAACCTGACACCAGCGGGGGGCCTCGCCGACATCATGCACAACCAAAGGTCCCGGGATTTTACACCAGCTCGCCCAGCCGCGTCGCCTCGGGGCGCAGCGGCACGAGGTCGATTATGTTGACCGGCATATTGCGCTTGATCGACTCGACGCCGGCGATGCCCACGAGAATGGACGCGGCGCCCTGCTCGTGTCCGGCGAAGCGGCCCCATTGGTCCAGGGCCGGTGCGTCCGGTGCGTAGAAGTGGTGGCTGAGAATCTCGTCGGCGCCGCCATGGGCGCCATTGGCGGGCGGCATGGGGACCGCGTAGCTCTTCTTGAAATGCGGATACACCTTGATCCATTCGCCCTCGGCCTCGCCGCCAAGATGGTGGTCGGGCCGGTAGTCGTCGGGCCGGATGGCCCGGTTGAGCTGGGAGCCGGTGAACTCGTGGTATTCGATGCGGCCGCGATCGCCGTTGAAGCACACCCGCATGCCCTCGCGCGGGCTGTAGCAGACCAGCGAGTACGTGAGCAGTTCACCGGTGCGGAAGCGGACGTTGAGCGACATCTGGTCGTAAATGGTGATGTCGTCGCGAAACACATTCCGGTCGCGCACGTAGCCGGAGTCGGCCTCGGCGGCACGGTAGATCTTGCGGAAGGGCTCGCTGGCCTCGAGGTCGAGGTAAAACGGGTCGTCCTTCGCCTCGGGGTGGCCGGTGTAGCGCTCGTAGCGCGTGAGTTTCCCGTCGCCACGGGCGAGGGCGTTTTTTTTGCCGTAGAACACGAGGTCGCCGTAGGCGAAGACTTGGGCCGGGATGGCGTCGAGCCACCAGTTGACGAGATCGAAATGGTGCGTGCTTTTGTGCACCAGCAGCGTACCTGACTCGTCGGCGTGCGCGTGCCAGCGGCGGAAGTAGTCGGCGCCATGGCTGGTATCGAGAAGGTATTCGAGATTGACGGAGCGGATGCGGCCGATGGTGCCGGCGGCGATGAGTTCCTTCACCTTGGTGCGAAAGGGCGCCCAGCGGTAGTTGAAAGCCACGCGCACGCTGCGGCCGGTGGCGCGCTGGGCGTCGAGGATGGCGCGGCAACGGGCCGCGTCGATGGTCATCGGTTTTTCGGTGATGACATCGCAGCCGGCTTGAAGCGCCCGCACAATGTAGTCGCTGTGCGTCGAATCCACGGAACAGACGAAGACGGTGTCGGGCTTCTCGCGGCGCAGCATTTCGTCAAACTGGGCGGCGGGATAGGCCGGCACTGCGTGGTAGCCCCAGTCACCGGCCAGCAGGCTGTTGTAATAGGCCATGCGGGTCGGGCTGGAGTCGCAAATGGCGACCAGCTCATTGCTGTCACGATAGGTCGTGACGATGGGCTCGATAAAACTGATGGCGCGGCCGCCGGTGCCGACGAACGCATGACGTTTCTTGCTCATTCAGGGTAGGGAAACAGGTGAACTGCCGATAAATAAGGCAGGTGCTCACGGCCGGCCGCAACCGGTTCGGCATCGGACGGTCTGAACGCGGCCCGCCAGTGAGGTTCCGACCACGGCCGGGCAGCCTAGAGCCCCGGGTCGCAAGATTGCTGTGCAGCGGACTGACCGGGAGGAGGAAGGTGTCGGGCGAGTCGGGATGGACGGGATCGAAGCCGGTGAAATTATCGGCAAGTTCCTTCGCAAGAGGCAGCGGCACATCGGAGATGCCCTGCACGACACACTGGCCAGCTCGGAGGTGCTAAGGTTGTCATGGTGCGTGATCTCTCTGCCCCCGTTGCTCAAGGCCCGCGACGACTTCACAGACTGCGGGCGACCGGCGGGTAGTCGAATGACGGAGGACGGCGCAGGCCATTTGGTGTGTTGGGTGGCTAAAACTCACGCGGTTTGGCGTGGGTAATTTCCGGGTGGGCGCGTTGAACCCGCGCCTTGGGGCAACGCGTCCTGCCAGGGATATGAGGTCACTTAACGTCGGTGCGGAACGGCGAGGCGGGCAGGCCGGCGGCGTTGAACAGATTGCCGGCGGCAACATTGGCCCAGCCGTAGCGGACGGCCGCGGGCTGCGCAACTTCCGGTGCACTGACGACGACGGTGTCGCCCGCGATCGCCGCCTGCGCCGGATGGAACACCCGGTCGGCTCCGGCCACGGTGAAGCCATTGAGCTGCCCGCCCGGGGCAACGAGACCGCCGCCGAGATGGGTGAATTGAAGGACGGCGCGTCCGTCGCCCACAACCAGCTTTTGAAAAACCGGGCCGGAATATTCGCGCGGTTCGCCGTAGGCCAGGACGCGGGCGGCCAGGGCCAGGCGGGCGCCGACCGGCGCTTTGTTCGCCGGGTGAATATCAGCGGCGTCGCCCACATCGATCGTGACGATCATCGCGGTGTTTTTCGTCGCCTGCCACGCGAGCAATTGCGCCTCGCGGATCTCGGGTGGCTGGCCGTTGAAGGGAGCAATTTGCACGAAGAGGAACGGAAAGTCACCCAGGCCCCAGCGCTGGCGCCAGTCAGTGATAAGCGCCGGCAGCAGGGTGCGATACTGCGTGGCCTGGCCGGCGTTGGCCTCGCCTTGGTAGAAGGTTGCGCCGCGAATGGCGTAAGGTATGAGCGGCGCGATCATGGCGTTGTAGAGGACGGCAGGCGCTCCCACCCCTGTGGCACTGGCATCCAGGGGCGGGCGCGGCACGTCGGTGAGCGAGACGGAGAATCGCACTTTCCAAGGCCCGGCCAGGGGCAGCGGGGTGCCGTTGCCATCGGTCGGCGCGATGTCGAAGCGCAGGTGCGGCTCCCAGATGCCGCCGCCGCCGCCGGTATCGAGCACGCGCACCATGATTTCGTTGCCGGTCGCCTTGAGGGCGGCCGCCGGCACGCGATAGGTGCGTGGTGTGTTGTAATAGGTGGTGGTGCCAACCTCGGTGCCGTTGACCCAGGTGGTGTCAATATCGTCGACCGCACTAAGGTGCAGTTCCAGATCCCGGCCGGCCCAAGCCGCGGGCAGGTCGAAGGTTTTGTGGAACCACGCCACGCCGTCCCAGTCGGGATGCCCGGCGTCCTCCCAGAGCGTTGGCAGAATCATCGTTTCCCAGCCGCCGGTCTCCTGGCCCGGGGCCGACCACGGATGAACCCCGCTGCCCGGATCGTTGGCCACGAACCACGCATTGAGTTTTTCGAGATACTCCTGATGCATGCGTTGCGGCTCAGCCGAACCTTGCCGGGCCTGATCGATCACGACGGTAAACTCGGGAAATCCGGCCAGACCCTCGCGGCTGGTCCAGGCTTCGGCGGGAGTGCCGCCGATCGAGCTGTGGATGATGCCGACGGGCACGCCCAGGGCTGCGTGCAGGTCACGCGCAAAAAAATAGCCGACGGCCGTGAAATCCACGGCCGTCGCGGGCGAGCAAACCGTCCAGGAACCATCGGTGGTCGCCTGCGGCGTGAGGGAGCTGTGCTGCGCGACATAGAATTGACGGATCAATGGGTGATTGGCAGCAGCGACCTCGTGTTCCCAGCCGATAATGGGTTTTTGGCCGGAACGGAGACCAAGCTGGCGTTCCATGTTGGACTGGCCACCGCAGAGCCACACTTCACCGACCAGCACGTCATTGAGCACGAGAGGTGACGGAGTCGCCCCACCGGTCACGGTGAAGCGGCGCGATTCGGCCGAGGCCTTGAGTTTTTTCAGATCGATGCGCCACCGGCCGTCGGTGCCGGCCACCACGGAATTGCTCTGTCCGGCAAATTCCACGGTGACCTTTTCACCCGCTGCGGCGGTGCCCCAGACCGGCACGGGGCAGCCTTGCTGCAGGACCATGTGATCCCCGAAGGGGCTCGCGAGTTTTACGTCGGCGGCCAGCGGGCTTGCGATCAGCAGCAAAGCCAGCAGAGCCGGAGGGGTGAATTTAATTAGCATGGGGTTTGGGATGAAATGGTCCTGTTAATCTATTTCGGCCCGCTGCGCAACGCTGCAGCGACGGCTTCCTGATAGGCGCGGCGCATGGGGGAATCGTCGGGGTTCCCGGGAATGCCGGCGCGCTGGATCATGAACACATAGACCAGGCCGGTGGCCGGATCAGCCCAGCTCTGGGTTCCATGAGCGCCACCGTGGCCGAAAGTGCCGGTGGTGAAATGGCGGTTGGCTTCCATCTGCGCCGGATCCTCGATCACACAAAATCCGAGGCCCCACGGCATCCCCGGCCGGGCTGGCAGTTCGCCGGTCTGCTTGCGCGTCATTTCGGTGACGGTCTCCGGCTTCAGGATGGTCCGGCCGTTTGCCGTGCCGTGGTTGAGCATCATCTGGTAAAACTTCGCGACATCCTCCGCGGTGGAGAAAAGCCCTGCGCCGCCGAGCGCCGGCCGCGCGTGGTCCGTCACTGCGCCGCCATAAAGGTAGTGGATGACAGTTTCCTCCAGCTTGCCGGATGGCGCATTAGGGCGGTAATTTCGCGCGAAACGTTTCTCCTGCTCCGGCGTAAGCCAGAAAGTGGTTTCCCTCATGCCGAGCGGCGTGAAGAGGCGCAGTTGCATAAACTCGGCGAAGGGCAGGCCGCTGACGACCTCGATGACGCGGCCCAGCACGTCGAAGCCCGCCGTCGAATAACCCCAGTGGCTGCCGGGCGGGAAGCGCAACGGCTCGCGGGCGATGACCATGCTCATTTCCGCGAGGGTCCAGTGCGGGTTGGTCACCGGGTATTCGCCCAGTCCGCTGGTGTGGGTAAGCAGATCGCGCAGGGTGACCGGCCGGGTGGCCTTGGCCAGTACTCGCCGGTCCGGGGTCTGTTCCTGGATAACCCACTGGTTGCGGAATTCCGGCAGATACTTTTCCACCGGATCATCGAAGGTCAGTTTGCCCTCGTCGGCCAGCAGTGCGATGCCGGCAGCGGTAACGGGTTTGCTCATGGAGGCGATCCAGAAGAGGTCTTCGGTCTCCATTTTCCGGCCGGAAGAGAGATCGCTGCGCCCGACAGCAGAAAGATGCAGCACATGGTCCTTCGTGGCGACGAGCATTACCGCGCCAGAGATTTCGCCGTTGTCGACAAAGGGCTGGATGGCTGCGGGGACGGCGCTGAACCTGTCGGATGGCGCGGCGCCGGCGACCAGCCACCCGCCTGACAGGAGCACGAGAAAAAAACGGAAAGTGCGAAGCGGAGGCATGAGGCGGGAGTCTTTGCAGCCAAAGGTGGCGGCTAAATGAACGGCCGGCGATCCAGCACGAGCTTGAGCGGTCGTTCGGTGATGACCTCGCCGGCGCCGAGAAATTGCTGGGCTTCCGCGGCGATGCTGATCGCGGCCGTCACCGAGTGAACGGGAAGATTGGGCGAGAGGGCGGTTTTGCGGCCGGCGGGACTGTAGAGGTCGTGCATCAGGATGCCCATGATGCGCCGCACGGCGCCGCGCACGTCGTCAAAACGGTGCGGACAATACCGCAGCGTGCGGGTCATCAGATAAATCGCGTCGAGGGTCATCCAGAGATGATTGTCGGCCATCCAGTAACCATCCGTCTGCTGCAGGCGCAGGACCGTGTCGATGCGCTGCTCGGGATAAGGCATGAGACGGTTGAAATGCTGGTAGAGGAAACTCTAGTGAAATGTGCCGCCGATCTGGTCGGCATCGCCGCCGGGCGGTTTATCCACGCCCATCAGGCCGTTGTGCGGATCGAAGAGGCTGTCGCACGCGGCAAAATATTCCGCGAACCATCCAGCCGTGCCCAGCGACGGCACCAGCACATAGATGGAGCCGATGCCGGCGCCCTTGTGGCTTTCGGAATAAACAGCCGTCCGCCAATTGAGCGTGTTTAGGAATCCGCGGCCGTCGGCATATTCGGGGCCCATCCGCACGGGATGCTGCGGGGCGAGATCAAGCAGCTCCATCGCGGCCAGCGCAAAGGCAGTGTTGTGCAGCGGCGCGTGGGTGGGGGACTTTTCTATGAGCCAGCCGGTGTCGGGATTTTGGAACAACTGGAAGGCGGCGGCCCATTCGGTGCGCTCCTGCTCGGACGGCCGCAGCTCGCCGAGCGTGTGGAGGATGCAGGCCATGTCGGCGACACCGTAAAGCTCGGGCGCGGTCTCGCCGGGTGCACGGGCATAGCGGCCGGCGCCGCCCGGCAGGCGGACTGACGGTTCGAATTCAGCCGTGATCCAGTGGATGAATTCGCGCAGGTCGAAGACCGGGCTTTGTTCCGGGGTTGTGGGCAGGGAAGCAACCGGCCCGGCCAGGGATTTCAACGGGCCGGCGGACAGCAGCGCGAGCGCGCCAAGACCGTGGGCACTGCGGCGCAGGAAAGCGGCGCGGGTACAGCCGGTCTTGGAGGCGGAGAGAGGGGGCGTGGCTGCAGGTGGATTCGCATTCATCGGAATGCGCATCAACGGACAGGCAGGAAACGTTCGCAGAAGGGTCCAGGCATGGAGACGGGATCACCGGTGCGGGTCAGGCGGCCGGTGTTCTCGTCGACGCGGAAGACGACCGCGTTGTCGCTGCCGTGGTTGGTGCAGATGATCCAGTGCGCCGTGGGATCAAAGGCGAAGTTGCGCGGCGTCTTGCCGCCGCTCGGGACGTGTTCGACCGGCGTCAGCCGGCCCGTGGCGGCGTCGATGGCGAAGACGGCAAGGCTGTCGTGGCCGCGATTGGAGCCATAGAGAAACTTTCCATTGGGATGCACTTCCAACTCGGCGCAGGTGCTCGTACCGGCATAGCCGGCGGGCAGGGTGGAGATGGTCTGGAATTCGGCCAGCGTGCCGTTCGTGCCATCCCAATTGAAGGCGACCACAGTGCTGGCGATTTCATTGATGAGGTAAACCCAGCGGCCATTGGGGTGGAACTTCACGTGCCGCGGACCAGAGCCGGGTGCGATGCTGACGAACGCCGGAGTATTCGGTGCAAGCGAGCCGGTCTTTTCGTCGAAGTGATAGACAAACAACTTGTCCACACCGAGGTCGGCGACGAGGGCAAAGTGGTTGGAGGGATCCGTGATGATCGAGTGGGCGTAGGCGTGGGTCTGGCGCTGGGGGTTTGTGCTGCGGCCGGTGTGCTGCACGAAAGCCGTGTAGTCGCCGATGGTGCCGTCGGGTTTGAGCGCGAAGACGGCGATGTTGCCACCGTCATAGTTGGCGGCGAGGGCGTAATGCGCAGTCCGGTCGAGGCTGATATAACTTGTGTCCACCCCGCCCGCCAACACGTGACTTAGCAGCGTGAGCCGGCCTGTGTGCGGTTCGATCGCATAGGCGGAAACGCCCCCGGGTGAGCCGGAGTTGCAGGTGTAGAGCAGGCGGCCGTCGGGATGGATGATGAAATACGCGGGCTCCTTCGCCTCGAGGACGAATTCCGGCCTGGTCAGGACGCCGGTGTCGGTGTCGAAATGGGCGAGCGAAAAACCGGTGCCGGGGCGGGGGCTGTGGGAACCAAAATAGACGAACATATCGGCGGCAGGCGCCTGCAGGGAAAGCAGTGCGGTGGCGGTGGCGAGAAGAATGAGGTGGTTTTTCATGAGGAAATCAAAAGTCGAGATCGCCGGCGGCGGCCTGACGCGTGTCGGGCACACCGGGGCTGCGGTTGACTTTAAAATCGCGGACACTGCGCAGCACGAAGGCGGCGCCGCTGGCGGGGCGGGGCGCCTGGAAGTGATCGAATTTAACGCTGGCGGCGTCATCGAGCACGACGAGCGGGCGGGTGTCGGGCTGGGTGAAACTCACGGTGAAATAATTCACCTTCAGGCCCAGCACGTGCCGGGCGTAAACGACGCTGCCGGGCAGCAGCCCGAACATGCTGGGTTCGGGGTAACCGTTCTCGCGTTCCGGCACGGCCAGTGGTTCGCGCGGACCTGTGGCACCGGGTTGACCGCGGAGAAAGAAGGGATTCACCAACCCAGCCGGTTGCTCCGCGACCACTGCCGGACTGAGCCCGCCACGGGCGACGATGGTGATGTTGTTGAGCGTCACATTTTCAATGGCGTGGCCGGGCAGGCCGGTGAGCAGCACGCAGGCATAGCGCGCGTCGGCGTCCTGCGCGGTGACATCGCTGATCTTCACCCGGCGAATGGCGCCGACCGGAGTGCCCGCCGGACCGCGCGCCCGGTTGCCGAGCCGTAGGAAAATGGGCGAATTGACGATTTCCCGCATCGTGAGGTTTTTGACGGTGACATCCTCAATGATCCCGCCGTCAACGCTCTCAATGGCCAGCCCACGGGAGCGCTCAAACACGCAGTTGCTGATGGTGATGTCCCGGAACGCACCGTTCGATTCGGTGCCAAGCTTGATGCGGCCGGTCGGGCCATCACGGTCGGGCGCCCGTTCCATCGTGCGCCTGAGCGTGCCGTCGAGTAGCGAACCGGCGTCGTAGCCGCTGACATGGCAGCCGGTGATGAGCACTTTCTCAGTAGCGCGCGCGGTGCCGAGTGCGAAGCTCGTTTTGAGGACGATGGCGTCGTCGTTGGGCGAGTTGACCTGGCAATCCGAAACGCGGACGTTGCGGCACGCATCGATGTCAAATCCGTCGCGGTTGGTGTCCACCTTGAGATTGGCGATGGTGAGATGGTCAACGCCGGTGGCGAGGAGCGCGAAGTGGCCGCCGTTGAGCACGGAGAAGTCGCGCAGTGTGACATGGCGGCAGTTTTTCAGCGCGATGGCCTTGTTGCCGAGGCCATCCATGTTGCGGTGCGGAAACTGGCCCGGCGACACACCGGGTGGTTCCCCGGTGGGAGGGGTCGCCGGTGCTCCCTTGGCCGGAGCGGGCCGGCGGGGCGGCGGACCGAAGCGCACCAGGCCCTTGGTGCCGTCGATCAGGCCGGGTCCGACAATGGCCACGTCTTCGATCCCATCGCCCCAGATGAGGCTGTTGTGCCAGTGGCTGTGGCCGAAGTCTTGGTATTGGTCCCATTCGTTCGGCTCGGCTGCATCGTAGGTCCCGGAGCCAGTGGCGGGATCAGCGGCGACGAGCACGGCACCGGCATCAAGCTGCAGCGTGAGGTGGCTTTTCAAACGGATCGAGTAGCTCAGGTATCGGCCCGCAGGGAACCGCACGATTCCACCGCCAACGCCAGTCGCGGCAATGGCGGCATTGATCGCAGGCGAGTCGAGAGTCGTGCCATCGCCCTTGGCCCCGTAATCACGCACATTCAATTCCTTGACGGCGCCCAAGGCAGGCGCAATCCCGGCCAGCCACAGTGCCAAGCCGGTGAAAAAAGCGGAAACAAAACGTATGGGCGGCTTAGTGATAACGGTAGAGCTTCACCCGCTGGAGGGTCGGACCGTCGGGCCCGAAGCGCAAACCACTGCCCGACTGGCTGACGGCGGATTGCTCGGCGAGGTGATAGTTCAACAGGATGTCGTCGCCGCTCATCTTGCGCCCCGGCCCCCACTGTCCTTCCTTGACGCTGCCAGTCTCCGCGTCCGCGATGCCGGCAATGGGGTCGCCCGGCGTGTGCGGCGTGAACGTGAGCTGCACGTCGGTGCCACCGACGAGAAAGTCATCCGGACCGAGCGCGAGCAGGAGGGCATAGCCGAGTTCAGTCTGAAGACTTTGGTCACGGGAACTGCGGCGTATCTCAACCTTTACGGTGTAATCACCGAGGGAAATCTCCTGAGACGTCTTCGTCTTGTTCAACCAGGCTGCGCCAATCGTGCCGTCGGCCTGATGCTGGAGAATGAGCGGAGCGAGATCGCGCAGCATGGCATAGCCTCTGGCGAGCGGGAGATTTTCCAGATCGGTGGGCTGCGGTGCACCGGGAGCGGGACGCAACGCGACAAGCCGGCCGGTGTTGTCCAGGCCGAAGGGCGAATAACCAATCGAGTTGTGCGCGCCGATCGCAAAGAAGGCGTTGGCCACTCCGCCGGCGTCACCACGCGATTCGGGGACGAACAGCGGATTGCCCGGGCGGTGGTAGCGCGCGATCCACTCGTCAAAGTTGGGCAGGTAGACGTCGGGGCAGTTGAGATCGATGGACGGCGCGCCAGCCTTCCAGATGTCGAGGGTCAGGGGTTCGGGGCCACCACTGGGATAGTCGCCCGGGCCTTTGTCCTCGGGCTGGACGATCCAGGTGTTGGTGAAAACCGGAAGTGGGTAGACGGCCTTGCCGGCGGTGGTGATGTGGCCCATGTAACGCGAGTAATTCCACGCCATGAAGATTTCGTCAGTCGCGGGACCTGAGCCGAAAACTTCCGTCCATGTGCCGGTGTTCTTTGCTCCTGCGGCGTTCCAGAGTCTGGCCAGATCCGGGGTGAGATTGTCCTTGTGCGATACGAGATACTGCAACAACTCGGCCGGCGCCGGACCGGCGAACGCGGCATTGGCGGCGTCGCCGCGGTCGCGCGAGTCGCCGATGACACCGACTTCGTTCTGCATCTGGATCATCAGCGTGGTGCGCTGTGGGTCCACCTGGGCGAGGTGCTCCATGAATTTGACGTAGGCGCGGGTGTCTGCGGCGAGCCCGGCCTCATTGAGCGGCGTGAGGATTTCCACGGACCGGCCACTGGCGATCTTCACGCGGGGGAAACGCGCCTGGTCGGCCTTGACCCAGGTTGGGACAAAACTGGAGAGCCCATTCTTCCAACTGCCGAACCACAGGAAGACGATGCGCTGGTTGTTCGACCGGGCGCCCGCGAGCAGTCCATCAACAAGGGCAAAATCGAACTTGCCCTCGACAGGCTCGACCCAAGCCCACGCCACCGCAACGAGCACGGTGTTGAGGTTGAGGCGGGTCAGTTTCGGCCAGACCGTGTCCATGTACGGCAGGCTGGAAGAGGCGGTGTTGGCGACTTCACCACCGCGGATGAGCCAGGGCTGGCCGTCGACGATGAGCTGCGTGGCGGCGCCGCGCTTTTCCAGTTTCGGGAGCGGCGGACTGGCCGGAGCAGCGGCACGAACCGGGGGCAGGAGTGCGGCGGCCAGCACGCACAGCAGAAGCAGGCGGGTTTTCATGGGGTATGATTATTTGAGCTGCACGTCCCAGACTTTGGCGCGGCGGGAGGTGCCGTCCGGTCCGGAGATATCGAGGATGATGACATAGTTGCCAGGCTTGGCGTAGATGTGTTGCGGGTGCTGTTCGGTCGAGCTGGCGCCGTCGCCAAAATCCCATTTCCACGAAGTGATGGTGCCGACCGAGAGGTCCTTGAAGGCAACGAGCCGGCGGTCCATGTCCACCACTTTCCAGGTCCACTGGGCTTCGAGCTTCTTTTGCAGCGCAGGCTCGAGTGGCATGAGGCGGAACGCGCAAAGCTCGGCGGCGTTGCCATACATTGTGTGGGTGGTGGAGAGACTCCAGAAGCCGCTTTTCCCCGGGGCGTTGACATCGTCGTAGTCGAGGACGGCCCAGGACAGCCCGATGATCTTGTTTTCGCTGAGGACGGACTCGACCGCGCGCTGCGGTCCCTCGGGCCCCGCGTAATCGAAGGGCGTGATCCAGAACTCGAGCACCAATCGGCCGGGTTCGCCCGGCTTGAAGTTGAACGAATAGGCGGCATTGGCCCATGGCAGCTCCTTGATCCAGGTCGGCGCGCCCCAAGCCATGCACCAGTCCTTGTTCACCGCGGGCGTGAAGATATGGTAGTTCTGCGCATGCACGCCATGGATGGCCCAGTGCGCATCGTCCGCGCTGATGCGGTCGTCCGGAGCGGCGGCGGCAACGCCGACCCGGTCGGGGGTCCAGAATTCCTTGTGGCCCTTGTCGATTAGCGGGCCGCCGGAAGCGTCGCCGTCGACAATGATCTCAAAGGTGTCGTTGTGCAGGTCGGGGCGGGCAAAGTCCCAGTAGTCGTCGTAGGCCTCGTAGAGAAAATAAAGCCGGTTGAGGCCCTTGACCCAGCCAACCCGGACGCGGACATCGAGGGTCTTGGGGTCGGGCGCGGGGTGTTTTTTCGAGTCGTCCCACAGCTGGTCGGTGCCGACCACATAGCTCTCGGGCACCATGGCCCAGTCATCGGTGTTGCCGTCAATGCGTGGAATCTTGTCGGCGGGAAACTGGAAGACCTTGTACGTGTGTTCCGGTTTCTCCAGGGCCAAAGCGCTGCCGGCGCACAGGCACAGGGTGAGAGCGACGGAAAGAATATGAGCGCGGTGTTTCATGGGGAGTTACTTGTCCGGGGCGGAGTGAGGCATGGTGACATTTTCTTCGACGACGTGGAGCGGACCGAGGGAGACGGTGCCGGACCGGACCTTGCGCTGCAAGGCCACGGCTTCGTCGGTGGGGCGGCCGAGATATTCCGCCGCGATCTGGATCAACGGCGGCAGGGTTTGTTGCATGGACACACCTTGGGCATTCACAGTCATGGTCGTACGCCAGGCCAGTCGCGGTTGATTGTGAGCCAGGAAGCCGTAATCGTAAGCCGAAACGACCACGTAGTACAGGTCATGATCCGCCTGATAGAAGAGGTACCGTTGCTTGGTGGAATAATCCCGCGCCCCCAGCCCGTAACTCAGGCGCTCGGTCACTTGGCGGGCGTAGGCCGGGCCACCGACCAGAGTGGCCCGCTCGATGATGTATTGCCGCCGCATTTCGGGAAACAACCTTGCGAGCCCGTCATCGATGGCAATGGCGTTGTGCGATCCCCAATAAAAGATGAGGGCGAGTGTCGGCAGATGAATGCTGCCCTCCGCCGGCAGAAAACCGCGTTCCATCAGCGATTGTTGCAGGATGCGTTCAAGTTCGGCCGGCACCGGCGGATGTTCGCCTCCCACCGGCAGCCCCATGGATTGAAATCCTTTGTCGTGGACAACGTAATAGACGGGCTGTTGGGGTGACACCGCGGGCAGCGTCCGGCCGTAATCCGTGAATTCCGTGAACGCCGTCATTTCCATGTTCGGGTTGGCCGTGAATGCCTTGGGTAGCAGGCTAAACCGGAATACACCCGGTGTGGAGGTTTCCGCATGGGCAATTCCCCAAGAGACGAGCAAGAGGGCCGACCTGAACGCGAGCTTCATGGCGATGCAGGGGCAGGATTGCGAAGCAGCGGTGGCACGGCCAATAACGCGGTGGAGACGAAGAGCGGTCGGCCGGCTTTCATTGCTGATTAGAAGTGCGAAGGCGATGGGCCGAACTGGAGACTCCCGTCGCCAATTGCGAGTTGCTGGCCCCGGCCCTGGCGAAGGGCAATCATCTCAGCGCCGGCGAGCAACACAGGCCCGTAGCCGTGCGCGGCATAAACGCTGACCGGCCGGTAATAATAGAAGGTCGGCTCGAAACCCATCCCGGTGCCGACGCACGTGCCTTCGACCTGGCCTCCGGCGTTGACCTTTTGCGCCACGGCATTCCAGGCGATTGAAACCATCGGACCGTACGCGAACCCGTCGAGCCAGCCGCGGTTGATGCCGTGCGCGATGGCGTAGACATACATGGCGGAAGCGGAAGTTTCGAGGTAGGAATCAGGCCGGTCGAGCAGTTGGTGCCAGAGCCCGCCGCTGTCCTGATATTGCGCGAGACCGCGCACATGGGCGCGGAACTGTCCGAGCACCGCGGCGCGTCCGGGGTGGTCTTCCGGCAGCAACTCAAGCAACTCGGTCATGGCCACGACCGCCCAGCCGTTCGCCCGGCCCCAATGAAACGCCGGGTGCGGCTCCATGTCTTGCACCCAGCCGTGCCGGTAGAGGCCTTTTTCGGGGACGAACATGCGCGCGGAGAACTGCAGGATCTGTTTCACCGCATCATCGAAATATTTCCGGTCGCCGGTGAGCGCGCCCATCTGGGCCAGGGCAGGCACGCTCATGTAGAGATCGTCGAGCCAGAGCGAATTGGCGAGCGGACGCTGGCGCGCGAGCGTGCCGTCGGAAAAACGGAACTGGCCGCTCGAGATCCAGCTCATGTAGTTGTCAATCCACGGACGGAGTTCGACGGGATGGACACCGGCGCGGCTGGCCTTGATCATGGCGGCGCACATGGCTCCGCTATCATCGAGCATGCGCGGGGCAAGGACGGAGCGAAGCGCCAGCATGCGCTGCGGTCCCGGCGGCTCGGCGCCGGGCGGCTGATTTTTCAGGTGGGTCGCGAGGGCCGCGATGGCTCCGAGCCGACCGGCGGTGTAGTCGGTGTAACGCTGGTCGCCGGTGACCGCCGCGACCTGGAGCATGCCGGAATATGTGACGCCCCATTCGTAACTGGTCAGTAGGAAGTCTGTGCGGTCCAGTCCGGCGTTCGGCGGAAGCCTGGTAAGGTCCGTGACCGTTTCCTTGGTATCACGGTTGATGATGCGAACGGGGCTGGCCTTCTCAAGATAGGCGAGCACACGGTCGAGCACGGCTTTGATCTCCTCCGGTCGGGCCGGGGCATAGGGCAGGGGATAGGCCGGAGGCGTGCGGCCGGAGTTGATGACCGGGGGTGAAGGCGGTCCCGCCGGTGCGGGGACAAACGATGCGGCAGCGGGAGCAACAGGTGGGGTGCCGGAAGCCGGCGCGGAAGGTTGGCCGAAACCCGGAGTGGACAACAGCAGGACGGACAGGACGAGGTGGTGAAGGTGCGGTTTGAACACGGGGACGAGGGGGACAGACATTTTGCGAGGTGAAGCAGAGGGATGAGGATGATTGAAAACGATGGGGTGCGTCACAGAGCATCAGCGCGCCGCGAAGCAATGGAAAGCATCCGGGGAAATGAATAGGACGAAGCTGACCATGGACAAAGTCGACTGATTCTGATTACGGGAGGGGGAGTGGGAGAAGATGAAGAATTGCGCCGCTGCGCAACGCGGCACAACTCGGACTGTCAAGAGGGGGACGAATGGCCACGTGGGGTCCACCCGGTAGTTTGCGTTTTTCCCGGCACGGCCCTGGCTCCAAAGCCGCGCAAGTCATACCACTCCATTATTTTTCTACTCTTGTGAACCCAGGATGGTCCCTGTCCCGTGAAGTGATGCGGCTGCATCAGCCAGCTGGCGGCCCGCCCTCACGGCGGGGCAGATGGCCGAGAGGATTTCGCGGTGCGGTTGAATTGTTCCACGCCATTGCCCGATGACCTCTGGCTCCAAGCGCCCGCGCCTCGCCCTGATTGGCATTTCCGGTTACGGTCGCATCCATTTGCAACTGGCGCGCGAATGCCGGGATCGGGGCGAGCTCGACCTTGTCGCGGCTGTGGTGATCAACCCCGAGGACGAGACGGACAACATCGCGGAATTGCGCGCTCATGGCTGTGACATTCATCTTGGTTACGAGGAAATGCTGGAGCGACACAAGGGGACCATCGACCTCTGCCTGATTCCCACCGGCATCCACTGGCATGCCCGCATGACCATCGCTGCCCTGCGCGCAGGCGCAAATGTCCTGGTCGAAAAACCGCTCGCTGGCTCGCTCGCGGAGGTGGCGGCGGTCCGGCAGGCCGAACGGGAGACCGGCCGTTTTGTGGCCGTGGGCTTTCAGGGCTACTACGAACCCGCCACCGCCTGGCTTAAGTCCGAGCTGGTGAAGGGAACCATCGGCGACATCCAATCGGTGAGCTTCATGGGCATCTGGCCGCGCGAGCGCTCCTATTACACGCGCAACAACTGGGCCGGACGACTGCAGGTCGGCGGGGTGCCCGTGTATGACTCGCCTCTCAACAATGCTTTTGCCCATTTTGCCATGCTCAGCCTGCTTTTTGCCGGCCCGGGACCGGACTCGGCGGCCGAGGCCACGGTGGACGGCGTGGAACTTTTCCGCGCCCACGAGATAGAAAGTTTCGACACCGGCGTAGTGACCTTGCACACGCCCGCCGGCATCCGGCTTTGGTTCGGTGCCAGCCATGCCTGCCTCGAGGCACTCGAACCGGAAATCATCATCCACGGGAGCAGGGGCACTGCTTGGTGGCGTTATGAAAACGAAGCCTTGCTCCGCGACACGCGCGGACAACTGCACCGCCGGGCCATGCCGGACACGACCGCCACGCGGCGTTCAATGATGTCGGCCGTGTTGCACCGCCTGCATGAACCGGATTTTCCGGTTTGCACATCCGAGCTGGCCAGCCGGCACACCGCGGTCATCGAAGCTATCCACCGGAAAACTCCGATTCACAATTTTCCTGCCGAATCAGTGCAGTGGTCAGCGGATAACGGCAGCCCGACAGCGGTAGCCGGAGTACGCGGCCTGGACGCGGCCCTGCGTCGGGCGTTTGCCACGCAAAAGTCGCTCGCCGATTCTGGTTTTCTGGTGGCGCCCCACGCCGGGCGCGTTTGAACCAATGATGATTTCAACCTGCTTCCCGATCGCAAATCTGCCGGATGTCCGGGGTGGTGCCGGTCATTTTTTCTGCGCCTCCGGTTTATTTCGGACTGTCTGAGATGTGCCCCATTGTATGACACCCCGGAAGGCGATTAAGCTGTTTCCTAGAAATCGTTCCCACCCCTGCCTTCCGGCTATTAGAGCGTTGTACCCCACTGTCTTGACCCTTTCCCGGCCTTAAAGGCCTTCTTGGCGCTTTCGTTTAACCTACCTCACTGCACACCCTCACCACCCCGAGAAACCATGACCTCACAAACACCTCCGCTCCATTTGGGAGTCCGACACCTGCTGGTGCCGTTGTTCGCGATACTGACCGCCACCGTTTGTTCCGCACAGACAGCCGATAAACCTGCCGACGAACCCAAGAAGGACGATGTGGTCCATCTGTCGCCGTTTACGGTCACCTCGTCCAAGGACTCGGGCTATTTTGCCGAGAACACCCTGGCGGGCAGCCGTATGAAAACAAACCTCGGTGACTTGGCCGCATCAATCACCATCGTCACCAAGCAGCAGTTGGACGACACCGGTTCACGCGATATCAATGATGTCTTCCGGTATGAAGCGGGCACCGAGGGCTCGAACACCTACACGCCGGTGATCACGGACCGTTCCACCGCGAAGGACGCCATCGGTGGCTATACCCTTGGCAACAACGGCAACACGACCACCAACGCCCAGGCCAACCGCATCCGCGGCATCGGCACGCCGGATTCGTCGATCAATTATTACCCGACGAGTAACCGCATCCCGTTCGACTCCTACAACACCGAGTCGATCGAAATTTCCCGCGGTCCGAACGCCCTGCTTTTCGGTCTCGGTGCTCCCTCGGGCATCGTCAATCAGTCGACCGCCAAGGCGGATCTGGATCGCGATTCGAACCAGGTTCAGGCGCGCACTGATAACAATGGTTCATTTCGCACTTCCCTCAACATCAACCGCGTCCTGATCCAGGACAAACTGGCCATCTACGGGGCGTTTTTGTACGACAATGAGCAGTTCCAGCGCAAGCCGTCGCGGGATCTCAACCGCCGCGAATACGGGGCATTCACCTACAAGCCTTTCAAGAACACCGTGATCCGGGCGTCCGCAGAAAATTACCAGGAAGACGCCAACCGGCCGAATTCCCTCACCCCCCGCGATTTTGTCACTCCGTGGCTGCAGGGCGGCCGTCCGGCCTATGATCCGACGACCCGCATGATCACGAATCTGGACGGTGGACAAACCTACGGCCCCTATGTGGCTAACTCGAATTCGCCCGGTTATGTCGCGGGCAACTTGGTCGGTGCTTCCGTGCCAAGCAGCTATTTCCTGACGACGAATCCTCCGAACACCAAAGTAAATCCTCAGTTTTTGACGAACATCCAGTTTGAGGACACTGGCCGGCCCCTGCGCGAAATCGACAATGGCAACTCGGTTCTTTACTTCAATCGCGAGCCGTTGGTCGCGGGAGTCAGCTATGCCTCGGTGCAATCCAACCCGGCACAAGTGCTCCAATCGTTTACTGCGGCAGGCTGGTTGGCCAACGATCCGCGGTTTCTTCTTTACGACCGCCAGTGGAGTTCTTCGAACGTCGCGCTTCCCTTGAAGCTCGTTAATAACATAACCTACGGAATGGTCAATGGTGTCCCCTACGGCAATTACCAGATCCCCGGGGTTACCAACAAGGCGATCTACGATTGGACCAAATATAACGACATTCAAACCAATTTCGGCCAGTATCGCACCTCCAACTACAATATCGAGATCGAGCAACAGATCACGCCGGACCTTTTCTTCAGCGCGGGCTGGTTCCGGCAGGATATCAATTCCGTGGAAAATTACACCGAGGGTCAGCTCACGGGTAACACGATTCAGATCGACACCAATACCAAACGGATAGATGGCACGACTAACCCCTATTTTGGCCTGCCGTTTATTTCCGAAGGTGTCGGTGGTGGCGTGGACACCTTCTACACTCCCCAGACGGATGACAATTTCCGGGTGATGCTCGCGTACAATCTGGATTTTACCCGGGAGAACAGTTTCGTCAAATGGCTGGGCCGGCACCGTCTGCTCGCCTTTGGCTCCCGGCAGACCTCGATCAGGTCGATCGAACGCTGGCGCAACGGATTTGTAGATGGTGATCCGGATGCCAAACTGCGTTTTGTGCCAAACTTGAATCTTGCTGGTCAGCAACTGGCCTTGAACGGGCTCACGCTCATGCGCAAATATTACCTGGCCAGCCCCGGTGACCCGCAGGCCACGGTCACCCACTCCAGCGGCTTCTGGGGCAATCAGGGATGGAACGCGCCGTTTGCTTCCCAAGTCCAGGTGTACAACTACACGAGCGGTGCATTTCAGAATGACACCGTGGTCGAACAAGCCCTCTTCTCGGCGGCGGGCAGCTTCAAGACCCAACGCCAGGTGAATAGCCTGACCCTGGCGGCGCAAAGCAACTGGCTCGAAGACCGGCTCGTCACCACCCTCGGCTGGCGTTACGATAAATACCGGGCGCGCATCACGTCGACTGGCGCCTTGACCGATGTCAATGGCGTGACTTATGCGCCGGCGATGACCAACGCCCAAGCCTATACCAACGGCTTTACCGGCCTGATCAATCGTGACGCGGTTATGAGCCGTTGGTGGCGTTGGGATGAGTTGAGTGGTGCGACCAAAACCTATGGCGGTGCCTTCCGGCCGTTCAAGGATTGGGATTTTGTGCAGCATCTTGGCGGCGGCAGCGACTCATTCGCGTCGGAATTGCTCAACGGATTTACGCTCTATTCCAACAAATCCGCCAACTTCAATCCGCCGGCCACGTTCCAGACCGACTACTTCAAGAAGCCACTGGGCAAACCGACGGGCCAGGGTCAGGATCTCGGTGTCGGCTTCAATCTCTTCAAGAACAAACTCGTGGTCCGGCTTAACTGGTATCACCAGTCAACGACCAACGAGCGCACCGATGCCGCCGGCACCCTCTTGGGGCGGCTGGCCTATTCGGACACCACGACTGGTCTGGCGTGGGCCAGCGCCGTGCAGCGTATCCGCAATGGCGCGAACACAGTCCTCACCAACTGGAATACCGACGCGGCCAACAATGTCAGCGATCCGGTCAACCAGCAGAAGATCTACGACCTGATTCACCTGCCCTTCAACTACTACGCCGGTCTGCCCGTCGGTGGCACGCAAAACAGCACGGCGAATGGCATGGAGTTGCAACTCACCTATAACCCGCTGCCGAACTGGACGATCAAGGTCACCGGCGACCGGCAGCGGACTTCATATGACGTCATCGCGCCGCAATACGACGCCTGGCTGGCCGTACGTATGCCCGTCTGGACAACGCAGAACGTGGCACCGGAAATTGCCGATTTCACCGACGGTGGTGGCGTGAAATATTCACTGAAGAACTTCTGGACGGGCTACGGCTTCACCAACGTGGCCCAGATCACCGATGCAACCGGCAATACCAGCCCCTCGGCCTATTTCAACAATGTCGTCGCCTCGCAAGTGGCGCTCGCCAAGGCCCTGCAGGGTGCGGACCAGAGCGAACAGCGGAGATACCACGCCGGCATCCTCACCAACTATATCTTCAACAAGGGCAAGCTGAAGGGCTTCTCCATCGGTGGCAGTCAGCGCTATGAATCGAAATCGCTCATCGGCTATTACGGCAAGGTGAACGATCCGGTCAACGCGCCCGGTGTCATCAATTTTGCCGACATCACCCGGCCCATCTACGACAAGGCCAATTATTTCACCGACGTGTGGTTGGGCTATCAGCGCAAAGTCTTCAACGACAAGATCGGCCTGAAAGTCCAGCTCAACGTTTACTCGGTGTTTGAAGGCGGTCATCTGCAGCCGACCGCGGTCAACTTTGATGGCACGCCCTGGTCGTTCCGCATTATTGATCCGCGGCAGTTCGTCCTGACGACGACCTTCACCTTCTGAGTCAATTGCCGAGTCAGTTCTGACTCAACGAATCAGTTCTCAAGCTCCCTCCACCAAGAGGGAGCTTTTTTTCGTCCAGATTTCTCCCCAACGGACCGCAACTGCAGGTGCGATTGACTGCCGGCGGCCGAAGTCCCTTAGTCTGTTTGACCATGGCTTCAGTTACGGCAATGCGAGGCGAATCGGGACCGTCCGTTCAGCGATGGTTCGTGGTGGCTGTACTCATCGGTGCCGTCGTGGCGGCCTATTGGAACAGTCTGGGGGCACCCTTCCTGTTCGACGACACCGGGGCGGTGTTGGACAATCCGACGATCCGGCACCTCGGCTCATGGGCGGTCCTGAGCCCACCGTCCGACGGCAGCACTACCACCGGCCGTCCGGTCGTGAATATCTCCTTTGCGGTCAATCATGCCGTCAGCGGCGAGAGGGTCTGGAGCTACCACGCCCTCAACGTGGCGATTCATGCGCTGGCGGCGCTTGCCTTGCTGGGTATTGTGAGGCGCACATTGTCCGGGGCGCTGTTGGGCAGGCGCTTTGGCGCGGCAGCGCCATCGCTCGCGTTTCTGGTGGCGCTGCTTTGGGCGCTGCATCCACTCCAGACCGAATCGGTTGTCTGCATCGCGCAGCGCACGGAATCGCTTTGCGGATTTTTTTATTTGCTGACGTTATACGGTTTCATTCGGGGTGCCGAGGCTGTCGCCGCACCGTCGCGGCGGGGTTGGTTTGCTTTTTCGGTTATGTCCTGCCTCGCTGGGATGGGCACCAAGGAGGTCATGGTGACGGCTCCCGTCATTGTCTGGTTGTATGACCGAACATTTGCCGCGGGGAGTTTTTCCGCCGGGTTGCGCCAGCACCGGGGCTATTATCTCGCTCTTGCTGTTACCTGGCTGTTGCTGGGCTGGCTCGTGCTGAGGGAAGGTGGTGGGCGCGGCGTCGCGGCGGGGTTCGGCCTTGGAATTTCCTGGTGGAATTATCTGCTGCAGCAAAGTGAGGCGGTGCTTCTTTATCTTAAGCTGTCGTTCTGGCCGAATCCGCTGGTGCTCGATTACGGCACACCGGTCGTTCAATCGGTGGCGGATGTCTGGTGGCAGGGGATCTGCGTGGTCGCGTTGCTGGCCGGGACCGTCTGGGCGCTGGTGCGCCAGCCGGTCCTTGGCTTTGCCGGTGCGTGGTTTTTTGTCATTCTCGCTCCCAGCTCGAGCGTCGTGCCCTTGGTGACGCAAACCATGGCGGAGCACCGTATGTATCTGCCTTTGGCGGGAGTCGTGGGGCTGGTCGTCCTGGCGGCCTATGAGCGGGGCGGCTGGCGCACTACGGCGCTGCTGGCCACTGTTGCCGTCGTGTTTGGATTTCTAACCGCCAGCCGCAATCACGACTATCGCGATGGCGTGGTGATCTGGAATGACACTGTGGCCAAGTATCCGGCGAACGCCCGGGCGCACAACAACCTCGCGTGGGCCTTGCAGCAGCAGGGCAACGCGGAGGAGGCGAACCGGCACTTTGCCCGGGCGGTTGAACTTCAGCCCGGCTATGTTTCCGCGCGCTACAATTGGGGCGTGGCCCTGCTTGATCAGGGACGCGCGGTGGACGCCATCGCTCAGTTTGAAGCCGCGGTGCGGCTGGCCCCCGGTCACGCCGATGCCTGCTTGAATCTGGGCAATGCTTTGATGCAGGTGCAACGGGCGGCCGAAGCTGTCCCGCAGTACGAGGCGGCCCTGCGCCTCAGGCCGGGAGCCGATGTGCACTACGATCTCGGCGTGGCCCTGATCGAATTGGGCCGGCCCGCTGAGGCGGTGATGCATCTGCGAGCGGCCTTGCAGCTGAACCCGGATTTACCCGATGCGTACTATCAACTCGCCCGTGTGGCGGAGCAGGGCGGACAACTGGCAGAGGCGGAACGCCAGTACCAGAAAACCTTGGGACTGGCCCCCGATCACCTTGCCGCACACCGTAATCTTGGTCTGCTGTTCGCGCGCCGCGACTGGCTGACTCCGGCCGCCGAGCATTTCCGCGCTGTCATCCGGCTGGCCCCGGCCGACGCGGACGCGCACGCCAACCTCGGCAACGTGTATCTGCTGCAAGGGCAGGCACGCGAGGCCGTCAAATGTTACGAGGAGGCGCTCCGTCTGCGCCCGGATGACGCGAGCCTCCGCGAGAACCTCCAGCAGGCGCGCGAGTCAGTCCGCTGATAACTTATCACGATGGTTTCAACTGTCTCAATGGACAACAAATCGGATGCCGGCACGCAGTCGTGGTGGCAACAGCCACTCGCGTTCGCCGGGTTGGTTGTCGGAGTGATCCTCGCGTACTCGAACAGTCTGGATACCCCGTTTACCTTTGACGACAACGGCGCGGTCACGGCCAATCCCAGTATCCATCGGCTTGCCACCGCTCTGAGCCCGCCGCCGCAGGCTAATGGAGCAGTGGGTCGGCCACTCGTCAACCTGTCCCTGGCGGTGAATTATGCCATCGGCGGGCTGAACGTGCGCGGTTATCATGTGTTCAATGCGGCGGTGCATCTGCTCGCCGGCCTGGTGCTTTTTGGGGTGGTGCGGCGCACGTTGCTGACCGCGCGATTGCAGGAAGACTGGAGCCCGGCCGCCACGCCGCTCGCCTTTGCCATCGCGCTGCTCTGGCTCGTGCATCCGCTGCAAACCGAATCGGTCGTCTGTGTGGTGCAGCGCAGTGAGCTGCTTGTGGGGTTGTTCTATCTGTTGACGCTTTACGCAGTGATCCGTGGGGCGGATCAGGCGGGACGGATTTCTGTTCCATCGTCAGCGGCGTGGCAGCAGCGCGGCTGGTACGGTCTGGCCGTGGCCTCGTGTTTGCTCGGCGTCGCCAGCAAGGAGGTAATGGTCACCGCTCCACTGATGGTGCTGCTCTACGACCGGACGTTCATCGCCGGGACGTTTGGCGAGGCCTGGCGGCGGCGCGGGCGGCTTTATGTTGGTCTCGCCGCCAGCTGGCTGCTGTTGGCGTGGCTCGTGCTGCATAATGCGCGGCGATCCGGCGTGGCGGGCTTCGGGCTGGGCGTGAGTCCGTGGCATTATCTGCTGACCCAATGCGAGGCGATCGTGCTCTATCTGCGGCTCGCGTTCTGGCCGCGTCCGCTGGTGCTCGACTATGGCACGGCCGTGGTGCGCAGCCTTGCGGTCGTGTGGCCGCAGGCGCTGGTGCTGCTGGCGCTCGCGGGTGCGACGGGCTGGGCGCTGTGGCGCAAGCCAAGGTGGGGCTTCCTCGGGGTGTGGTTCTTCGCCATGCTGGCTCCGAGTTCGAGCGTGGTGCCGCTCGTTACCCAGACCATGGCCGAGCATCGCATGTATCTGTCGCTGTTTCCGCTGGTCGCGCTCACGGTTCTCGCGCTGCACCGCTGGTTCGGTTGTCGCGGGGTGTGGTGGTTTTGCCCGCCCGTGGCGGCGGGGATGATTTTTATCACCATTGAACGCAACCACGACTATCGCAGCTTAATCGCGATCTGGACGGATACGGTTGAACACCGGCCCGACAACCCGCGGGCGCATCAAAATCTCGGGGCCGCCCTGGACGCGGCGGGCCGGACCGGTGAGGCGATCGCAGAATACGAGGCGGCGCTCCGGCTGGACCCGAATTACCCTGACGCCCACGTCAACCTTGCGAACGCGCTGCGGCAACAGGGCCGGGACGCCGAGGCGGTGGACCAGTATGAGGCGGCGATCAGCGGGAATGGCAACCTGCCCGACGCCCACTATAACCTTGGCAACATTTTCGCGGACCAGCGGCGTTATCCCGAGGCCGTGGCCCAGTACACCGAGGCGGTGCGCCTGCAGCCGGATTACGCGAGTGCCCGCAACAATCTCGGCAATGTCCTGCTGCTGATGCACCGCCCGGCGGAGGCAATCAGCGAATTCGAAGCGGTGCTGCGCGTTGAACCGGATTCCGCAGTCACACGCGTGAACCTTGGCCTGGCGCTTGCGTTCGCCGGCCGTTGGGCCGACGCCGAGCAGCAACTGGAGCGCGCGCTGCAAATTGATCCAAACAATGCATCCGCTCGCGAGACGCTCGAGCATGTGCGGGCGGAGCGGGAAAATCGCTGACGGCTGGATGAGGCGAGCGTTCGCTATAGTGGGTCACCGGCCGCCGCCATTTAATCCGCTCGACGCGGTGGGAAACAAACGGGAACGGACCAGATGCCACCGCGCCAGCCGGAAAAGCAACGCGGTGCCGAGACAGCCAAACCCGTAACGCACACTGCGCCAGAAATTGATCGAGGACGCCTCGGGAAAATACCGGGTGGGGCAGCTCACCTCGGCGATGGTGTATCCGCCCCAGAGAATCTGCGCCAGCATCTGGTTGTCGAAGACGAAATCGTGGGAGTTTTCCTGCCAGGGCAGCCGCTCCAGCACCTCGCGCGAGAACGCCCGGTAGCCGGTGTGATACTCGGCGAGCTTGGCGCCGAACAGGATGTTCTCGACCAGCGTCAGCAGGCGGTTCGCCACGTATTTCCACCAGGGCATGTTGCCCCGCAGGGCGTAACCACCGAGGATCCGGCTGCCCAGCACGCAGGGATAAAGCCCGTTGGCGATCATCGCCACCATCGCCGGAATGAGCCGCGGCGTATACTGGTAGTCGGGGTGCACCATGATCACGATGTCGGCGCCGCTGGCGAGCGCGGCCCGGTAGCAGGTCTTCTGGTTGGCGCCGTAACCCAGATTGCGGGCATGCACGATGACCTCGGTCCGCGGCAGTTGGCGTGCGAGTCTGGCGGTCTCGTCGCGGCTGCCATCGTCCACGACAATCACCAGGTCAACCACGCCCTGTGCCATCACCTCGTCATAGGTCCGTTGCAAAGTCCGGGCCGCGTTGTAGGCGGGCATGACGACCACGATTTTTTTCTCAAGATACATGGACAGGTGGTTTCCCGGTGGAGTGTAAATTCCGGCTTGCGTCAGTTGCCACCCAGCTTTCGCCGGGCGAGCGCGGCATTCTGGCCGGCGAGCTGGTGCGCTGGGTTCAATTTCAAGGCCTCCTCGAATTCTTGCAACGCTTCGCGCAAGCGGCCCGCGCGGCCCAGGGCCGTGCCCAGCCGGTTGCGCAGGTCTGCGTTGTCTGGCTGCAAGCGCACCGCTTCCGTCAATTGCGCGAGAGCGTCGGCTTTTCGTCCCGACGCCAGCAACGCGTCGCTGTAGCGGCTGTGCGCCTCGGCGTCGTTTGGCCGCACCCTGATCAGCTGCTCAAAATTTGTCATCGCTTCGTCCAGGCGTCCGGATTGCGCCAGCATGCTGGCCAGGTTGAAGCGCGTGTCCCAGGAATCCGGCGCCGCCCGCATGGCGGACTCCAGTTGGGCGATGCCTTCGGACACGTGACCGGAAAGGACCAGCGCATTGCCCAGGTTGTTCATGGTCGCGGCATCGCCCGGCCGAAGAGCCAGCGCCTGCTGGAAACACGCGGCCGCCTTGGCCGGTTCACCCAGCTCCTGCCAGACATAGCCCAGGTTGTTCAACACCGGGCGCACCCCCGGCTGGATTTCGAGCGAGCGTTCGAGCCATTTGCGTGCATCGTCCAACCGCCCGGCCCGGCGGCAATAATCGGCGAGCAGCGCCATCGCCCGGGCGTTGTCGGGGCGTTTGGTTACCGTGTCCTCGCAGATGCTGATCGTGCTGGCGTAGTCCTGATTGCGGCGCTCGGTCGTCACCGCCAGTGCGACCGCTGCCGCCACGAGCAGCAGCATTCCTTTCCGTTCCAAAAATAGGTAGGTGGAAGTCACTGCGAACACCATGACCGCCGCGAGCGGAAGGTACATCCGGTGCTCGGCCATGGTCTGGCCCACCAGCGGCACCACGCTCGAACTGGGTGCGAGAATCATGAAAAACCACGCTCCCAGACAGCCCACGGCTGGCCGGCGTACCAGCGCCCAAAGCGTGCCCGCAAAGAGCGCGACCACGATTATCGCTTGCCACCAGACATCCGCGACTGACCGGGCGAGTCCGGTGCCGTAATCGAGCACCAGGGGATGCGGCCAGAACGATAGACCAAGATACATCACGATCGCGTCGCATTGGGTCAGCAGGTAGGACCACCAGGAGACACCGAGCCCGAAGCCCGCGGACATTCCCCGTGCCCCGCCTTCCTGCACGACAAACCAACCAAGCAGCAGCCAGGTGCTCGCGAGTGCCAGATGAATTCTCCGATGTCTCGCCCAGACCTCGCGCCACGAACCTGCCACGAACGCCCGGTCATAAAGCGCGGCGAACAGTGGCGCCGAGATCATCACCTCCTTGGTCGCCATTCCCAGCAGGCAAGTCACGAACGCCAGGCGGGACCACTTCGGCGCCGCTCCCGGTTCGACTGCGCGGATGAAGCACCACAGTGTGGACAGATAGAACAACCCGAGCAGTGCCTCCGCCCGTTGGGAAATGTAGGTCACCGACTCGGTCTGGAGCGGATGCAGTGTCCAGAGCCCCGCACTCAGCAGGGCGAGTTCGAAGGCGTGGGCGCCGAATCGCGGCGCGAGGCCCGGCTGGAGCAGCGTGCGCCGCACGACCCCGAAAAGGACGACGCCAGTTGCAATATGGACCAGCAGATTGATTACATGATAACTCCATACCGCCTCGCCACTGATGGCGTAACTCAACCCCAGGGAGAAATTCACCACCGGCCGGCCCGAGA